>JBKJSM010000142.1:0-16348 GCA_046594445.1 Gaiellaceae bacterium | reverse complement strand
GATGCCGACCGGCCGTTCGCTGCCGGAAAACAACACGTCGACGTAGGCGTCGCTCTCCTGTCCGAACGTGCTTGGCCATGCCAGGACGGGGCTGCCCAGGCGTGTGACGGCGTCATCGCCGACCAGTCCATAGCCGTCGAGGACGACGCGAGCCCGCTTCGCCGACCGCGTCCATCGCCTGTTTCGGACAGGCACTCGGAGATACGGAATCCGAACGGCACCTTCCTTCTCGACGTGACTGTGGTGACGATCGACCAGGATCGAGAGTTTCGGCCGCCGAGCCCATGGCAGAACGACCGTCACGAGAGACAAGACAAACGCTGACACCGCGAGCGCAATGGTGATCACGTCGATGATGCCGATGTCGCTCGCTGCGACCATGCCGCGACCCTACGCCGTCTCTCCGGCCTTCGCCAAGCGCGCGAGCGTTGCCATTCTGTTGCCACGCGCCCGTTCCAAGGCTCTGCTGGGTCGGGTGATCGGGAAACGAGAACCCGGCCGGAGCGGGGCTTTCGTCTGAGTGGGCCGTGCTGGGATCGAACCAGCGACCTTGGGATTAAAAGTCCCCTGCTCTACCAACTGAGCTAACGGCCCTCGTTCGAGTATAGGAACCGTCACACTGTCGTCATGGACGTGCTACAGCGGCCTCGCCTCCGCGGCGTCTTCCACCAGTACGCGTTCTTCGGCGCCGTGATCGCCGGGAGCGTCCTGCTCGTCCTCGCGGACTCGGGCCGGGAGCGGCTCGCGATGGGGGTCTACGCGGTGGCGCTCGCAGGGATGTTCGGGGTCAGCGCCCTCTACCACCGGATCACGTGGCGCTCATCTCAGGTGCGGAAGTGGATGCGGCGCCTCGACCACTCGACGATCCTGCTGCTGATCGCCGGCACCTACACGCCGTTCGCGATGCTCGCGTTCGACGGGAGGCTCGCCGACGTGATCCTCGTCGTGGTCTGGGCGGGCGCGGGAGCGGGGCTTGTCCTCAACCTGCTCTGGGTGGACGCGCCGACGTGGGTGACCGCGCTCGTCTTCATCGCCCTCGGCTGGGTTGGCGCGGTCGCCGTGCCGGAGCTGCTCGAGTTCGGCGTCGCGCCCGCGGTGCTCGTCTTCGCGGGCGGCGCGCTCTATACGGTAGGCGCGCTGGCGTACGCGTTCAAGCGGCCGAACCTGGTTCCGCACGTCTTCGGCTACCACGAGCTCTTTCACCTGCTCGTCGTCGGGGCCGCGATCACGCACTTCGTCGCGATTGCCGCGTTCGTCCTGCCTCAGGGTTAACCGGCCCGCAACTCGGCGGCGGCTACCCTTTGGCCATGGATACGAACACACAGAAGACCGACGCCGAGTGGCGTGCGGAGCTCACGCCGGAGCAGTATGAGGTGCTGCGGCGGAAGGGCACCGAGCGCGCGTTCACGGGCGAGTACAACGACACGAAGGACGCGGGCGTGTACCGCTGCGCCGGCTGCGGCGCCGAGCTCTTCCGCTCGGAGGCCAAGTTCGACTCCGGCTCGGGGTGGCCGAGCTTCGTCGAGCCCGCAGGCCTCGACAGCGTCGTCACCGAGACCGACACGAGCCACGGCATGACCCGGACGGAGGTCACCTGCGCAGCGTGCGGGGGCCACCTCGGCCATGTTTTCCCGGACGGGCCCGGTCCGACCGGGCAGCGTTACTGCATCAACTCCTGCGCGCTCGACCTGGAGACCTCGTGAGCGCCGGCACGGAGACCGCGACGTTTGCGGCCGGGTGCTTCTGGGGGGTCGAGGTCGACTTCCGGAACACGCCCGGGGTCACCGCCGCACAGGTGGGCTACGCCGGCGGCCAGACGGAGAGCCCCACCTACGAGCAGGTCTGCTCCGGCGGCACGGGCCACGCCGAGGCGGTCGAGATCACGTTCGATCCGAGCGAGATCTCCTACGCGGAGCTGGTGGACAAGTTCTGGGAGCTGCACGACCCGACCCAGATGAACCGCCAGGGTTGGGACGTCGGCACGCAGTACCGCTCCGCGATCTTCACGCACTCGCCGGCGCAGGCCGAGGTAGCGGCGGAGTCGAAGGCGCGGGCGCAGGCTCGCTTCCCGCAGCCGATCGCAACCGAGATCGTCGACGCGCCGACCTTCTGGCCTGCCGAGGAGTACCACCAGCAGTACCTGGTCAAGAACGGCCGCGCGACCTGTCGCATCTAAGAGCGGTGGCCGCAGCTCTTCGACGAACTGCGGCCACCGAAACTTGACTCACTCGAGGGGAGCAGCTGCCGGCTCCGGCTCGTCCACCTGCGGGATCCGCCACGCCGTGAAGACGGCGAGGCCCACCCAGAGCAGGTCGAAGAGGCTGAAGACCGCATCGATGTCCTCCCGGAAGAACGAGAACATGTCGCCGGAGAGCAGTCCGATGCTCTGGCCGACCGAGTCGGCCTCCTCCTGGACGACGAAGGCGTAGCTGAGGTACTTGCCGAGCAGGATGCCGAGGAGCGCCGAGACGACGGCGATCATCTGCAGCCGCGGGCCTTTGGCGCCGCGCGCGGCAAGCACGACGGCGGTGCCGGCGATGAAGCCGATGCCCCACGCGACGACGCCGACCTCGTAGTCGCTGATCTTCACGATCAGGCCCCAGGCGATACCGCCGGCGAGCGCTGCCGCCAGCCCCGCGGCGATTGCGGGGAGGAGGGTGCTCGACGGCTCCGTCACGGGGGACGGCCGGTCGGTTCCCTCGGGAACCGCGTAGCGATCTTGAGATTCAGTCATGCGTTGCGGGATACCCGGCGTGACGGCGCCTAAATCACCGTGTCCCGATCGGCATCCGCAAGAGGCGCGGGATCGCCGCGGCCGCCCGCGCGGGCAGCGGCGCGCGGCGGCCGGCGCCGATCGCGTCCTCGGACGCCAGTGTCCCCCAGCGCACGAGCCTTCCTCCTACGTAGCGAAGTGGCTCCGGCGGTAGCCGCCGCGCCCGCCGGTCGACGAGCGGCAGCGCGCTCCACTCGTCCCGCGTCCCGAGCGTGAGCGACGCGAGGATCTGCCCGCCTAGCCAGCTCGGTCCGACGCCGTTGCCGGAGTAGCCGGCGCCGTAGTGGATCCGGGCGCCGGGCACCGTGCCGAAGCGCGGCAGCTTGTCCGCTGAGACGTCGATCGGCCCGCTCCAGCGGGCCGCGATCGGCGCGTCGGCGAGCGCGGGCAGGAGCGAGCGGAGTCCCTGGTGCGCCCGGGCCTGCGCGGGGAGGTCGTCGAGGACGCCGTGCCCGACGCGCCCTCCCGGCTCCAGCCGTCCCGAGCCGCTGCCCATCAGCACGCGGCCGTCCGGTGTCGTGCGGAAGTAGTGGAGGAACATGCGCCCGTCGGTGACCGCCTCGTTGCCGGTCCAGCCGATCTGCTCGAGCAGATCCGGGACGGGCTCGGTCAGGACGACTGCGCTGCCGAAGTTCGTCTGGCGGCCTTTGAGCGGCCAGTTCGTTCCCCAGACGTTCAGCGCGAGCACGATCTCCGGCGCGCGGACGGTCCCGCCGGCGGTCTCGACGGCCCCCGGAGCGACCCCGGTGACTGCCGTGCGCTCGAACACGAGAACGCCGTCGGCGAGCGCGGCGCGCCGCAATGCGAGAGCCAGGCGGGCGGGCTGGACGATTGCTCCATCGCGGAAGTGGACGCCGCGGCGGAACCTGGGCGAGTCGATCCGCCGGTGCAGCTCGTCTGCGCCGAGCGGCACCGCTTCCTCTTCGACGCCGAGCTCGCGTGCGACGTCGACGGCATGGTCGACCGAGGCTTCCTCGATCTCCGTCGCCGCGACTTTGAGCAGACCGCCTTCCCGGAGCCACACGTCCTCGCCTCGGCGTTCGAGAAAGTCGCGCACGGCCGGGACGATCGCGGTCGACGCGTGCGCGAGCTGCAGCGCGGCACCGTCGCCGAGCACGCTGCGCAGCGTCGTCAGCGAGGACCAGTAGCCGTGCAGGAAGCCGCCGTTGCGACCGCTCGGCCCGTTGCCGATCTCGTTTGCCTCGAGGAGCGCGACCCGGAGCGACGGGTCCCGCTCGCGGAGCGCGAGCGCAGTCCAGAGGCCGGTGTAGCCGCCGCCCACGATCGCGACGTCGACCTCCAGGTCGCCTGCGAGCGGTGGTGCGCTCTCCTCCGGCCGGTTGGCGCGCGCCTCCTCGACCCACCACGACGGGCGCGACGACAGCGGGGGCGTCAGCGAGCGTGCCTTCATCAGACGAGGCTATCCTGCCTCGGCCGGCCCCCATCGACTAGCGGCCTAGGTCACCACCCTTTCAAGGTGGCTGCACGGGTTCGAATCCCGTTGGGGGCATTTTTACAGGGGTCAGACGTCTCGTTCGAACCCAAGCCGTTTGCGAAGACGGCAAGCCGCAAATCCTCGGCTTCATGAGACGGCGGAGGCTCGGAGAACACATGCTGGTGCACGTGCCTTTCCTCGCTATCGTGTGATCGTGAGCGAAAGGCTGCGCATGACGATCGCCTACGACGAGCCGGACGAGGACGGCTGGATCGTCGCTCGCGTCGTCGAAGTCCCAGGCGCGATCAGTCAGGGCAAGACACGCCGCGAGGCGCACGACAACGTCGTCGACGCGCTCCGCCTGATGCTCTCGCCCGATGACGGCGAAGTGACCGACGACGAGACCGTCGAGCTTCAGCTTCAGTTCTCTGCGTGAAGCTCCGCGACCTCGAGCGTCACCTCACCGCTCACGGTGCGCGAAAGGTCGCTGAGGGCGGTCGACACACGAAGTGGCGGAGCGAAGACAGGACGCGCGCGACAGCCGTGCCCCGACACAGCGAGATCGGCCCGGGGCTCGTTAGAGCGATCTGCAAGCAGCTCGGTATCCCCACTCCCTGACCCTGATCCGGTAGTCGCAGCGTGCAGTCGACTGAGCGGTGAATCGTCGAGAGGTGTTGTCTGGCAGCTGACGCCGTGGTGCCGGTCAGCGCCGCGAGGATTCGAGCGGAAGCGTCGTGTACATAACACAGCGTGGCGATGTGCCGTTGCGGCCGCCCTTTATCCTCCGCTCACCTATTGGCTCGACCGACCTCGACTACGACGACGAGGACGAGGACGAGGACGAGGACGAATCGTGACGAGCAGCTACGCGGCCGTTGCCGTCCACGGATCGCCCTGGTGCCGCTCCAGAGACGCCTTGCACTCCGGGCAGCGCGCCACGTCTCGCCACGGCTCCGGCGAGTGGGCGGAACCCGAGGAGCCCTGGCCGAGCAGCCCGGCAGACTCGACCTCGGTCCCGCAGATCGGGCAAGCGTTCGGTCGGTCAGAGTCGCCCACCTTGCGCATGCCCGTCGGCAACTTCCAACCTCTCACCTTTCCTTCTTCGTCCGGGATCAGGTTGCTCATGGACGGAATCGTTGCACGACGTGCCCCCTCTTGCCATCACGGCGTACGGCTACGCCCCGTCCCTCGCCGAATGCGGCTCATGTCCGTCACATTACGGCTGCAGCCGGACGCGTCCGGCTGCGACTCCGGACGGACGGGAGCGCCTAGTGGCGGATCCGTCGCAGTCTCGGAGGCAGGTCTTGCGGGTCGTGTAGAAGCTCCCAACGCCGCCGACTGTGGTCGAGGAACCGTACCCAGCACCGAACCTGCTTCTGCGGCTCCTCGCCGACGTAGCTGTCGAGCCACTCGGGAGGGATGAACGCGTCGTCCTGGCGCACCGGATGGTTGGAGTGCGGCGGGATCGCGGGCAACGTCACCGTGAACGCCTCGCGCTCGCCCGTGCTCGGACGTTCGACGCCCGTCGTCAGGTCGTAGATGCCGTGGGGCTCGTTGTTCTCGATCTTGAAGGAGGGAACGACCTCTCCCCATTGGACTCACCCGGTCTCCGGGTCGCGAGTGCGGGGCGTGGAAGCGCCGGGTCCATACAACGTTACGTTGGGCGGGTGCGGCTTGAGGAACGCGCGCACCCCACGCACCGCTCGCCCGATCTGACCAAGAGCGCCGAGCACCGCGCCGAGAGCGATGATCCCCGCGATCACGCCCGCGCCGAATGTCTGCCAATCGAAAGCGAGGATCATTGGCGAAGGCTAGAACGCCGACGGGACGTTCTGCATCCACGGCGCCGCGCGCCGCCCCTGCTCGCTACGTCTCGGCCCGTCTAGCCTCGGGAGCCACTTTTGATCCCAGGTCGCTAGTTATCCCAGCGCGGCCCCAACACGGGAGGACTCGAACCGGCAGGCCGCTAGCCTATGAGTCGTTGCCTCCGTTCGTCGCCGACGCCTCCAAGAACGCTTGGAGCTGAGGCGAAGGGTTGGAAAGCTGTCTCAGGAGGTGCATGCACGGGCGGTTAGCTCAGCTGGTAGAGCACCTGCTTTACACGCAGGGGGTCGCAGGTTCGAGCCCTGCACCGCCCATGCCTTTGGCGTAAGGTACGGATTCCGCAGGAGCGGAACCGTACCGCGCGAAGACCCCTAAAGGGTCGCTTCGCTCCCAAGAGCAAGAACTCGGTTGTGTTCAGCCGCGGCAGGCGGCGAGGATCGTCTCGACGAGCTCGTCGAACGCCCCCGACTTGGTCACGAACGCGGTGGCGCCGGCGTCCAGCGCGGCGGTGCGGGAGAGCCCGTCCGTGTGGCCGCTGAGCGCGATCACGCGCGGCGGGGGGTCGAGCGCCAAGAGACGGCGAGTCGCGGCGGGGCCGTCGAGCACGGGCATCGACATGTCCATCAGGACGATGTCCGCCGCACAGCTCTTCGCGAGCGTGACCGCCTCGCGCCCGGTCGCAGCGGTGCCGACGACCTCGAAGCGCCGGTCATCGTTCAGGACCGTCTCGAGCGCGTGCGTGAAGATCTGATGATCGTCTACGACGAGCACGCGGATCGGCTGTCCCCCCTCCATGGCCCGGGGGACTATGACAGAGCCTCAAGCCGGAGCGGCCGGTGTCCCGTCGAACTGCGCCTCCTCGGTCGATCCCTTGAGCGCGAGCGTGGAGCTCTGTCCGCCGGACACCGCCTGGGCGATCTCGTCGAACCAGCCGGCGCCGACCTCCCGCTGATGCTTGGTGGCCGTGTAGCCGGAGTCCTCGAGCGCGAACTCGCGCTCCTGGAGGCGGACGTACGCGGGCATTCCCTCGGTGGCATATCCGCGCGCGAGCTCGAACATCGACTCGTTGAGGGCGTGGAAGCCGGCGAGGGTGATGAACTGGAACTTGTAGCCCATCGCCCCGAGGTCGCGCTGGAAGCGCTCGATCGTCTTGTCGTCCAAATGGCGGCGCCAGTTGAAGGAGGGCGAGCAGTTGTAGGCGAGCAGCTTGCCCGGGTACTCGGCGTGGATCGCGTCGGCGAATTGGTGCGCCACCACGAGGTCGGGCGTCGACGTCTCCATCCAGACGACGTCCGCATACGGTGCATACGCGAGCCCGCGCGCGATCGCCGCTTCGGTGCCCGAACGGACGCAGTGGAAGCCCTCCGGGGTGCGCTCGCCGGTGAGGAACCCTGCGTCGCGCTCGTCGGCGTCGCTCGTGATCAGCGTGGCCGCGTCGGCGTCGGTGCGCGCGACGAGCACGGTCGGCACGCCAGCGACGTCGGCCGCAAGCCTCGCGGCGAGCAGCGTGCGGATGAACTGCGCCGTGGGCACGAGCACCTTGCCGCCGAGATGGCCGCACTTCTTCTCGGACGAGAGCTGGTCTTCGAAATGGACTCCCGCGGCGCCGCCCTCGATCATCCCCTTCATCAGCTCGAATGCGTTCAGCGGCCCGCCGAAGCCGGCCTCGGCGTCGGCGACGATCGGGAGCAGGTAGTCGGTCAGACCACCGCCCTCTGCCCACTCGATCCGATCCGCGCGCAGGAGCGCATTGTTCAGCCGGCGCACCATCGCCGGGACGCTGTTTGCCGGATAGAGGCTCTGATCGGGATAGACGTCGCCGGCGAGGTTTCCGTCCGCCGCGACCTGCCAGCCGGAGAGATAGATCGCTTTCAGGCCCGCCTTGGCCATCTGTACGGCCTGGCCGCCGGAGAGCGCGCCGAGCGCGGCGACGTGCTCGTCCGCGCCGAGGAGCCGCCAGAGCTTTTCTGCGCCGTGGCGGGCGAGCGTGTGCTCGATCGGCAGCGAGCCGCGCAGCCGGATCACGTCCTCCGCTGTGTAGTCCCGCAGGATCCCGTCCCAGCGGGAGCCCGAGCTCCAGTCGAGCTCGAGAGCCTGGACCGCCTCGACGCGTTCGGGGCGGGTGCCGTTGCCGTTCTGCGCGTTCATGGAGGCCTCCTTGGGTTCCGACAAAGTGCTTCTCGGATCCTAGATGGCCGATAGGATGTTCGTCAAAACCCTGTTTTTGTCTATCTCGGATCCGAACTACTGAGCCAGGATTCGCTCGAGGAGAGCGCCGGAGGAGAGCACGTGCTCGCGCGCGAGCGCCCTGGCGCCGGTCGGGCTGCCTGCGGCCAGAGCGTCGATGAGCGCCCGGTGCTGCCGCTCGTTGGCGCCGTAGAGCTCGTCCAGCTCGCCCGCGTCCGACGGCGCCCAGACGGCCGAGCCCGAGTAGCGGGCGCCCTTGGCGATCCGCTCGAGCGTCGGCAGCGCGGCGACCCGGTAGATCACGTCGTGGAAGGCGTGGTTGGCGCGGACCCACTCGGTGACGAGGCCGGCGCGCCGCTCGGCGGCCAGGCGGCCGCCGCGGCGGAGCTCGTCGGTGAGGCCGGCGAAGCGATCCTCGATCGCCTCGAGCTCGTCGAGGTCGGCGCGCGTCATCCGCTCGGCGGCGATCTCCGTCGCGAGGCTCTCGAGCTCAGCCCGGATCAGGAACGCCTCACGCAGCTCCGCGCGCGTCAGCGTCCGGACCCGGACGCCCCGGTTGGGCTCGAACGAGACGAGGCCCAGCGCGGCGAGACGGCGGAGCGCCTCCCGGATCGGCGTACGGCTGACGCCGTACCGCTCCGACAGCTGCTCCTGGCGGAGGACGGTGCCCGGCGCAAGCTCACCCGAGACGATCGCCTGCTCCAGCTCGAGCGCGACGTCGTCGGCCTTGGTGGTCGCCGCCTCGCTCAACGCGCGGTCCAGCCGAGATCCATCACGACGGGCGCGCCCGTGAATCCGCGGCCTCCAGGGCCGAGCAGGAAGGCGGCTGTTTCCGCGACCTCTTCCGGCTCGAGCATCCGCTTGATCGCCTGCGGCGCGAGCAGCACGTCCTCGAGCACGCGCTCGGGCGCCACTCCCGTGGCGCGCGACTGGGCCTCGATCTGCGACTCCACGATCGGCGTGCGCACGTAGCCGGGGCAGATCGCCGAGACGCAGATCCCGTGCTCTGCGCCCTCGAGCGCCAGCACCTTGACCAGTCCGAGCAGGCCGTGCTTCGCCGCCACATAGCCCGCCTTGTGCGGCGAGGCAACGAGGCCGTGCGTCGAGGCGATCGCGAGATAGCGGCCGTCGCCGGACGCGCCGAGTGCCTCCCAGGCGTGGCGCGCGAGCAGGAACGGGCTCGTCAGCAGCACCGCCAGCAGCGCGTCCCAGCGCTCGTCGGGAAAGTCCTGGATCGGGGCGACGTGCTGGAAGCCGGCGCAGGCGACGACCGCGTCGAGGCCGCCGAAGCGCTCGATCGCGGCCTCGACAGCGGCCCTGTTGCCTTCCCGTGTCGAGAGATCGGCCTCGAAGGGCTCCCCGGGACCGTCGGGGTCGGGCCGCAGGTCGACGGCGAGAACGCGAGCTCCGTCGCGCTCGAGCCGGGCGGCGATCGCACGCCCGATTCCGCTGGCCGCCCCTGAAACGAGTGTTTTCCGTTGCACAGACAGACGTTAACGTGCAAGGAGCTCCCCCGATGGTCAACTCGAGTCGGTTCGACTGGTTCTTCCGGCCCCACCTGCCGGATGAGGACTTGCCGCTTTCGGCCGAGTTGCGCTTTGCGGAGGCGCTCGCAGAACTGCCCGCGATCGAGCGCTCGGCCCTCGCGCTGAGCGAGATCGGCGGCCTCGGCACGGACGAGATCGCCCAACGGCTGGGCACCGACGTCGCGGTCGTGCGGAAGGTGCTCACCCGGGCGCGCTCGTCCGTCCGCACGACGCTTGCCGCGCGGAGCCGGCGCGGCCTGACCGCGCTGCTCCCGTTGCAGAACTGGTGGAACGGCGGCTCGAGTGCACCGCTCGTGCGCACCGCCGGAGCCGTGGCGGCAGCGGTGATCGGCACCGGGGTCGCGATCGGCGGCGCTGCGGCCGATCAGCCGCGCCCGGTCTTGCTTTCGCCCGATCCGCCCGTCGTCCGCGAGCTCGTCAGCCCGAGGGAGCAGATCGTCCCGGGCGCGCCCACGCCGGCCGCGGTGAACACGCCTCCAGCGGAAAAGCTGCAGTACGCCCGCGGCGGAGCGGGCGCCGCCGCCCTACGGCCGGAGGCCGACCGCTACGGTGACATCGGAGCCAGGCCCGGCGAGAACGCCGCGAGGCCGCCGCACGCGCCCGTGGCGCGAGGAGACGAGCCGGAGATCGGGGCGAGGCCCGCGCCGCCGGTGGCCGAGCGACCTGGCCTTTCGACGACGCCGCTCGACGAGCCGCCGCCACACCAGCCGCCGCCGCCCTTCCCGACGCCCTATCCAGTTCCCGTACCTGTCCCCTTGCCCGTCCCCGTGCCTGTCCCGGTGCCGGCTCCGCTCCCGCCAGTCGAACTCCCCGTCGAGCCGTCGGCGGCGCCGGCCGTGCCCGTGCCCGCGACTCCGGCGCCTCCTCTTCCCGCCGTGCCGCCCCTGGCGCCGCTGCCGTAGCGCGTCAGTTCGACGGCGCGCCGCGCGGACGTGATAGGAGATGGCGTCGTGGGGGACGGCACGGAGACCGGGGATGACCGGCGCGAGCTCGCCCGCCGCTACCACGACTCTCGCTACCTCGGGTTGCTCGCCGACGTGGTGATCGGGATCGCGCTGCTCGCGTTCGTCGCGTTCACCCCGCCCGGCCAGGCGCTGCTCGGGATCGTCGACTCGCTTCCCGAGGTGGTGGGAGCCTTCCTGCTCGGATTCCTCCTCGTGCAGCTCTCCCTGCTCGTCCGGCTCCCGATCCGGGTCTGGTTCGAGCTCATCCACGAGCGCCGCTTCGGCTTCTCTCGCCAGAGCGCCGGCAGCTTCGCGCTCGACCGCCTGAAGGCGACCGCGATCGAAGGCGTGCTCACCGGCGTCGCGCTCGCAGGGCTCGCACTCTGGGTTCGCCTCTTCCCTGCGGCCTGGCCCGTCCCCGCAGCCGCAGGCGCGGCGGTCGCAGTGCTGCTGCTCGGCTTTGTCGCGCCGATCGTGCTCGAACCGCTCTTCAACCGCTTCCGCCCGCTCGACGCATCGGCGCTGCGCGACGCGGTGCTGCGCCTCGGCGTCAGCTCGGGCGTCCCAGTCAGCGAGGTGCTCGTCGCGGACGCGAGCCGGCGCACGACGAAGCTGAACGCCTACGTCTCGGGCCTCGGCGCGACACGCCGTGTCGTCCTCTTCGACACGCTTGTCGAGCGGGCGAGCGAGCCGGAGATCCTCACGGTCGTGGCGCACGAGCTTGGCCACCGCCGCTACCGCCACGTCGCCCTCGGGACTGCGCTGGCGATGGCGAGCGCGGTCCTCGTGGTGCTCGTCCTCTGGGGCCTGTTCTCGGCCCAGGCCGTCCTCGACGCGATCGACGCGAGCGGACCGGGCGACGCCCGGGTGGCGGCGTTCACGCTCCTCGTCGCCGCGGTGCTCGGAGTCCTCGGCTCGCCGCTCTTCTCGCGCCTCTCCCGCCGCTGGGAGTACGCCTGTGACCGGTTCGCGCTCGAGCAGACCGGCGACCTGGAGGCGTTCGAGTCTGCGTTCGCGCAACTCTCTGCTTCGAACCTCCCTGACCCGGAACCGCCGCGCCTCGCCTACCTCTGGCTCTTCGCCCATCCGACGGTGCAGGAGCGACTCGAAGCAGCGCGTCGGTTGGCGGCGTCGTCTACCGTCCCGGCATGACAAAAGCGACGCTTCACACCAGCGAGGGACCAGTCGAGATCGAGCTCTTCCCGAACGAGGCCCCAAAGACGGTCGAGAACTTCACCAAGCTCGCGGGTGAGGGGTTCTACGACGGTCTGACCTTCCACCGCGTGATCCCCGACTTCATGATCCAGGGCGGCTGTCCTCTAGGCACCGGCACCGGCGGTCCGGGCTACCAGTTCGAGGACGAGTTCAACGAGCACAAGATCGAGCGGGGCGCGCTCGCGATGGCGAACTCCGGCCCGGCGACCAACGGCAGCCAGTTCTTCATCGTCACGACCGAGGCGGCGTCGTGGCTCGACGGCAAGCACACGGTGTTCGGCAAGGTGACGAGTGGCCAGGACGTCGTCGACAAGATCTCGATGGTCGACCGCGACTCGCGTGACGTACCTACCACGCCGGTCACGATCGACCGCGTAGATCTCTCCTGAGCGATACCCGCCTCGTCCACGTCGTCCCGCACACGCACTGGGATCGGGAGTGGTACTTCCCCTTCCAGCGCTTCCGGATGACGCTCGTCGATCTCGTCGACCGCCTGCTTGACCTGATGGAGGCTGACCCGCGCTACATGTTCACGCTCGACGGCCAGCTCGCGACCGTCGACGACTACCTCGAAATTCGCCCTGAGAACGAGCCGCGCATCAGGGCGCTCGTCGAGGCCGGCCGGCTCGCGATCGGCCCCTGGCAGATCCTCGTGGACGAGTTCCTCGTTTCCGGCGAGTCCATGGTTCGAAACCTGGAGCTCGGGTTGAGGCGCGCCGAGGAGCTTGGCGGCGCGATGCGGATCGGCTACCTGCCGGACATGTTCGGCCACGTCGCCCAGATGCCTCAGCTGCTGCGGCGAGCAGGCCTAGATCGCGCCGTCGTCTGGCGAGGCGTTCCGGCGGTGATCGACCGGCACGCGTTCCTTTGGAGCGCGCCGGACGGCTCGGAAGTGCGCGCCGAGTACCTCGTCGGCGGCTACGGAGCCGCCGCTTACCTCTTCGACGAGCCGGGCAGCCTCGAGGAGTCGCTCGAGCTGCTCGCGGCGACGCAGGAGCCGTTCTTCGCCGGCGACGAGCTGCTCGCGATGGTCGGCACCGACCACAAGCTGCCGATGGCTGACCTCGTCCAGCAGGTCGAGCTCCTGAACGAGGGCGGCTCCCGCTTCCGCCTCAGGCTCGCCACGCTCGGCGACTACCTCGACCGAAGGGACGGCGGCGGGACGTTGCCGCGCTGGTGCGGCGAGCTCCGTTCCGGCGCTCGTGCGAACCTGCTGATGGGCGTCACCTCGGCGCGGATCGACCTGAAGGCCGCGTGCGCCCGCGCGGAGCGGCTGCTCGAGCGCTATGCCGAGCCGTTGCAGGCGCTGCACGGTCGAAATCGTGCCGACGAGTTCCTGGAGCTCGCGTGGAGGCGGGTGATCGACAACTCTGCGCACGACTCGATCTGCGGCTGCTCCGCCGACGAGGTCTCGGCGCAGGTGCTCGTCCGGTATGCCGAGGCGGAGCAGATCGCGACCGAGCTGGTCCGGCGCGCGGCGGCCACGGTCGCCGAGAAGGTCCCGGAGGGTGCTTTTGCGATCCTCAACCCGTCACCCGAGGCACGGGCCGACCTCGTCGATTTGGACATCTCGGCGCCCGGGGGTGACGTCGCGCTCGAGCTCGCGGACGGTGTCCGCGCGCCCATCCAGGTGATCTCCCGGCGAGAGCCACTGCTTGCGGAGGACTCGATCCTCGGGGCGGAGATCGGCTCGTGGATCGGCCGCCGCCTGCACGGTCGCGAGCTCTTCGGGCTCTGGCTGAACCGGGTCGGGGTCGTGGGCAGAGAGGTCACGCTGGAGGTCGGCGACACACCCGAGCCCGTTGGCCCCGTTTCGCTCGCGGACGAGATCGTTGCGGCCACGGGCATCGCGCCGGCGGAGCAGTGGCGGATCCGGATCGTCGCCGGAGAGCGCGTGCGGGCCGTCGCGCGCATTCAGGTGCCGGCGCTCGGCTGGGCCGCAGCACGCGTCATCGCGGGGAGGGCCGACGGAGCGGTTCGGGCCGCGGGGCGCCGGATCTCGAACGGGCTGGTCGAGGTAGAGGCCGAGGAGAGCGGCACGTTCCGGATCGGCGAGCTCACCGGCATCGGCAAGCTCGTCGACGGAGGCGATTGCGGTGACAGCTACAACTACGCGCCGCCGGCGAGCGACGAGCTCCTCGACAGTCCAGAGGCGGTGTCGATCGAGTTGACAGCGGCGGGCGCGGTGTATGGCGAGCTGACCGTCATCCGCACATACCGCTGGCCGGTAGGCCTCGCCGCGGGCGGCCTCGCCCGCGGCGCAGAGCGGGCCGACGTCCCCGTGACGACCCGCCTGGAGCTGCGCGAGGGCGAACCGTTCGTCCGCGTGCGGATCTCGTTCGACAATCCGGCCGCCGACCACCGGCTGCGCTTCCACGTGCCGCTTCCTCGAACCGCGGCCTCCTCGTTTGCGGAGGGCCAGTTCGGGGTGACGGAGCGCAGCGGGGCGCCGGAGGGTGGCTGGGGAGAGGTCCCGCTCGCGACGTATCCGGCCCGTGGGTTCGTGGATGCGGGCGGGCTTGCGGTGCTGCTCGACCACGTCAGCGAGTACGAAGTGGTGGAGGAGTGCGAGCTCGCGTTGACGGTGCTCCGCTCGACGGGTCTGATCAGCCGCTCCGCGAATCCCTCCCGCGACGATCCGGCAGGGCCGCAGATCGCAATTCCGGCAGCGCAGCTGCGAGGGCCGTGGAGCTTCGGCTTCGCGCTCTACCCGCACGAGGGCACGTGGGACGAAGCAGACGTCTCGCGCTGGGCCGAGCGCTACCACCATCCCTTCGTCGCAGCTGCGGGGACGGGCGCGCGCGAGCTGCCGCTGGGGACGGGCGCCGGGATTCGCATCGAGGGACGCGGCGTCGTCCTCTCCGCTCTTCGCCGGCGGGGCGAGGCGCTCGAGCTGCGCGTCGTGTGCCTGCGGCCGGAAGCAACCACGGCGACGATCGTCGGGAGCTTCACCGATGCTCGTGCAGCCGACCTGCTCGGACAGCCCGGCGACAGGCTGCCGGTCGAGGCAGGCGAGCTGCGGCTGGAGCTCGGACCG
This sequence comes from Gaiellaceae bacterium, assembly GCA_046594445.1. Lineage (GTDB taxonomy): Bacteria > Actinomycetota > Thermoleophilia > Gaiellales > Gaiellaceae > Gaiellasilicea. The sequence continues at coordinate 1,386 of JBKJSM010000142.1, read as the reverse complement.
TGGGAGATCCGCACGGTCATGCTCGAAGGCTAAGTGCCGACTCTGCGCACGAGCTCTCCGGACGTCGACGGCGCGTTCGAGATCGCGCTCGCGGACTTGTCGCGCAGCATCCGGCCGTTTCGGGACGGCTTGCTCGAGCGCGAGGCGCCGGTCTTCCTCGCCGGTGAGTCCTACCAAACGCCGTGGACCCGAGACGCGGCGATCAACGTCTGGAACGGGGGCGGCCTCCTCCATCCAGCTGTGGCGAAAAACACTCTGCTTTCCGTGCTGGATGAGCGCGACGGCGAGGTTCGCATCGGCGGGGAGTACTGGGACGCCGTGGTCTGGGCGCCGGGCGCGTGGTCGCTCTACCTCACGACCGGGGATCGCGACTTCCTCGCGCTCGCGCTCGAGGCCACCAGCAACTCGCTCGCGCACTTCGAGCGCACCGAGTTCGACGCCGAGCTTGGGCTCTTTCGCGGCGCCGCCGTCTACGGCGACGGCGTCTCGGCGTATCCCGATTCTTACGCCGTCGCGGGGCATCACAACATCATGGGCTGGCGCGATCTGACTCCGGCCGCGCTCGCGGGAGCCGGCGAGGGGCTGCCCATGCACGCCCTGTCGACGAACTGCGCCTACGTCCACGCGTACGACCTCGCCGCGACCATGGCGGCCGAGTTGGGTGTGCCGATCGACCCGAGCTGGGCGGCTCGGGCGGGCGCGCTGCGCAGCGCGATCGACCGGGGCTTCTGGCTGCCGGAGCGCGGGCACTACCGCTACCTCGTCGATCCCGGCGGCGACTCGGACGTCCAGGAGGGCTTCGGCCACGCCTTCGCGATCCTGTTCGGAATCGCGGACGCCGAACAGCGAGACTCGATCCTGCGCACGCAGCACGTCACACCTGCGGGCCTGCCGTGCCTCTGGCCGCCGTTCTCCCGCTACGTTCGCGAACATCACGTCGGCCGGCACAGCGGCACGGTTTGGCCGCCGATCCAGGCCTTCTGGGCCGAGGCGGCCGCGCGCGGAGGCCGCCCGGACGTCGTTGGGCACGAACTCGAGGCGCTCGCGCGCCACGCCGTGCGCGACGGACAGTTCTACGAGCTCTACCACCCCGAGTCCGGGCTGCCGTACGGCGGCCTGCAGGAGCGAGTTGGGGCGGGCGTCGAGCTGTGGGAGCCCGTGCAGCACCAGACCTGGAGTGCGACCGGCTTCCTGCGGATCGTCCTCACCGTGGTCGCCGGGATCCGGCTGGCGCCGGACGGCGTCCGGTTCGAGCCGCTGCTGCCGCCCGGGCTCGACGAGCTCGAGCTGACGGGGCTTCCCTACCATGCTCAGACGATCGACCTCCACGTGGCCCGAGGCGCCGCGGCTGACCGCGACGAGTCGTTCCTGCCGGTGACCGGCGTC
>JBKJSM010000122.1:0-73283 GCA_046594445.1 Gaiellaceae bacterium | reverse complement strand
GGAGGGCGAGCCGACGTACGCCGCCAAGATCGAGCCTGCCGACCGCGAGCTCGACCTGACCCGGCCAGAGGAGAGCCTGCACCGGATTCGCGCGCTCTCGCCGCACATCGGCGCGCGTGGCGAGCTGCACGGCCGGCCGGTGACGATCTGGCGCGCTCGGCTCAACGAGGGCGAGCTCGAGCCGCTCGAGGTGCAGCCCGAAGGCGGGAAGCGGATGCTCTACGACGCCTGGTTACGGGGTCTGCGCTGAGCGTCGCCCCGGCCCGGAAGGCGGCGTACGACGTCCTCGTCCGCGTCTTCGAGGAGGGCGCGTACGCCGACCGGGCTCTGCGCACCGCGTCCGAGGGACTGGACGAGCGAGACCGGTCGCTCGCGATGCAGCTCGCGTTCGGCTCGGTGCAGCGGGCGCGAACGCTCGACCACGCGATCGAGACGCTCGGGAAGAGACCCGTCGCCAAGCTCGACCCGCCCGTCCGCGCCGCGCTCAGGCTCGGCGCCTACCAGCTCGGGTATTTGGACGGCGTACCGCGCTACGCGGCCGTGAACGAGTCCGTTGAGCTCGTGCGCGGCGCCCGCCTCGAACGGGCCGTTCCCTTCACGAACGCCGTCCTGCGCCGGATCGGCGAGGGGATCGAGCCCCTTCTTGCAGCTCTGCCGGAGGGCCCGCTCAAGCACTCCTACCCCGACTGGATCTGGGACGTCTGGCGCCGAGACCTGGGCGAGGAGGCCGCCCTGGCTCTGATGCGCGCTCAGAACGAGCCGCTACCCGTCGTTGTCAGACACGTCCGGGGTCAGACCCCGGACGGGTCCAAAACGGACATCCCGAGCGCCTACGCCGTCGAGCGGGTCGACGAGGCGGCCTTCGCCCGCGGCGAGATCTGGCCGCAGAGCCGGGGCTCGCAGCTCGCCGCCCTGTGCGTCGGGTCGCACCCCGGCGAGCGCGTGCTCGACCTCTGCGCCGCGCCGGGAGGGAAGGCGACGATGCTCGCCGGCGACGTCGTCGCGGTGGAGGTGAACGAGAACCGCGCCCACGAGCTCGAGGAGAACGTCCGCAGGCTCGCCGCCGACCACGTGCGCGTCGTCCACTCCGACGGGCGCGCGCTCTCCCCCGAGCTGACCGGCTTCGATCGCGCGCTCGTCGACGCGCCGTGCTCCGGCTTGGGCGTGCTGGGGGCGCGTCCCGACCTGCGCTGGCGCTCGAGTCCCCTGCCGGAGCTGCAGCTCGAGCTGTTGCGCGCCGCCGCGGAGCGCGTCCGCCCCGGCGGGACGATCCTCTACTCCGTCTGCACGATCAACGCCGACGAATCCGAAGCGGTGGTCGACGCGTCCGGGCTCGAGATCGACGCGATCGACGGGTGGGCACAGTTCCGCCATCCCGGCCGCCCCGAGTTCCTCCAGACCTACCCTCACGTCCACGCGACGAGCGGCTTCTTCATCGCGCGGCTGCGCGTCTAGCTAGTCGCAGGGCTCGCCCTTGTCGATCGTGATCCGCAGGCGCGGCAGCGGCTTGCCGGTCTTCGCGTCGACCCAGCTCTTGTCCTCGAGCCGGCGCACTAGCGGCAGCGCGATCTCCTCGCAGTAGCGCTCGAGCTTCGCCGTCTCGACCCTGGCGAGGATGAAGAATTCCGTGCCGTCCTCCTGGTTGGGCGAGAGCTGGAACACCCCGTCGCCGCCTGTCTGCACGTCGTTGGCGGGGAAGTCCGGCAGCGCATCGGCGGCCCCCAGCTCGCCCGGATAGAGCGCCACGTACCGGGAGAAGGGCGCGTCCGCGCGCAACTCGGGCGCCACTTTCACCGTGCCGCGCACGAGGTCGAGCCGCTCGCTCCCGCGCAGCGGCTTCGCGATGAAGATCGTGAAGACGACGAAGCCGATCAGGATCAGCGCGACGGGGACGAACGTGAGCTTTCGGAGCAGACGCATTCGCTTCAGTCAAGCACCTAGCCACCGTCCTACGGGGGCCATAGGATTCGACTATGGCTTGGCGCGACTGGGTGCGGACAGTCGAGATCGAGCCGTCGCTCTACGCGGCGGACTTTGCGCATCTCGGCGAGCAGGTTCAGTACCTGCTGAACGCGGGCGCCCGCGTCTTCCACTTCGACATCGGTGACGGGCACTTCGTCCCGCCGGTGACGATCGGTCCCGTCGTGCTGCGCTCGATCGCGCCGATGATCCACCGCATGGGCGGGAGCGTGGACTGCCACCTGATGGTCGACAATCCGGCGCACCACTTTCCCGAGATCGCGGAATCCGGCGGCGACAGCGTCACATTCCACGTCGAGGCCGTCGAGGACGTGAGCGCGGTGCTCGCGCAGGCGCGTGAGCACGGGCTCGAGACAGGGGTCGCGTTCAACCCCGACACGAGTGTCGAGGTCGCGGCCGAGGCGGCGAACCTCGGCGCAGACCTGTGCCTCTGCATGACGATCGTCCCCGGGTATTCCGGCCAGGAGCTGCTCGAGGAGTCCTACGCGCGGCTCGAGCGGCTGCGCGGCCTCGTCGACTGCTACGTCCAGGCCGACGGCGGCATCCACCAGGACAACGTCCGTCAGGTGCACGACGCCGGCGCCGACCTGATCGTGGTCGGGAGCGGCATCTTTCAGCGCGAGGATCTGCCTCGCTCGTATCGCCGGCTGGTACAAGCTCTGGCATGAGCCTGGAGCGAGCGCTCGAGCTCGCGGAGAACGAACGAGGCACGGCCTATCCGAAGCCGACGATCGGTGCGGTCGTCGTGGCCGACGGCGAGATCGTCGGCGAGGGCACGACCGAGGTGGACGGCCGCCACGGCGAGGTGGTCGCGCTCGCGACGGCGGGCAAGCGCGCCCGCGGCGCCACGCTCTACGTGACGATGGAGCCGTGCGCGCATCACGGCACGACGCCGCCGTGCGTCGACGCCGTGCTCACGGCGGGCATCGCACGCGTCGTCGCCGGCTCGTCCGACCCGAATCCGGAGGCCGGCGGAGGGCTCGAGCGACTGCGCGAGCATGGGGTGGCCGTGGAGCTCGCCGACAGCCTCCAGGCCCGCCGCCAGAACGAGGCCTGGCGGACCTGGGTGGCGCTCGGCCGACCGTTCGTCACGTACAAGGCGGCGACGACCCTGGACGGGCGCGTCACCGTCCCCGGCTCCCGCTGGGTGTCGGGCGAGGAGTCGCGCCGGCTCGTGCACGAGCTGCGGGCGGCGTCGGACGCCGTCGCGGTCGGGATGGGCACGGTTCGCCTGGAGAACCCAAGGCTCGACGCGCGCGACGTCGACGCTCCCCGGCAGCCGCGCCGGCTCGCCTTCGGCGGCGGGCCGCTGCCGGAAGGCTCGGAGCTCGAGCTTCACGCAGGCCCGCTCGAAGAGGAGCTGCGAGCGCTCGCGGCCGAGGGCGTGCAGTCGCTCCTGCTCGAAGGAGGTCCTACCCTCGCAGGTGCCTTTCTCCGCGCCGGCCTCGTCGACAAGCTGCTGCTCTTCGTCGCGCCGACGTTGTCGGGGGCGGGACCGGGACTAATCGACGGCCCGGTAGAGCCCGTCACTCTCCTCCACCTGTGCAGCCGTCCGGTCGGCGACGATCTCTTCCTTGAGGCCTACACCCGAGAACCGTGATTACAAATTGTAAGAGATAAATAAATCTCGACTGGATGGCGTTTGTCGAGTAAGTGTCTAAGGCATTCACCTCTTGATCTTTCAATTTCAGACAAGAGGAAGGCTCGAATATGCGTGCCCGGAAGCCCATGCTTGGCCTTGGAGCCGTTGGACTCGTCGCCCTGACACTTGTGGGGAGCGCCTTCGGCGTCCACTGGCCCTTCTTCGGCGGCGACGCCGGTCGCTCCGGCTACCAGCCGGTCGACGAGTTCTCGACACCCGTCACGTTCGTCTACTCCAAGCCCGACGCTGGAATCGTCACGTCGGTGATCACGAGCGCCGGCCAGCCCGACGGCCAGCGCGTGATCTACGGCACGGCGAGCGGCGCGGTGCACCTCCAGATCCTGTCGACCGGTGCTCCGGTCGGGAACGAGGCAGGCACCGACGTTTCCGCAAGCGCCGACGCCTTCACCGGCACGGGCGGTAGCGTCACGCCGGGCGAGACCTCGAGCGCAGCCGGCCTCGGCCAGGTCTACGCCGTCCACAACGACGACAACCAGGGCGGCACCGACGACGTCGCGATCGCTCAGATCGACGAGAGCACCGGGACGCTCGTACGCGACATCGCCGTAGCGGGAACCGACGGCTACACGATCTCGAGCTCCGTGCTGCTGACGGGGCCGAGCGCCACCGGCGACCGCTTACTCTTCTTCGTCGCCTCCAACGGTGCGTCGCCGCGTCTCTTCAAGGTCTCGATCGGGAACGCCGGCAGCACGTCGGCCACGATCGGAGCCGTCACGAGCGTCATCGTCGCCGGGGCGAATCCGCTCGCCAGCCCCTCGCTCGTCTTCCTCAACAACGCAGCCGGCGCCGCGACGACGTATGTCGCCGTCGCAGCAGCCAACCAGGTTCGCACCTTCGCGGTCGCCGACCTGGCCCCAGGCCCGGTCTCGACTCCGCTCGGTGGTGTCACCCAGACGCCGATCGTGCCGGTGACGACCAGCGGCAACCCGCCAGGGGCTGCCAATAGCGGCTCGACCACCGCTCCGGCGCTCTATGTCGTCGCGAACGCGAGCGACGCCTCGATCGCCTACCGGCTCGTCCAGGCCGGTAACGCACTGACCACAGCGGCCACGAGCTCGACGCTCGCCGGTGCGCCCGCCCCGGCTCCCGCCGTCACGGCGGAGGTCAGTGGCTCCAGCCTCGGCGCCGGGAAGCTGATCGTCACGACCGGGCGGAACCTGTACCTGCTCGACGCTACGACTCTGGCGCCGGCCGGGACGTTCAGCGCGACGCCTCTGACGGGCTCAGCTGGGTTCGGCCGCACCACCGCCGCAGCCTCGGGCGGGTTTCTGTACGTGACGAGGAACAACGGGCAGCAGCTCGTGCTCAGCCTCGACAACGCCCAGGCCGTTCCGTCCAGCCAATTCGCGCAGAACGCAGGGAACGCGAATGCGAACGCGTCGTTCGGCCAGCCGTCGCTCTCGCGGGGCTTCGTCCAGTTCGCGAGCAACGTCGGGCTGTTCGTCTACAAGGGCGTGATCGGCGGAGCTACCCCGCCGCCGCCGGCCCCCCCGGCGCCGCCTGCGCCTGCTGCGGGCGCCTGCGCCAACCGCCAGGTCGGTACCGCAAAGAACGACGTGCTCCGCGGAACCTCCTTCGGTGACCGGATCTTCGGTCTCGAGGGGAATGACCTCGTCTCCGGGCTTGCCGGCTCGGACTGCCTGGAAGGTGGCTCGGGCAACGACCGCCTGGCCGGCGGTGCCGGGATCGACAGGCTCACCGGTGGCCCCGGTGTCGACCGGCTCGACGGCGGTACCGGGAACGACCGGGTCTTCGGCAGCGAGGGCTCCGACGCGCTGATTGGTGGCGCCGGGAACGATCTCCTCGACGGTGGCGTCGGCAATGACTCACTCTCGGGTGGAACCGGCAAGGACCTCCTGATCGGCGGTCAAGGCAACGACCGGATCACCGGTGGACCGGGTGCCGACCGAATCTCCGGCGGTATCGGCAACGACACGCTCAACGCACGTGACGGTGTGCGCGAGAACGTCAGCTGCGGCCCGGGCCGCGACACGGCGATCGTCGATCGCCGCGATCGCACCGTGGGCTGCGAGCGCGTACTGCGGCGCTAGGGCCGAGGCGCGGCCGCGGAACCCGGTGAGAGCCCGGGCGCCGCGGCCGCGCTAGCCTTGCCCTTGTGTTCACCGGGCTCGTGCGCGAGGTGGGGAAGGTCTCGTCCTTCGAGAACGGACGTCTCGTCGTGGAGAGCTCGACGGCAGCCGAGCTAGGCGATTCGGTCGCTATCGACGGCGTGTGTCTCACGGTCGTCGAGAGCGGTGACCGCCGGCTCGCGTTCGACGTCGTGCCCGAGACGATCGCTCGTGTGAAGCCCTTCAGCGAGCTCGTCAACGTCGAGCCCGCGCTCCGTGCGGGTGACCCCCTCGGCGGCCACCAGGTACAGGGTCATGTCGACGGCGTCGGCCGCGTCGTCTCCGTCGAGGCCGAAGGCGACGGGCGGCGAATGCGGGTCGAGGCAGAGCCCGAGCTCCTGCGCTACTGCGTCGACAAGGGCTCGGTGACGGTCGACGGAGTCTCGCTCACCGTGGCCGCCGTTGACGATGCCGGCTTCGAGCTGGCCTTGATCCCGCACACGCTCCTCGCCACGACGCTCTCCCGTTTGAAACGAGGCGATCCGGTCAATCTCGAAGTCGATGTCCTTGCCAAGTACGTCGAGCGCCTGCTGAACACAGGTGAGAAACGATGAGCACGATGACGTCGCCGACGGCGAGCGGGAAGGACGAGCTGCTCAAGTGGAACTGGGGCGCGTTCTTCTGGACCTGGATTTGGGCGTTCGGTCACCGGCTCTGGCTGCAGGGGCTGATCGGGCTCGTCGTCGGCATCTTCGTCCCGCTCGCGCCGAACATCTACTTCGCGTTGAAGGGAAACCGGCTCGCCTGGGAGAACGGCACCTACTCCAGCAGGGAGGAGCTGCGCACCCGGGAACGCCGATGGGCCTGGGCGGCGGCCATCCTCTACGCGGCGATCGCCGTGATTCTCGTGCTCGTCGTGCTCGCGGGCGGGTTCGAGTAGACCCGGCCGCCGGGTACGATGCGGCCGTGACGACGACGACCGACCCGCGCACCGAAAGTCCCTTCGCAACCGTCGAGGAGGCGATCGAGGAGATCCGCGCGGGGCGCTTCGTGGTCGTCGTCGACGACGAGAACCGCGAGAACGAGGGCGACCTGACGATCGCCGCCCAGTTCGCGACGCCGGAGGCCGTCAACTTCATGGTCACCCACGCCCGCGGGCTCGTCTGCCTCTGCTTGACCGAGGAGCGCTGCGACGAGCTCGGGCTGCGGCAGATGACCGACCAGAACGAGACGCCCTTCGGCACCGCCTTTACGGTCTCCGTCGAGGCGCGCGAGGGCGTCACGACAGGGATTTCCGCGCAAGACCGCTCCCGGACTATCCAGGTCGCGATCGACCCGACCTCGCAGCCTGCCGACCTCGTGCAACCCGGCCACATCTTTCCGCTGAGGGCAAGGCGCGGCGGCGTTCTCGAGCGCGCCGGCCAGACCGAGGCAGCCGTCGACCTCGCTCGGCTCGCCGGCCTCAATCCCGCAGGCGCCGTCTGTGAGATCATGAAGGACGACGGCTCGATGGCTCGCGTCGGCGACCTCGTGCCGTATTGCGAGCGTCATGACCTCAAGATGATCACGGTCGCGGACCTGATCGAGTATCGCCGCCGTCACGAGAAGCTGGTCGAGCGCACCACATCGGTGCGGATGCCGACGCCGTACGGCGAGTTCAAGGCGGTCGCCTTCCGCGAGGTGCTGACGGGCAAGCACCACGTCGCGCTCGTCAAGGGGGAAATCGTCGGTGCGGAGAACGTGCTCGTTCGCGTGCACTCCGAGTGCCTGACGGGTGACGTGTTCCATTCGCTCCGCTGCGACTGCGGTGAGCAGCTCGAGCTCGCGTTGCAACGGGTCGGGGCAGAGGAACGCGGCGTGCTCCTCTACATGGCCCAGGAAGGTCGAGGTATCGGCCTCCTCAACAAGCTGAAGGCATACGAGCTGCAGGAACAGGGCCTCGACACGGTCGAGGCGAACCTCGCTCTCGGCTTCCCCGCGGACGCGCGCGAGTACGGGATCGGCAACCAGATCCTCGCCGATCTCGGGCTGACGACGATCCGCATCCTGACGAACAACCCGAGGAAGATGACCGGGATCGAAGGGTTCGGCCTCCAGGTGGTCGAGCAGGTGCCGATCGAGGTGCAGCCGAACGACGAAAACCGGCACTACCTCGACGTGAAGCGGGACAAGCTCGGCCACGCGCTCCACCACCAGGACATACGCTTCGAGCCGGAGCTCTTCGACGAGGTGGACGAGTGACCGAGCGCGAGAGCTGGCCCGAGACGCCCGCGCTCGTCGACCCGCCCGGCGCCGCTGTCGAGGGGGATGCCGCCGCAGCGCCCGCGGAGCCCGCACCGGCCGAGCACGCACAGGGCGACTTCGCAGTCCCGGAAGGCTACGGGGTGCTCGAAGGCGCGCCTGCCGGCGGCCGCCGCGCCGTCGGGATCGTCGTCAGCCGCTTCAACGGGGCGGTCACGACGAAGCTGCTCGAGGGCGCCCTCGCAGAGCTCGAGGAGGCCGGGGTGGCGAAGGACGCGATCACGATCATGCCCGTGCCGGGCGCCTTCGAGCTCCCGATCGCCGCGATGGCGCTCGCGAAGACTCGCCGCTACGCGTGCATCGTCGCGCTCGGCTGCGTGATCCGCGGGGACACGCCCCACTTCGACTACGTGGCGGGTGAAGCGGCCAGCGGGCTCCAGCTCGCCGCGCTCGAGACCGGCGTGCCCGTCTCGTTCGGCGTGCTGACGCTCGAGAGCGCAGGCCAGGCCGACGCCCGGCTCGACAAGGGCGCCGAGGCGGTCCGCACGGGCCTCGAGATGGCGGACGTCTTCGCGCAGCTGCGCGCCGCCGCCTCCCGCTAGGCGCGCATGGCCGCCACGGCCCTTGTCGTGCCGGTGCCCGGCGCCGAGCCCGCAATCGGGCAGCTGCGCTGTCGGTACACCCGCTCCGGCGCCGAAGGCATGCCGTCCCACCTGACGCTGCTCTACCCGTTCACCGATAGTGCGGCGCTGGGAGAGGAGCGGGTCCGCGCGGTCGAGGCGGCGCTCGCCCCGTTCGGGGCGTTCGACTACACGCTGCCCGCCGCGGCTGTCTTCGGCGTCCCGCCCGTGCTCTACCTCGACCCCGATCCCGCCGAGCCCTTCGTCGCGATGATCGAGGCGCTCGTCGCCGCCTTTCCGGAGCATCCGCCGTACGGCGGCGAGCAGTTCTACCCGACCCCGCACGTGACGATCGCGCAGGGCGACGAGGCAGCATTCGCCGCAATCCGGGCCCAGGTTGAGCCGTTGCTGCCGCTCGAGGCCCGCGCCGACAAGGTGCTGCTCATGGAGCACGACGCCGAGCACGGCTGGCGCCCGCGGACGCGATTCCTGCTCGGAAGCGACTGCTAGACTGCCCGGCCGATGTCGAAGATCTGCGTCATCTGCGGCAAGAAGCCGTCGTTCGGAAACAACCGGAGCCACTCGATGGTGGCGACCCGCCGCCGGTTCAATCCGAACCTCCAGCGCGTCCGCGTGCTGCTGAACGGCGTCGCAAAGCGGGCCTACGTGTGCACGAAATGCCTCAAGGCCGGCAAGGTTCAAAAAGCGGTCTAGCCCGCTTCCCGCGCGCAACCTCCTGCACTTCCGCACCGTCTAAGCTCGCGAAGCATGGAGCGGGAACACTTGACAGAGCAGTCCGAGCTCGGCCGGATCACGATCGCGGCCGACGCGATCGCGCAGATCGTCGGCCACACGGCGGCGGAGTGCTACGGCGTGGTCGGCATGGCCGGCAAGGGCATCAAGCGGCTGCTGACCCGGGACAAGCTGACCCAGGGGATCGGCGTCGCCCCGTCGGGTGACGGGCTCCGGCTCGACCTGCACGTGATCGTCGAGTACGGCCTCAACCTCGCCGAGGTGGCGACCACGGTCCGGTCGCGTGTCACCTACGAGGTGGAGCGGCTGACAGGGCTCCCGGTCGCCGCGGTCGAGGTGCACATCGAAGACGTGCGGAGATCCGCATGACGCTTCAGCTTTTCAACGGTTCGTGGAGTCACGACCGCCCGCGGCCGGAGCCGGGCTTCGCCCGGCGGGAGGCCCGGCAACTATTGATACCGCAAAGAGGAAGGAGGGGGCTCATGGGGGAACCATGGGTTCCCCCATGCTTGTGACCGAGCTGGAGCGGGCGCAGGAGCTCGGGCGAGCGGCGCTCAGCACGCTGGAGGCAAACCGCGCCCGCATCGACGACCTGAACGTGTACCCCGTCCCGGACGGCGACACCGGAACGAACCTGACGCTGACGGCCCGCGCGATCATGGAGGTGCTCGAAGCGTCGACCGCGGCCGACCGGGCCACACTCGCGAAGGAGCTGACGCGCGCCGCGCTGATGGGCGCCCGCGGCAACTCGGGCGTCATCTTCTCCCAGATCCTCCGCGGCGCGGCCGAGGCGCTCGGCGAGGCCGGGCTGCTCGACGCGGCCACGATCCGCCGCGCCTTCCGCGCCGCGAGCGATGCCGCGTACCGGGCCGTCCGGCGGCCGGTGGAGGGGACGATGCTCTCCGTGATCCGCGAGCTCGCCGAGGAGGCCGAGGACCCACGGAACAGGAACCTGGAGCCGGTCGCGCTCCTGAAGCAGCTGATCGTGCGCGGCGAGGACGCGCTCGCGCGCACTCCCGACCAGCTCGCCGTCCTGCGCGAGGCGGGGGTGGTCGACGCGGGCGGAGCCGGTCTGCTCGAGATCGTCAGAGGAGTCTCGGCGGCGCTCTCCGGCGAGCCGCTCCCCGACGCCCCCGCCCACTACGCGCACGAGGCGGGTCTCGACGCCGTGCACCAGGAGCTGTCCGAGTATCGCTACTGCACGGTCTTCGTGATCGAAGGCGGGGATCTCGACGCCGAGTCGCTCGAAGGCGAGCTGGAGTTGCTCGGCGACTCGCTGCTCGTCGTCGGCGACCCGACTGCGCTGAAAATCCATGTCCACACCGACGAGCCCGGCAAGGCGCTGGCGCTCGGCACCGCGGTCGGGACGATCGAGGGCGTCGAGATCGCGAACATGCACAAGCAGACCGAGCAGCGCACCGAGCGGATTCTCGACGCCGTCCCCGATCCGGCCCTGACGCTCGAGACCGGCGTCGTCGCAGTCGTTCCCGGCGCCGGCAATCGCCGCCTCTTCGAGAGCTACGGCGCCACGCGGGTGATCGAGGGCGGGCAGACGATGAACCCGTCCACCGCCGACATCCTCGCCGCGATCGAGGCGACGCCCGCCACCGAGGTGCTCGTCCTGCCGAACAACTCGAACGTGATCCTCTCGGCCGAACAGGCGGCGAAGCTGTCCGACAAGCCTGTGCGCGTGATCCCGTCGCGGTCGGTTCCGGCCGGGCTCGCCGCGATCGTCCGCTATCTCCCGTCGCTCGACGCCGCCGAGAACGAGGCCGCCATGCTGGAGGCGCTCGAGCAGGTCGCGACGGGCGAGGTAACCCTCGCCTCCCGCGACGTGGAGCTCGACGGCGTCGACGTCCGCAAGGGCGCCTGGCTGGGGCTCGCCGACGGCTCCGCGGTAGCGTCGTCCCCGGATTTCGACGACGTCGCCTACGCGGTCGCCGAACGCTTGCTCTCGAACGGCCGCGAGGTCCTGACGCTGCTCACCGGGGCGGACGAGCCCGAGCTTGACGACTTCCTCCGGCGGATCCAGGCAGGCCATCCAGGCGTCGAGCTCGACGTCCAGCCGGGCGGGCAGCCCCACTACCCACTCCTTCTTTCGGCCGAGTAGCTTTATGGTGGCGCTGTGGATGAGGGCGGCCCCCAGCCAATCCGCGTGCTGGTCGTCGAGGACAACGACGTCTTCCGGCAGGCGCTCCTGCTGTTGCTCGAGCTCCAGGACGGGATCGAGGTCGTCGCGTCCGTCTCCGAGGGCTCCCTTGCGGTCGGGGCCGGCCAGGAGTTCTTGCCGCATGTCGCCGTGCTCGACTTCCGGATGCCGGGGATGGACGGCGTCGAGACCACGATCGCGCTCACCCGAGATTGTCCGGACGTCGCCATCGTCTGCCTGACCGCGTCAGCCAGCCCGCGCGAACTCGAGGCCCTCGAGGCCGCCGGGGTCGTCGCCTGCCTGCGCAAGGACCAGGAGCTGGAGGAGATCGTCGCGGCGATCCGCAGCGCCGGCAATAGCCGACCTTGAACCTCACGTCCCAAAACACGGCGATCGTCCTCGACTCGACCGCCGATCTCCCGGATGCGCAGATTCGATTTCCGAACATGCGCGTCGTGCCGCTCTACGTCCGCTTCGGGGAGGAGAGCTTCCGCGACTACGTCGAGCTCGATCCGCACGGCTTCTACGAGCGCCTGCGGACGGCGCCGGCGCCACCCACGACCTCGCAGCCGACGCCGCAGGACTTCATCTCCACCTACGGCGCCCTCTCGAGCTACGAGCGGATCTACTCGTTCCACATCTCCTCGCGCCTCTCGGGGACCTTCCAGAGCGCCTCGCTCGCCGCGACCGAGATCGGCGGCGACCGGATCCGGCTGATCGACTCGGAGTCGGTGTCGATCGGGATCGCGCTGCTGGCCCTGGACGTCCAGGAGCTGCTCGCACGCGGGACGACCGATGAGGAGATCGAGGCGCTCGCAACAGCGCATCGTGAGCATGCGGGCCTCCTGTTCACGGTCGAGACGCTCGAGTTCCTCGTGAAGGGGGGCCGGATCGGCCGTGGCAAAGCGCTCGCCGGCAGCCTCCTGAACGTCAAGCCGATCCTGGCGATCGACGACGGCGAGGTCGTGCCTGTGACGCGCGCCCGTGGCCGCCAGAAGGCGCTCGCCGAGTTCTGCAAGCGCTTCGCCGAGGCGACGACGGGCGGCCCCGGGCTTCGCGTCGGCTTCGCGCACGCCGAAGCCGCCGAGACGGTAGAGCAGCTGCGCGAGCTCGTTCTGGCCGCCCGCCCGCAAGCCGAGGTGAAGCTGACGACGACACTCGGTGCGGTCGTCGGCACGCACGCCGGCCCGGGAACCGTGGGCTTCTGCTGGTTCCAGCCCGAGCTCTAGCCGGACCGGCTGCCATACTCGCCCGATGAGCCGGCCCCAGCCCGGTTTCGCCGCCGTGGACCAGCCCGAAGCCGGCTGGCCGCCCACGCGCGGGCGTTTCCACCCTGCGCGCCTCGCGGCGCCGCTCGATTCGCTCCCGGGCGTCGGCCCGACGCTGAAGAAGCGGCTGGCGAAGCTCGGGCTCGAGCGGGTCGGCGACCTGCTCGACCATCGGCCGCGCCGCTACGAGCGGCCGGCGCCGGAGAAGCGGATCGCCGACCTCTTCGGGGAGGAGGAGGTGTTGATCCAGGGGGAGGTTCTGAGCGCTTCGATGCGGCGCGGCCGCGGCAGGCTGCAAATCCTGACCGCGCAGGTGTCCGACGGAACGGGCCAGATCAGCGCCACCTGGTTCAACCAGCCGTGGCTGAAGGACAAGCTGACGCCGGGCACGCACGTCCGTCTGCGCGGCGCGCCCAACCGCTACGGCTTCGCAGTCCGATCCTTCGATCTCAACGGCGGCTCGGCGACCGCCGACTTCGCACCCGTCTACCCGGCGAGCGAGGAGATCTCGGCGGTGAAGCTGCGCGAGCTCGTCGAGGCGGCGCTCCCGTTCGCGACCGACCGCCCCGACCCGCTCCCGGCGGCCCTCAAGTCCGCCCGCGGGCTGCCGCTGCGCGGGGACGCGCTCAGCGTCATCCACAAGCCCCGGTCGCTCGAGGAGGCGGAGCAGGGCAGGCAGCGTCTCGCCTTCGACGAGCTGCTCGTACTCCAGCTCGCCCTGGCGCGGCGGACGGCCGAGCGCGAACAGCAGGTCGCTGCGGCGCTGCCCGAGCCGGGCGAGCTGATCGACCGCTATCGCGCCGCGCTCCCGTTCGAGCTGACCGAGCACCAGGAGTCGGCGATCGCCGAGCTGAACGGCGACCTCGCCCGTACGACTCCGATGCAGCGACTGCTCCAGGGCGACGTCGGTTCCGGCAAGACCGTGGTCGCTCTCTATGCGCTCCTGCGTGCGGTTGAAGCAGGACGGCAGGGCGCGCTGATGGCGCCCACCGAGACACTTGCGGAGCAGCACTTCCTGACGATCGAGGGGCTCTGCATGGAGCTCGGCGTCAGCTGCGCGCTTGTCACCGGCTCGGTCAAGTCGAAGATCGGCGGCCAGGCGGACGTCGTCGTCGGCACGCACGCCCTGATCCAGAAGGGCTTCGAGTTCCGCGACCTCGCCGTTGCCGTCGTCGACGAGCAGCACCGCTTCGGCGTCGAGCAGCGCTCCGCGCTCACCGAGGGGCGCTCGCCGCACGTGCTGCACATGACGGCGACGCCGATCCCCCGGACGCTCGCACTGACCGTCTACGGCGACCTCGCCGTGAGCGAGATCGCGAAGCCGCCGGCCAGTCGCAAGCCGATCGTGACCGCCTGGGTGACGGACGAGCGCAGCTCCGAGGCCTACACGCGCCTGCGCGCCCACCTCGCCGAAGGCCGCCAGGCGTACGTCGTCTGCCCCCTGATCGAGGAGTCGGCCACCTCGACGGCCCGTGCCGCGGAGCAGGAGGCGGAGCAGCTGCGGGCAGGCGAGCTGAAGGGCTTCCGTGTCGGCTGCATGCACGGGCGGCTCAAGCCGGCCGACCGCCGGGCGCTGATGGCGCGCTTCAAGGCGCGCGAGCTGGACGTGCTCGTCGCGACCACCGTGATCGAGGTCGGGGTCGACGTCCCGAACGCGACGATCATGATCGTGCAGGAGGCCGACCGCTTCGGGCTCGCCCAGCTGCACCAGCTGCGCGGCCGCGTGGGGCGTGGGGCGGAGCAGTCGTTCTGCCTGCTCGTGTCCAGACCGAAGGAGGAGTTGACCGAGAGCGCGCACGACCGGCTCGAGGCGATGGTCGCCTCGACCGACGGGTTCGAGCTCGCCGAGAAGGACCTCGAGATCCGCGGCGGCGGCGCTCTCATCGGCGCGCGGCAGTCAGGCCTCTCCGATCTCAAGTTCGCCAGGATCACGCATGACCGCGAGCTGCTCGAGCAGGCGCGCGCGGCCGCGCAGGCGCTGCCGGCCGGCACGATGGCGGCCGAGGTCGACGCGATGCTCGGCGCGGCCGAGCACCTCGGCGAGTCGTAGCGCGCTGATGCCGGACGGTCGGTTGATCGGCGGCGGAACCGGCACGTCGCGTGGTGTCGGCTAGGGCGAGTCCTCCGACTCGCTGCGTGAGAAGCGCTCCCAAGCCGACTGTCGCGAGATCTCGAGAGCCGCGCCCACGTCAGCCCAGGACGCGCCCCGGCGGCGCGCTTCGGCGACCCAGCGCTGAAGTCCCCCTTCGACCTGGGATGCAACGGACGCAATCCGGGGAAGCTTGCTGAGAACCTCCTGATCGGTCATCGACTGCCATGACGGAAGCTGCGAGTCGGGGGCCTCGGGTTCAGGAGGCGCACTTTCCAGGATTCCCACGCAGAGGCGAACGCACTGGTCGCAGATGTAGATCCCCAGACCCGCGATCAACTTGTCGACCTCAGGGGCCGGCTTGAGGCAAAACGAACACCGAACGGTTGAGGCCACTTCTACCGCACCAGGCATGACTTCCTCCTTCGACTGTCAGGGTGACCTTGACAACCACGTCAGGTTGGACCTGACGTGTCAACCCAGGCCGTGTGGTAGCATGTGACCACAATGACGCGCATCGGGATCCGCGAGCTTCGAGACACGCTGACGCAGACGATCCGGCGCGTCCGCAACGGTGAGTCGATCGAGATCACGCACGATGGGAACCCGGTCGCGAGGATCGTGCCTTACCAGGAGGATCGTCGCGCCCAACTGATCGCCGAGGGAAAGCTCCGGCCGGCGGTTCGACCGACGACGTATCCGTTGCCCGCGCCGTTGAAGCAGACGGGGCCGATCACCGCGAGCGAGGCGCTGGCGGACGATCGGGGCGACTGAGACGGAGGTCTACGCAGACGCGTCGGCGCTGGTCAAGCTCGTGGTCGACGAGCCGGAGTCGTCGTCGCTGCACGCGTACCTCAACGAGACCGCACCCCAGCTGACCACCTGCTCGATCGCGGTCGTGGAGGTGCTGCGTGCGGTTCGCGTGGCCGGACTCGGCGGCGAGGGAGCGCGGCGGGCACGGGCGCGCCTCGACGAGGCCGACCTCGTCGATGTCGATCGAGAGTTGCTGGAGGCCGCCGTGTCGTGGACCTCCGTTCGGGTGCGCAGCGTCGACGCGATCCACCTCGCGAGTGCCCTACGGGTCGGTGTACGCGAAATGCTTGTCTACGACCGCCGCCTCGCCGAGGCCGCCGAGGCCGCGGGCCTCGAGGTTCTCAGCCCCGGCGCATGAGGATCATTGCCGGCACGCACCGCGGCTCGCGAATCGTCGCGCCGACGGGGCTTGCGACTCGGCCGACGGGCGACCGCGTGCGCGAGGCGGCCTTCAACCTGATCGGCCCCGTCGACGGCGCTCGCGTGCTCGACCTCTTCGCCGGCTCGGGCGCGCTCGGGCTCGAGGCGCTCTCGCGAGGCGCCGCGAGCGTCACCTTCGTGGAAAGCGACAAGGCCGCGTGCCGGGCGATCTCGGACAACCTCGAAAAGCTGAAGCTGACGGGCGCGCGGGTCGTGTGCGCCGACGCGGTCTGGACGCTCCGGCAGGAGACGCGCACGTATGACCTCGTCCTCGCCGACCCGCCCTACGAGGCATGGGCGGAGCTGGAGCCGAAGCTCGCCGAGCGCCTGGCGCGCGTGCTCGCCCCCGGCGGGCTGCTCGTCGTCGAGACCGGCGCCCGGACCCAGCCGGAGCTGCCGCTCGCGCTCCGCACGTCACGGCGGTACGGTTCCGCGCGGCTCACCCTGTTCGAGCACCCATCGTGATCACAGCTATCTGCCCAGGCTCGTACGACCCGGTCACGTTCGGCCACGTCGACGTGATCGAGCGCGCGGCGGCGATCTTCGACCGCGTCGTCGTCGGCGTCGTCGGTACGCCGCGCCACAAGACGACGCTCTTCGATCTCGACGAGCGGGTGGCGTTCCTCCGGGAGGCGCTCGCAAAGCTCGACAACGTGGAGGTCGCCGTCTTCTCCGAGCTCGTCGTGGAGTTCGCACGCCGCTGGGAGGCCAAGGTGATCGTGAAGGGTCTCCGCGTGATCTCCGACTTCGAGTGGGAGTTCCAGATGAACCAGCTCAACCGCCACCTGGCCCCGGAGATCGAGACCGTCTACGTGATGGCCAGTCCGCAGTTCAGCTTCATCTCGTCGAGCGGCGTGAAGGAGATAGCCGTCTTCGGGGGAAAGGTGGACGAACTCGTTCCGGACACCGTCGCACGCCGTCTCGCGGAGAAGTTTCCGAACGGCAGGCCCGGCGCTCCGGAGAATCCCCGGGAGTAGACTGAGCCAATGGACGTCCTCGTACTGATCGACAAGCTCGACGACCTCGTGCACAACGCGAAGGCCGTCCCCCTCACCGACCAAGTGCGGATCGACCGCGAGGAGATCTACGACATCCTCGACCAGATGCGCGCGACGATCCCGGAAGAGATCAAGCAGGCGCGCTGGATCGTCAAGGAGCGGCAGGAGATGCTGGCCGAGGCGAAGCGCGAGACCGACCGGATCCTCGGCGAGGCGCGCGAGCAGGCCGTGCGCGAGGCCTCCCAGACCGAGATCGTGAAGCTGGCCGAGCGCCAGGCGCAGGAAATCGTCGACGACGCCCGCCGGCAGGCCCGCGAGACGCGGCTCGAGATGGAGGACTGGGCCGATGGGATCCTCTCGACGCTCGAGGTCAACCTCGACAAGTTCCTCACCGCCGTCAAGCGCGGCCGCGAGCGGCTGCACGAGCGCTCTCAGGAGTCCGTCGTCGCGGGCATCGGACCTCGCGAGCCTGACGAAGACAGCTACCTCTAGCCCGGGTCGGATGACCCGCTTCCCACTTCGCCGGCTGCGTCTCCGACCCGGCGAAGAGCAGCGTGACGCGATTGCGATCGAGCTCGAGCCGTTCGAGCTCGGGGGCCAGCGCTACCTGCCCGTGCCGCCGGAGGTCGAGGCGGCGTTGACCGCCGTGCAGGCGACGTCGGGGCTCGACCTGAGGCTGGCGTTCGACGTGCGGCTGCACGGCCCGTGCATGCGCTGCCTGGCCGACGCCGTGGTCGACGTGAGCGTCGACGCCCGCGAGTACCACGCGGACAAGCCGGGCGCCGACGAGGAGCTGCGCAGCGAGTACGTCGTCGACGAGCAGCTGGAATTGACCGCGTGGGCGCGGGACGCGATCGCGTTAGCGCTGCCGGAGCAGATCCTGCACGCGCGCGACTGCCTCGGCCTCTGCCCGGTCTGCGGGAAGGACCTGAACCTCGAGCCGCACGTGCACGACGAGCAGAGCGTCGACCCGCGCTGGTCGGCGCTCGAGAAGCTTCGCGACCGGCTCTAAGAGCGCCGCTATACTCCGCAGCCGCTCATGGCAGTCCCCAAGAAGAAAACATCGAAGGCCCGTCGCGACAAGCGCCGCGCGCAGCACGGCATCGAGTCGCCGCGCGTCAACGTCTGCCCGACCTGCCACCAGCCCAAGCGTCCGCATCACATGTGCTCGACGTGCAAGACGTACAAGGGGCGCGAGATCGAACCGCTCCGCACCCCCGCCCCGTAGCCTTGGCCCGCATCGCGGTCGATGCGATGGGGGGCGACCGGGGTCCGGCGGACATCGTCGCGGGCGCTCTCGACGCTGCAGCTGACGGGATCGAGGTCATCCTCTTCGGCAGCCCCGGGACCGACACGCACGGCCTCGCGCTCGTCGAGACGACCGAGGTGATCGAGATGCACGAGAAGCCGACCGAGGCCGTGCGCGCGAAGCCTGGATCGTCGCTCGTTGCGGCCCACATCGCGGTCGCCGAGGGGCGCGCGGACGCAGTCGTCTCGGCGGGGAACACGGGGGCGATGCTCGCGGCCGGCCTCCTGCACCTGCGCCGCCTGCCGGGAACGATGCGGCCCGCGATCGCCGTGATGATCCCGACCGAGAAGGGCCCTTCGATCCTGATCGACGCCGGCGCGAACGCGGACGCGCGGCCGGAGCACCTGCTCCAGTTCGCCCACATGGGCGCAATCTTCGCCGAGGAGATCTTCGATCTCACGAGCCCCACGGTGCGCCTGCTCTCGATCGGGGAGGAGCCCGAGAAGGGAAACCAGCTGACGCTCGAGGCGCATGCGCTGCTGGCGTCGAGCGAGCTCCACTTCGTGGGCAACGCGGAGAGCCGCGACCTCCTCGCCGGGGCCGCAGACGTCGTCGTCTGCGACGGGTTCACGGGCAACGTCGCGCTGAAGCTGCTCGAAGGGACGATCCGCACCGTGCTCGACGCGCTGCGCGCCGAGATCGAGGCGACGCCGCGCGGCAAGCTCGGCGGCCTCTTGATCCGTCCCGCTGCCCGGCGGTTGCGCAAGCGGCTCGACCCCGACACCTACGGAGGCGCCTACCTCCTCGGCCTGCGCGGCCTCTCGGTGATCGCGCACGGAAACTCGTCGCGTGTCGCGCTCGCGAACGCGGTCCGCCTGGCCGCGCGTGGCGTCGAGCACGACCTCGTCGGCCGCCTCGCGGCGCGCCTTCCTGAACACCGTTCGACCGCAGCTGTATGATCGGCGCGCTTTCGCCCAACCCAACGAGAAGCGAGGTCGTTTTGGCAGCGTCGCGTGAAGAAGTGTTCGAGCGGGTCAAGGAAGTCCTCACCGAGCAGCTCGGCGTCGACGACGCCGAGATCACCGAGGAGGCGTCGTTCCAGGAGGATCTGGATGCGGACTCACTCGATCTCGTCGAGCTGATCATGGAGCTCGAGGATCAGTTCGGGATCAAGATCTCCGACGACGACGCGCAGAAGATCACGACCGTGGGGCAGGCCGTCGACTACGTCTCGACGCACCAGTAGCATCCCGACAGGCGATCCGACCGCGCTCGGGCGCCTGATCGACGCGCTGCCGCGCGAGCGGATCGAGCACGTGTTCACGCACACGTCCTGGGCGCCCGACCGCGCCTCGTCCTACGAGCGGATGGAGTTTCTCGGCGACAGCGTGCTCGAGCTCGCGATCGCCAAGGAGCTGTACGACCGCTACCCGGACGCGTCTGAGGGCCGGCTCGCGAAGATCCGCTCGCACGTCGTCTCCCGGCAGAGCTGCGCGGCGGTGGCGCGCGAGCTCGAGCTGGGCGAACGGCTCGGCCAGGCCGCCGCCGACGCCGACATCACGGGCGACGAGCTGAAGCGGATCCTCAAGAGCCGCAACGTGACCGCGGCCCTGCTCGAGGCGGCGATGGCGGCGCTCTTCCTCGAGCACGGGTACGAGCCGATTGCACCCGCGATCGTGGCAGCGTTCTCAGACCGGATCGAGTACGCGAGCACGACGCACGTCGACCACAAGACGGAGCTACAGGAGACCCTGGCGAAGTCGGGGCGGAGCGTCAGCTACGCGGTGCTCGACGTCGAGGGGCCGGCCCACGAGCGCTACTTCTCCTGCGCGGCGCAGATCGACGGGGAGGAGCTCGGGATCGGGACGGGCCGGACGAAGAAAGAGGCCGAGCAGGCGGCGGCGAAGGAAGCGCTGGCGGCGATCGGCGTAATCCCCTAGCTGTCCGCCGCCGAGGTTACGTTCCTACCGTGCACCTGCGCTCACTCCGCCTGCGCGGCTTCAAGTCGTTCCCGGACACGCTCGAGCTGAAGTTCGAGCCTGGCGTCTCCGTCGTCGTCGGCCCGAACGGCTCCGGCAAGTCGAACGTCGCCGACGCGATCGTCTGGGCCGCGGGCTCGCTGACGCCGTCCGAGCTCCGCGCCGACAAGCCGGACGACGTCCTCTTCAACGGCGCCGAGGACCGCAAGCCGGCCGACTCGTGCGAGGTTGAGCTCGTCTTCGACAACGAGGACGGACAGCTCGGCGGCCTCGACTTCTCCGAGGTCTCGATCGCGCGCCGGCTGCACCGCGGCGGCGAGGGCCAGTACCTCGTCAACAAGGCGCAGGTGCGGCGCACCGATCTCGTCGAGCTCCTCGCCGACGTCGGTCTCAGCGGCTCGATGCACTCGATCGTCAGCCAGGGCAAGGTCGAGGCGGTGCTCGCATCGAAGCCGGAGGAGCGGCGCGAGCTCGTCGAGGAGGCCGCGGGACTCGGCAAGTTCAAGCGTCGCCGGCACCGCGCCGAGCTCAAGCTCGCCCGGGTGGGGATCCAGGTCGAGCGCGCCCGCGACGTGGAGGCCGAGGTCCGAAAGCGGCTCCGGCCCCTCGCGCTCCAGGCGACGGCGGCCGAGCGCGCCGAGAAGCTCGCCACCGAGGTCGCCGCGCTACGCGCCCGGATCGCCCAGCTCGATCTCGCGGCTGCGGACCTGCGCCGCTTGGCCGTCGAGGAGCGCAAGACCGCGGCCGCGATCGGACGTCGCAGCGCCCAGGAGAGGCTGCAGGCGCTGCTCGTCGAGCGCCAAGCGGCGGAGGAGGAGCTCGCCGACGCCGCGGGCCGCCGCGAGTCGGCGATCAAGGCCCTTTATCGCCTCCAGGGAGCGAGCGAGCGGATCACGCTGCGCCAGGAGGGCGCGCAGGCGCTACTGGCGAACCTGCGCGCCGATCTCGGCGAGGCCGAGGCGGCCTCGGCGGAGCACACCGACGAGTCGGCGCTGGCGCTCGAGCGCGCCGCAGCCGATGCGACCGCCCAGGCAAGGGCGGCCGCCGCTGCGAGCGGTGCGGGCGCAGAGCGCGCGCGAGCGGCCCAGGAGCGCCTGGCCGGGCTGGAGCGGGCCGCAGCGACGCGCGCCGAGGAGCGGCTCGACGCGCTCCGGAGCGAGCGGCAGGGGATCGAGTCCGAGCTCGCAGACGCAGCGGGAGGGAGAGAGGGGGCGACAGCCGCGCTCTACCGGCTCGGAGCCGCCCGCGAGCGGATCGCGATGCGGAACGAATCCGTCTCGGTCCTCCGCGAGCGCCTGCGGTTCGAGCTGGCGGAGTCCGAAGCCCTCGCGAAGCGTCCCGGCCGCTCCCCCGCCGACCTCGAGGCCGCGGCGAACGACGCCATGGCGGCGGCCCGCGCTGCTGCCCACGCGCGCGACGACCTCGCGGGGCGGGCGTCGCTCGCACAGGAGCGGCTGGTCGCGCTCCAGCAAGCACTGGCGGAGCGCGAAGGAATTCCTCCGGCCGCTCGGGCGCTGGCGGACGAGGGCGCCGCGCTCGCCCTGTCGCTGCTCGACGTCCCGCCGGGGAGCGAGCGCGCCGTCGCGGCGGCGCTCACCTGGCGTGCCTCCGCCGTGATGGCAGCCGATCCGGCCGCCGGACTGGCGCTGCTGCAGCGTGCCCGCGACGCGGGCCTTGGCAGCCTCGCCGTCCTGGTGGGCAGGCAGCCGTCCGAGCGTGTCGCGGAGCTGCCGGTCGTGCCGCTCGAAACGCTTCTCTCCGCACGCGTCCCGTCCGTGACGAGCGAGGGCTTCGGCTTCGACCCGGAGCGCGGCGAGCTCTGGTTCGCAGGTGAGGCCGCCGAGGCGGTGCTGCTCGAGCTCGAGACGCGGCGACGCGAGCTCGCGAAGGAGGTCGCCGAGCTGCAGGCCAAGGCCAAGGACGCCGACCGTGCCGCGGCCGAGGCGGCCGAGCAGGCGGAGTCGGCAGAAGCCGCATACGCCCAGGTCGCTCATCTCCGAGCCACGCAGACAGCCGATCCCGCCCTGCTGCGGCGGCTCGGAGGGGTGGCGGACAGGCTCGACGAGACGCTGCTCGCCGCTGTGGCGATAGCCGCCCGTCTCGAAGAGCCGTTGCGGGAGCGCGCAGACACCGGAACCGGCCGGACGACCGAGCTCGCGGCCGAGCTGGCCCGCGTCGGCATGCTCGAGCACGAGGCCCGGGCCGAGTCCGCACGGGCGACTGCGTGCGCTGCGGCCGCGGAGCTCGATCGCGTCCGGCTCGGTGGCGAAGGCCCGGTTCGGACGCTCGCGGCCGGCGAGGACGAGCGCCCACGGATCGAGCGCGAGGCACGCGACCTGACTGAGGCGGCGGAGCACCTCGCAGCCGCAGCAGCTGAGGAGGCTGAGGCAGCGCGGTCGGCCGCCGGGCAGGTCGGCGCGAGCGCCGGAACGGGAGCGGCGCTCGATCCCGACCTCGTCCGGCGTGTCCTGGCAGGCGCCGAGCGGCTCGACGAGACACTGGCGGCGGCCGCGGTCGCGGCGTCCCGGTTCGACGCCCCGCTGCGCGCGCGCGTCGACGCCGGCGCGGCGCGAACGGGAGAGCTCGGTTCGACCCTCCGCGAGCTCGGCGCCGCCGAAGTCGCGCTCCGCCAGAGCGCGGAGGACGCGGCCCAGCGCTCGACCGAGATCGAGATCGAGCTGACGCGGATCGAGGCTGAGGCCGCCGACGCCAGCCGCCGGCTCGAGGAGGCAGGTGCTGAGCCGTCGGAGGGCGAGGACCGCGACGAGCTCGCCGTGCGCGCGGAGCGGCTCGAGCAGCGCCGCATCCAGCTCGGGCAGGTGAACCCGCTTGCGAAGGAGGAGTACGAGGCCGAGAAAGAGCGGCTCGCTGAGCTCGAGGTGCAGCGCGAGGATCTGGAGCAGAGCCTGAAGGAGCTCGCCGACCTCCGCGACGAGCTGGCCGAGACGGTCGAGCGCCGCTTCGCCGACACTTTCCACGCGGTCGCCGAGCACTTCGAGGACGTTGCCGCAACGCTCTTCCCGGGCGGTGAAGGGCGGCTGCGGCTCGTCGAGCCGGACGAGGAGGGCGGCGAAACCGGGGTGGAGGTCGAGCTGCGCCCGGCCGGCAAGAAGATCACGCGACTCGGGATGCTCTCGGGCGGCGAGAAGGCGCTCGGAGCGATCTCGTTCCTGTTCGCGCTCTTTCTCGCGAAGCCGTGCCCCTTCTACCTCCTCGACGAGGTCGAGGCGGCGCTGGACGACGCCAACATCGGCCGTTTCGTCGAGCTTCTGCGCCGGTACGCCGACCGCGCCCAGTTCGTCGTGATCACGCACCAGAAGCGCACGATGGAGGCCGCCGACGTGCTCTACGGCGTCACCATGGGCGGCGACGGCGTCTCGCAGGTGGTCTCACGCCGGCTTCCCCAGCAGGAAGCGGCCGCCGCGGCCTCCTAGGATCGGCCCATGGCCGGTCGTCCGACGATCTACCCGGAGCTCAATGCGCTCTTGGAGGAGGTGGTTGCGAGCGCAGCGGCGATCCTGGCCGGGAACTTCTTCGGCGCGTACCTGCAGGGATCGTTCGCGCTCGGCGAGGCCGACGCGCACAGCGACGTCGACTTCATCGTCGTCCTGCACGAGGCGGCCACGGAGAAGCAGGTCGCCGGGCTCCAGGAGATACACGAGCGCATCTATGAGCTCGAGGTGCCGTGGGCGCAGCACCTCGAAGGCTCGTATTTCCCCGCAGCGCTGCTGCGGCGCGTCGATCCCGCGCGGACGCCGCTGCTGTTCCTCGACAACGGAGCGAGCGAGCTCGTCCTGGACGCGCACTGCAACACGGCTGTCGTGCGGTGGCTCCTCCGCGACCACGGTGTCGTGCTCGCCGGCCCCGATCCGAAGGAGCTGATCGATCGCGTCTCGCTGGCCGAGCTCAGGACAGAGGCAATGGCGGCGCTACCTGAATACGCCGCGTGGGCGCGCGCCTCCAGCGAGGCGGACACGATGAGCCGCTGGCAGCAGCCGTATCTCGTTCTCACCTTCTGCCGGATCCTGCACTCTGTCCTCCGAGGAACGGTCGTCTCGAAGCGGGAGTCGGCTGAGTGGGCTCTAGGAGCGTTGGACGCCGAATGGGCCGATCTCATCGAGTGTGCGTTGGCGAACCGGCCGGACCCGTGGCGGCGCGTTCACGAGCCGGCCGCTCGGGAGGACGTCGACCGCACGCTGGCGTTCATCGACGACGTGATGAACGAAGCCGACACCCGCCGAAGGTGACGGCTACTCGTGAGCTGAGGCTAACGTTCCGCGCCGATGGCGAGAAGCTGGGCTGAGCTGCTGGGAGACGCGGAGGGGCCGCAGGAGTCGGTCGAGGAGCAGCAGGGCTTCCTCGGGCGGCTGCGCGAGTCGCTCGGCAAGAGCCGCCGCGCGCTCACAGGCGAGCTCGCAGCCGCGGCCTTCGATCCAGGCAACGCCGACGACTGGGAGCGGCTCGAGGAGGCGCTGATCCGGGGCGACGTCGGCGTCCCGGCGACCGCTGAGCTCGTTCGCCGGCTCGAGTTGCGCTCGGACCTCGGCGATCTCGGCGAGGCGCTCGCAGCGGAGATCACGGACATGCTCGGCGAGCCGGGGACGCTGAACCTGCCCGCCACTCCCAGCGTGATCCTCGTCGTCGGCGTCAACGGCACCGGCAAGACGACGACGATCGGCAAGCTCGCGCAGAAGCTCCGCGAGCACGACCGCACTGTCCTCCTGGGCGCGGCGGACACCTGGCGCGCCGCCGCCGAGGAGCAACTCGAGATCTGGGCCGATCGGGCGGGGGCGGACTTCGTCGGCGCGGCGCAGGGCGCCGATCCCGCCGCGGTCGCCTACGACACCGTGGAAGCCGCCCGCGCGCGTGGCACCGATGTCGCGATCGTCGACACCGCCGGCCGCCTGCACACGCAGTCGAACCTGATGGAGGAGCTCACCAAGGTCCGTCGCGTGATCGAGGGCCGGCTAGAGGGCGCGCCGCACGAGACGCTGCTCGTCGTCGACGCGACCACAGGCCAGAACGGCCTCCAGCAGGCGCGGCTCTTCGGAGAGGCGGCGGGGGTCACCGGCGTCGTGCTGACGAAGCTCGACGGCTCGGCGAAGGGCGGCATCGCCGTCGCGATCGCCTATGAGCTCGGCCTGCCGGTGAAGCTGATCGGCGTCGGCGAGGGGCTCGACGATCTGCGCCCGTTCGACCCGCAGGACTTCGCCCGCGCCCTCGTCTCGGGCTGACCTGATCGTTCCTTCAGGACATGTCGGGGCCAGGAGCCCACACGTCCGCCAAGGGCAGGGACGCGCGGACACGCGTCTACACTGACGGGCCGTGTTCGACACCCTTTCCGACAAGCTCCAACGCGCCCTCGGCGGCCTCGGTGGCAAGGGTCGGCTCGACGACGAGGCGATCTCGAAGGCGATGCGCGAGATTCGGCTCGCGTTGCTCGAGGCGGATGTCAACTTCGAGGTGGTCAAGTCCTTCGTCGCGCAGGTCAAGGAGCGGGCGACCGGCCAGGACGTCCTGAAGGGGCTCGACGCCGGACAGCAGATCGTGAAGATCGTCCACGAGGAGCTCACCGCCCTCATGGGCACGGGCGATTCCCGGCTGGCCTTCGGAAAGTCGCCCACCGTGATCCTGCTCGCCGGCCTCCAGGGCTCCGGCAAGACGACCGCCTCGGCCAAGCTGGCGCTGAAGCTCCGGCAGGAGGGGAAGAAGCCGGCACTTGTGGCCGCCGACCTCCAGCGCCCCGCCGCGATCGACCAGCTCGAGCAGCTCGGACGCCAGATCCAGATTCCGGTCTACCGCAAGGACACCCAGGACCCGGTCGAGGTCGTCACGTACGGGATCGAAGCGGCGAAGGCTGCCGGCCAGGACGTCGTCATCCTCGACACGGCCGGCCGGCTGCACGTCGACGAGGCCCTGATGGACGAGCTCGCACGCGTGCGCAAGGCCGCGAAGCCGATGAACGTGCTGCTCGTGCTGGACGCGATGACGGGCCAGGAGGCGGTCAACGTGGCGCTGTCCTTCCAGGAGCACGTCGCCTTCGACGGCGTCATCCTGACGAAGCTCGACGGCGATGCGCGCGGCGGCGCGGCGCTCTCGGTTCGCCAGGTGACGGGCCGCCCGATCAAGTACGTCTCCGTCGGGGAGAAGCTCGACCAGCTGGAGGAGTTCCATCCCGACCGGATGGCGTCCCGGATCCTCGGCATGGGCGACGTGCTGACGCTGATCGAGAAAGCGGAGGCGGCGGTCGAGGTGGACGAGCAGGCGGCGATGGAGGCACGGATGCGCGCCGGCATCTTCACGTTCGACGACTTCCTCTCGGCGCAGCGGATGCTGAAGAAGATGGGGCCGCTCCAGGGGGTGCTGAAGATGATTCCCGGCATCGGCAACCAGCTGAAGGACGTCGACATCGACGAGCGCCAGCTCGCGCGCGTCGAGGCGATCGTGCTCTCGATGACGCCGCAGGAGCGGGGCAAGCCGCACCTGATCGACGGATCGCGCCGGCAGCGGATTGCCTACGGCAGCGGCCAGACGATCCAGGACGTGAACAAGCTCCTCTCCGCACGCAAGCAGATGGAGAAGATGATGAAGCAGATGGGGAAGGGAAAGATGCCTACACTTCCCGGGCAACTGACCAAGACTGGCAGACGTTGATGCGTAGCGAACGCTTCACGGGCGGAGCCGGGCTTTGCCCGGCGCAGCCCGCTACGCTTCGACGGTGTTCAGACGAGAAGGAGGGGGCTCATGGGGGAACCATGGGTTCCCCCATGATTCAGGACGGAGATAGGCAGAGATGGCAGTACGCATCAGGCTGACGCGAGTCGGCTCGAAGAAGAATCCGATCTACCGCGTCGTCGTCGCCGACTCGCGGTCTCCTCGCGACGGCAAGTTCATCGAGATCATCGGCCGCTACAACCCGCAGACCGACCCGTCGACGATCGAGCTCGACGAGGCCAAGGTCAAGGACTGGATCGGCAAGGGCGCGCAGCCCTCCGATGCGGTCTCGAAGCTGATCAAGGCCGCCGGTATCGGCGCCGCCTGATGGCCGAGCTGCTCGCCTGGCTGGCCAAGCAGCTCGTGGACAATCCCGACGCGGTGCGCGTCGAGCAGGTCGAGCGCGAGGACGCGACGGTGCTCGAGCTGTACGTCGACCCGGAAGACCGAGGCAAGGTGATCGGCCGCCAGGGCCGGCTCGCCCGCGCGCTGCGCACGATCGTGCGCGCCAGCGCCGCGCGCTCGCGCCGGCGCATCGTGCTCGAAATCGTTGAGTGAGCTCGTCACGGTTGGCCGGGTAGGCCGGCCGCACGGGATCGACGGCTCATTCTTCGTCGAGGGCTCGAGTGAGTTCGCGGAGCGCTTCGCGCTCGACGCCGTGCTCCTCGTCGACGGAGAGCCCGCGCGCGTGACCGTCTCCAAGCGCGGCTCTGGCGGCCGGTTCGTGATCAAGCTCGACCGGCCCGTGCCGCGCGGCTCGACGCTCGCCGTGCGGCGGGACGAGCTGCCGGAGCCTGAGGAGGACGCGTACTACGTCTTCCAGCTCGTCGGACTGTCCGTCGAGGAGGAGGGCGGGCGGATGCTCGGGAGCGTCGCGGACGTCGAGAACGGCCCGGCGAACGACGCGCTCGTGCTCGACAACGGCATGCTGCTCCCGATGATCGACGCCTGCGTGCTGAGCGTCGACCTCGACGGAGGCCGCGTCCTCGTTGCCCGCGGCTTCGCCGACGCCGAGTAACCTGCCCGGTCGTGCGCCTCGACGTCTTCACCCAGGTGCCCCATGCCTTCGGCTGGATGACCGAGCAGCGTCCGGTCGCGGCCGTCCTCGGCACCGAGCTCGAGCTGCGCTTCTTCAACTACCGCGACACGACCCCCTTGCGCGCCGGCCAGGTCGACGACGAGCCCTACGGGGGCGGCGCCGGGATGGTGCTGCGCGTCGATGTTGTCGCAGCGGCGCTCGAGGCCGTCTACGGGGGTGCGCCCGAGCACCGCGTGATCGCGCTGACGCCTCAGGGGAGGCCCCTGACGCAGGCCGTGGTCGAGGAGCTCGCCCTCGAGCCCGCCGTGACGCTCCTCTCCTCCCGCTTCGAAGGCTTCGACGAGCGGATCGTCACCAACCTCTGCTCCGACGCGATCTCGATCGGCCCCTACGTCCTCTCGGGCGGCGAGCTGCCCGCGATGGTGCTACTGGATGCGATTGCGCGGCGCCTCCCGGGCGCCCTCGCCGAGGGCTCGGGCGAGAACGAGAGCTTCTCGGAGTCGCTCCAGGGCGGCCTCGAATATCCGCACTACACCCGGCCGGCCGAGTTCCGGGGCTGGACCGTCCCGGACGTGCTCCTGTCCGGCGACCACGGCCGCGTCGACCAGTGGCGGCAGGAGCAGAGCCGCGAGCGGAGCACGCCGTGAACGGCGACGATCGCGATCCCTGGGGCTCGCGCGCGGACGACCCGATCGCCCCGCCGCCCGAGCCTCCTCCTCCGGCCCCGCCGATCCGGCACTCCCGCAACCCCGTCGACCGTCTGACGCGAGGATTGCCGCACGGGCTGCGGATCACGATCGACTGGATCGTGACGATCGTCGGCGCGATCGCGATCGTGCTCGCGATCAAGGCGTACGTCGTCAATCCGTACCGGATTCCGTCCTCCTCGATGGAGACGACGCTTCACTGCGCGCGGAATGCGCATGGGTGCGAGGCGCGCTTCTCCGACCGGGTGCTGGCGAACCGCTTCATCTATCGCTTCGCCGATCCGAAGCGCGGCGAGATCGTCGTCTTCGAGACGCCGCCGGCGGCCAGGACTCGCTGCGGCGCGGGCGGTACGTTCGTGAAGCGGCTGATCGGCCTCCCCGGCGAGCGGCTCGAGCTGCGCACCGAGCGGGGGTACAGCTTCATCTACATCAACGGCAAGAAGCTCGACGAGCCGTACATCGCTCCCGACCGGCGTGACGCGCGCGGCCCCGAGACGTTCCAGGTCCCGGCGGGGGAGTACTTCATGATGGGCGACAACCGCTCACAGTCGTGCGACTCGCGCGAGTGGGGGACGGTCCCGCGCGGGAACCTGATCGGCAAGGTCTTCGCCACGTACTGGCCGCCGAACAGAATCAGCGTTCGCTAATTTCGCTACCATTGGCCCCCGGCCGAGCGGCCACCTCTTTCCCATGAGCACGATCATCGAGAGCATCGAGCAGCGCCAGCTGCGCAAGGACATCCCTCGCTTCAAGGCGGGCGACACCCTGCGCGTGCACTTCCAGGTGATCGAGGGCCAGCGTCGTCGCGTCCAGGTCTTCGAGGGGATCGTGATCAAGCGCCAGGGCTCGGGCGCGCGCGAGACGTTCACCGTCCGCAAGCAGTCCTTCGGCGTCGGCGTCGAGCGGACGTTCCCCGTGCACTCGCCGAAGATCGAGAAGATCGAGGTCGGCGCGATCGGCGACGTCAACCGCGCCAAGCTCTACTACCTGCGCGAGAAGGTCGGCAAGAAGGCCCGCGTCCGCGAGCTTCGCCAGACCCCCGCCCAGGTGGCCGCCGCGAAGGCGGAGGCCGAGGCGGTTCAGGCCGAGGCGGCCGCGGAGCTCGCCGCGGCGGAGGCTGCAGCGGCTGCCGAGGTTGCCGAGGCCGAAGCTCAGGCCGCGGCGGAGGCCGAGCCCGAGGTCGTCGAGGAGCCCGCTGCCGAGCCGGACCCGGTCGCTGAGGCGGTGGTCGAGGAGGCTCCGGACGAGGAGACCGCCACCGCGGAGTCCGTCACGGATGAGCCTGTTGCTGAAGCCGCAGAAGCGCCTTCGGACGACGCCACCGCTGACGAGAAGCCGTAGCGCGGCTCTACTGACGGCGGTCGGCCTTGTCGCCGCCGGCTGCGCCAGTGAGGACGCGCAGCAGGAGGCGGCTCGCGAGGAGGTGCAAGCGCATCTGCGAACGCTCGGCGTCGAGTCTCGCTACGACGCGACAGACGTCCACTGTACGGATGCCGCAGGAGTCTGGTTCGGAGACGTGGAGACCGACAAGTTCACGTGCGCCGTTCGGCGCGTCGAGGGTGGTTGCGATTGGTTTGACGTGCTCGTCGACCGAGAGCGGCAGCGTGTCACCGTGACACTCGCCCAGCGCAAGGCCGGCTGCTCGCTCGGCTTCTGAGTCCGACGCTCGCCCGCCGCCCAACCGTGACGAAATCGTTGCAGTGTCCGGCCGCGGTGGCGGCTACAGTCGGGTCGTGGCGCGCACGAGCGGACAGCGACTCCTCTCCTTCGACCGGAAGCTCGGCGCGCGCTTCGTCGCAGGCGCGGACGAGGCGGGCCGGGGATCGCTCGCAGGGCCGCTCGTCGTCGCCGGCGTGCTGCTCGACTACGACTGCCTGCGCAATCACCGCGTTCGCCCGCTCGCGTCGCTGAACGACTCGAAGCAGGTCTCCCCCTCCGAACGGGAGGAGCTTTTCCGCGCGGTGATCGGGTGCGCCGCCCGGATCAGCGTCCGCGTCATCCCGTCGACAGACATCGACCGCAACGGGCTGCACAAGTCGAACCTGTGGGGCCTCCGCTCCGTGCTCGCCGACCTGACGCCGCCCGGCGAGGTGTGCCTCGTCGACGGCTTCCGGCTCGGGCCAACGGCGCCGCAACACCGGGCGGTGGTCGACGGCGACACGAAGAGCGCTGCGATCGCGGCCGCCTCGATCGTCGCGAAAGTGACCCGCGACCGTGTGATGCGCCGTCTCGATGCGGTCTACCCGCGCTACGGGTTCGCCCGGCACGTCGGCTACATCACGCCCGGCCACTCGGCTGCGGTGCGCGAGCACGGCCCGAGCGACCAACACCGCTTGTCTTTCAACGCCCTTGCGTACGCATCGCAATCCTGACGAGCGCCGCGCCGCCCGCCACTACCGCCTCCGCGGCTACCGCATCCTCGGCGCCAACGTCTGGGCTGGTGGCTACGAGCTCGACCTGATCGCCCGGCGGGGCCGCAGACTCGTCTTCTGCGAGGTGAAGGGCAAGACGGGCGCCGGCTTCGGCGATCCGCTCGAGATGGTAGGCCGCGAGAAGCTGCGCCGCATGCACCGGGCGGCGGAAGCATGGCTCGTGCGGCAGCCGGGCTGCGCCGGCCTCGACTACCGCTTCGAGGTCGTCGCCGTGCGGCCCGGCGGGCTCGAGCGCGTTACGGTTTAACCTTCCGGCAACACGCCGGCGACCCGCCGCAGGCTACGATTCGCTTGCCGGAAGGCACTATCCCCGAACGTGCGCGCTCGTCAGAACGGTGCTGCCCAAGAAACCAGCCCCGGGTGCGCAGGCCGCGTCAGCGGCGGGAGAAACTTCCGGCTGAATCCAGACACAATTCATTCAGCCGGAAAGGAACTCCGACACCACCATGTCGATCACCAGCACGAAATTCGCAACACAGGCCCGCACCTGGACGATCCTCGCCGGGCTCATGGCCCTCTTCATCGGGCTCGGCTACACGTTCGGAGGCTCCGGCGGTCTGATCCTCTTCGCCGGTATCGCGGTGGTCTTCAACCTCGTGATGTTCTGGTTCTCGGACAGGCTCGCCCTCAAGGCGGCCAAGGCGCGTCCGGTCGACCAGAGCGAGGCGCCCGAGCTCTACCGCGACATCGAGGAGATTGCCGGCCGCGCCGGCGTCCCGATGCCGCGCGTCTACCTGATCCCGTCCGAGCAGCCGAATGCCTTCGCCACCGGCCGCAGCCCCAAGAAGGCCGTCGTCGCCGTGACGGAAGGCCTGCTGCGGTATCTGCCGCGCGACCAGGTCAAGGGCGTGCTCGCACACGAGATGGCGCACATCGCCAACCGCGACATCCTCGTGATGACGATCGCGGCGATGATCGGCGCCGCGATCTCCGCGATCGCGAACATCCTCCAGTTCTCGATGTTCTTCGGCGGCGGAGACGACGAGGACTCGAACCCGCTCGGGATCGTCGGCGTGCTCGTCGCGATCATCGTCGCGCCGCTGGCCGCGATGATCCTGCAGCTGGCGGTCTCGCGGCAGCGCGAGTACCTCGCGGACGCGACGGCGGCGCAGTATCTCGGCGAGGGCCGGCCGCTCGCGGAGGCGCTCGCAACGCTGGAGCGCGGGGTCGAGGCGGTGCCGATGAACGTCAACCCGGCGACCGAGGCGCTCTACATCGCAAATCCCCTCAGCAAGCGCGGCATGTCGGCGCTCTTCTCGACGCACCCGCCGATGGCGGAGCGGATCCGGCGGATTCGCGCGCTCGACGCCGCGAACGGCATCCACTACTAGAGAGACGGGCCCTCACGGGCCCGTCTCTTCAGTTCCCTGCGGGTCGGAGGCTCCGCCGCTTCCGGCCCCAGATCAAGCTGCTCCTCAGACGGTTGCGGCGCCCTGCAGCCGCTGGCGCTCGCGGGTGTGCGAGCTCGGTCTGAGGCTCGCCGCGGAACAGCCGGAGGCGGGAACGGCGACGGGGCGCCCGCAGCCGCCCCGTCAGTGGTCGGAGGGGCCGGGAAGATCAGCGGTAGACCTTGAGCCTCCCCTTCATGTACGGGTGGATGCGGCAGAGGTACTCGTACGTTCCCTGCTTCGTGAGGCGGAGGGTGTACCTACCGGCGTGGCCGAGCACGGGGGAGGCGAACCGGGCCGGGCCGCTGGTCGAGACCGCGTCGTGGCTGCCGGTGCGCTCGCCTTCGAGCAGGTCGAAGACGTCCTCGTTCACCCATGTCACCTTCTCGCCGGCGGGAATCTCGGCGATCTTCGGATAGAAGCTGTTCCCGACCATCTGGATCTTGATCGTGTCGCCGCGCCGGAACCGGACTGGCGTGTCGATATCCGGCGTGCCGATGCCGAACGGAGAGACGACGCGCTTGGGCTTCGGCGTCGGCACGGGCGCCTGGCCCTCGCTCGAGACTACGGGCACGCGCGGGTTGTCAGCCTTCGAGTCGACCACGCCGATCGCGCCCTTGATTGCTTGTGTCCCGAACGCGTGGCTGACGAGCGTGAAGGGGCCCTCCGCGGGCACCTGCCAGTCGACCACCCACGAGTCCGTCGGCCCGGAGACGACCGACTGCGTCCCGGTCATCAGGTTGCTCGGGTTGCCGCCGTAGTAGATGTAGTTCCAGATGCCGCCGACCGCATGGAACGTCGACGTGAGGTTCGGGCCGACGTTGAGGTAGTAGAAGCGAACGTAATCCCCCGGCCGCACCTTGATCGGGTCGACTACGTAGCGGAAGTTGCGCCCGTTGAACATGACGTAGAGCGGCTTGCCGTCGAAGAAGTCGCGGCCGTTCGCGTAGACCTCCTGCTGGACGACGTACACCTTCACGTCTGGCGCCCGCCCGAGCTCCTGCTCGAGCCTGTACTTCTTGCTGGTCGGCTCGACGACGATCATGCCGTACATGCCGCCCATCGTGTGGGTCATGATCCCGTGGCCGCCGGGGGCGCAGTGGTACATGTAAACACCCGGGTAGTCGGCCTTGAAGCGGACCGTGGCGGTCTTCCCGGCGGCGACGTTTCCGACGAACTTCGACGTTTGCGTGTTCGCCGCGTGCACCGACAGCCCGTGCGTGACGCTGTCCTCGTTGCGGATCGTGAGCTCGACCGTGTCGCCCTCGTTGACGACGATCTGTGGTCCGGGCGAGCGAGCGTTGAAGGTGAACGCCTTGAAGACGACACCCTCGTCGACCGTGAGCGCCGCCGACTTCGCGACGAGGTCGAATGACCGCACCTCGCTCGTCGCGGCCTCGGCGTCTGCCGGGCCGGGGCCGCTCGACGACCAGGCTCCGAGCCCGGTGCCGATCACGGCGAGGCCGGTGACGAGCGCTGCCGCCCGTCCTGTTCTTCGTCTCATGGAAACGTCACTCCTTTCGGGTTGCTTGGCTGAGGAGCTAGGAACCGACCACGAGGCCGGCGTACTGGCCCGACTGGTAGTGCGCGGGGAGGTTGCAGAGGAGCACGTGCTTGCCGGCCTTGAGCGTCACGGTCACCCGCTTCGTCTGGCCGGGACCGATGTTCCGGACGGCCGCCAGCGGCTTCACCTTCGCGACGCCGTTGCTCGTCGGCAGCTTCCCGGGCGCGATGTTCGTGCGCGTCAGCACGGTCTCGTGCACGAGCTTGCCCTTGTTGCGGATGACGAACGTGACCTTGCCCGCTGGCACGCGCTTCAGCGAGGAGACGAGCTTCCACTCGCTGAGCGTGACGGTGACGATCGTGCCCTGGCCGGCTGCCGGAGCTGCGCTCGCACCTCCGACCGAGGCGAGCGCTGCGAGCGCTGCGAGCGCTGCGAGCGCTGCGAGCATGAGCGTGACGTACTTCACTGTTCCCTCCTGTTGGACGATCACTGGACTCATCTCAGCCCGGCACGGCCTGCGCTGCATCCGGGGATCTCCCGATCCAGCGGTGGTAGAAAGCCGCAGCGCCGCCCGTAAGATCCGTTCCGCACGAATACGCTCGAGACCCCAGGACTCACGCTACGGCCGTAGAAGTCGTCGCTCATGGCGGCGACCCAGGCAGCGCTCTACCCCGGGATCGATCTCGCGCTCTCCTGGTCGGAGCGCGAGCTGCCGGAGCGCGAGCGGACCAAGCACGTCCACCGGCTCCATCCGTACCTGGGCAAGTTCGTGCCGCAGCTGGTCGAGGCGCTCTTCGAGCGCTACGTCCGGCCCGGCGGCCGGGTGCTCGATCCGTTCGCCGGCTCGGGGACGACGCTCGTGCAGGCGCTCGAGTCGGGGTACGACGCCGTCGGAGTCGACATCGCGGCCTTCAACGCGCTGCTGATCTCAATCAAGACGCGCGAGCACGACCTCGACACGATCGACGCGGACGTACGTGAGATCGCCGTACAGCTGGGCAAGTCGTCCGAGCGCCCGACGGGGTTCGTCCACGAGTGGTTTGCGCCTCAGGCCGCGGCAGAGCTGCTCCACTTCCGGGCGCTGATCCCCGAGTACGCGAGTCAGGACGTGTTGCGCGTCGTGCTCGCGCGCGCTGCCCGCTCCGCCCGCTCGACGACCCACTTCGACCTCGACTTCCCGCGCACGCCACAGGTGGGGGAGTACTGGTGCCACAAGCACCGGCGCACGTGCCGGCCCGTCGAGAGCGCGAACAAGTTCCTGTCGCGCTACCTCGCCGACACGGCCGCGCGGATCCGGAGCTTCGCCGAGGTGCGAGACCCGAAGCGGGCAGCGGTCGTGCTCCATGGCGACGCGCGCGAGCTCGAGCTCGGCGGCCCCTACGACGGGCTCGTAACCTCGCCGCCGTACCCGGGCCTGATCGACTACCACGAGCAGCACCGCTACGCCTACGAGCTGCTCGGCCTGGACGACCGGCGCGAACTCGAGCTCGGAGCCGCCGCGCGCGGGACGAGCAAGGCTGCGATCGAGGAGTACGTGAGCGGGATTGCGGCGGTGCTCGAGCGCTCGAAAGCCGTGCTGAGGCGAAACGCTCCGGTCTGCATCGTCGTCAACGACCGCCGCGACCTCTATTCCGAGATCCTCGACCGGGCCGGGCTGCGGCTGGACGAGCGGCTCGAGCGCCACGTCAACCGGCGCACGGGACGGCGCGCCGGGGAGTACTTCGAATCGATTCTGATCTGTCGCTGAGTTGTGACGTTCGGCCGCTGACTTCCGCCTAGCCTCGCAGGAGTGCTCGCACGCTCCATCACCCACGCGCTCGTCGGCCTCGAGCCGCGCCGGGTCGAGGTGGAAGCCCACATCGACGGCGGCCTGCCCGGCTTCGCGATCGTCGGGCTCGCCGACCGCGCGTGCGCCGAGGCGAAGCACCGCGTCAGGAGCGGGATCGGCTCCGCGCAGCTCGAGTGGCCGCTGAAGCGGATTACGGTCAACCTCGCGCCTGCCGGCCTGCGCAAGGAGGGCTCCGGCTTCGATCTCTCGATCGCGCTGGCCGTGCTCGGCGCGTCGCAGCAGCTTCCGGCCGCGCGGCTCGCCGAGCATGCCGCCGTCGGCGAGCTCGCCCTGGACGGTCGCGTGAGGCCCGTGCGCGGCGCGTTCGCCGTCGCGGAGGGTGCGCGTCGGTCGGGACTCGAGCGGATCCTCTGCGCGCCCGAGTCGGCCTGCGAGGCGGAGCTCGGCGGAGTCGAGGCGGTTCCCGTACGGAACCTTGGCGAGGCCGTGGCGTACCTGCGCGGAGAGCTTAGGCCGCCTCCGGCTGAACCGCCCGACGAGGTCGCCGAGCCGGACTATCCGGATCTCGCGGACGTTCGTGGACAGGAGCGTGCCCGTCGCGCGCTCGAGCTGGCCGCTGCGGGCGGTCACAACCTTCTCCTCGCCGGCCCGCCCGGGACCGGCAAGACGATGCTCGGCCGGCGGTTGCCGTCGATCCTGCCTCCGCTCGAGCCCCGGGAGGCGCTCGAGGTGATGCGGATCCACTCCGTCGCCGGTGTGTTGCCGCCCGAGCGACCCATAATCACGCGCAGGCCCTTCCGGGCGCCGCACCACAGCGCCTCGATGGCGGCGCTCGTCGGCGGCGGCGCTGGGCCTCGGCCGGGCGAGGCGAGCCTCGCTCACCGCGGCGTGCTCCTCCTCGACGAGCTGCCCGAGTTCCAACGGCCCGCGCTCGAGGCGCTTCGCCAGCCACTCGAGGACGGGTTCATCTCGATCGCCCGCGCCGCGGGCCAGGCGCTCTTCCCGGCCCAGTTCCAGCTCGTCGCGACGATGAACCTGTGCCCGTGCGCCGGCCGTGGCGACCCGGCCGCCGAGTGCTCATGCTCACCGCAGCGGCTGGCGGCGTTCCGCGACAAGCTCTCGCGCGCGCTCCTCGACCGCTTCGACCTCGTCGTCACGGTCCCGCGGTCTCGCGCTGAGGAGTTGGCGGCAGGGCCGGCGGAGCCTTCTGCGCCGGTGCGGGAACGGGTCGCAGCCGCTCGCAAGCGGCTCGACGGCCCACCACTGGCCCGCACGCACGAGGCCGACGAGCTGCTCGATCGCGCCGTCGAGCGGCTGCCGCTCTCCGGCCGCGGCCGCGCGCGTGTCGCTCGCGTCGCGCGGACGGCAGCCGCGCTCGCCGGCTCGGATTCGGTGCTCCCCGAGCACGTCGCCGAGGCGCTTGCCTATCGCTCGCCGAAGGAGCTCGCGGCATGAGCGCGAGCGAGCTTGCGCTCGCCTCGTTCGCTGCGGCGAACGACGTGCACCTCGTCGGCGAGCCACGCAGCGCGCGCTTTGCCGCGTTCAAGGCCCGCTTCGACGCGCGTGCCGAGCGCGAGCGGCTCGCCGAGCTCGGCTTCCGTTTCCTCGCGCGCTCCGACCCGGCCTTCCCGCCGCTCTTACGGGCGATCCATGACCCGCCGCCGGGGCTCTTCATCCGTGGTCAAGAGGATCTGGTCGTGCTCGCGCGTGGCGCCGTGGCGATCGTCGGAGCGCGGGCTTGCTCGGCCTACGGCCGCCAGATCGCGCGCAGCCTCGGCCGAGAGCTCGCTGCAGCCGGTCTCGTCGTCGTCAGCGGGCTCGCCCGCGGCGTCGACGCCGAAGCGCACCGCGGAGCGCTCGAGGCACTCGGGACGACGGCGGCCGTGCTCGGCTGCGGCATCGACCGCGATTACCCGGCTGCGAATCGCGAGCTGGCGCGCCAGGTGACCGCCTCTGGTCTCATCGTCTCCGAGTACGCGCCGGGCGTGGAGCCGGCGCCGTGGCGCTTCCCCGCCCGAAACCGCATCATCGCGGGGCTCTGCGCCGCGACGGTGGTGGTGGAGGCGCGGGAACGCAGCGGGGCGCTGATCACGGCCGACTTCGCGCTGGAGGAAGGGCGGGAGGTCTTCGCCGTACCGGGTGAGATCACGAGCGCGCTCTCGGCGGGGTCGAACGCGCTGCTGCGGCTGGGAGCGACCCCCCTCACCTGCGCGCAGGACGTTCTCGAGAGTTTCGGGCTCGTCGCGCCCGCTCGCGCCGAGCCCGAGTTGGGCGAGACGGCGGCGGCCGTGCTCGCTCGAGTACGGGAGGGCGCGGTCGGCGCGGATGAGCTCGCGCGCGCGACGGGCTTCGGAGCGGGCCAGCTCGCGGCCGCGCTGACGGAGCTCGAGCTCGTGGGAGCCGT
Organism: Gaiellaceae bacterium; assembly: GCA_046594445.1. Classification (GTDB taxonomy): domain Bacteria; phylum Actinomycetota; class Thermoleophilia; order Gaiellales; family Gaiellaceae; genus Gaiellasilicea. The sequence continues at coordinate 35,015 of JBKJSM010000122.1, read as the reverse complement.
CACGGCAGAGCAGGGGCTCTATCGAGCGGCGAGCTAGCATCGCGGTGTGGCCGATTCGAATGGGGCTGATTCCTTCTGGCTCGCTGAGCGCGCTCCGAGCCTGTCCTCGCGGCCGCTATCCGGGTGCCCCGACGTCGAGATCGTCGGCGGGGGAATCACCGGCTGCTCGTGCGCGCTCACGCTCGCCGGAAAGGGCCTGCGCGTGCGACTGCGCGAAGCGCGCGCGATCGCCTCCGGCGCCAGCGGCCGCAACGGCGGTTTTGCCCTGCGCGGCGGGGCGATGGCATACGACAGCGCCCGCGAATGGCTTGGCGCGAACGAAGCGGCGCAGTACTGGCGGCTGACAGAGGCGTACGTCGACCGGATGGGAGAGCTCGGTGGCGACGCGTTCCGCCGAACCGGCAGCCTGCGCCTGGCGGGAGAAGACGAACGCGACGACCTTCGGGCCGAGTTCGAAGCGTTGCGCGAGGACGGCTTCGGCGCCGAGTGGCGCGACGAGCTACCCGACCACCTTGCCGGGAGGTTCCCGGGCGCGCTGTTCCATCCGCGCGATGCGGTGCTCCAGCCCGCTCGGCTCGTCCGACGATTGGCCGCTGCGGCGGCGGAAGCCGGCGTCGAGATCCGCGAGCACGACCGGGTCGCAGATCTGGAGGCGCTCGAAGCTCAAACGGTCGTCGTGGCCACGGACGGGTACCCGAGCGGCCTGCTCGGCGAGCTCGAAGGGCTGATCATTCCGACGCGGGGGCAGATGATCGCGACGGAGCCGCTGCCGGAGCGGCTGTTCGAGATGCCGCACTACGGGCGGCACGGCCTCGACTACTGGCACCAGGATCCGGACGGTCGCCTGATCGTCGGGGGCTTCCGGGACGTGGACATGGAGTCCGAGTTCACCGCGAGCGAGGCGACGACGCCGCGCATTCAGGGGGCGCTCGAGGACTTTGCCGAGGCGCTGCTCGGCCGCAAGCCGGAGATCGCCCACCGGTGGGCCGGCGTGTTCGGGCTCGTGCCCGACCTGATGCCCGTGGTCGGCCGGGTACCGGGCAGGGACGGCCTCTGGATCGCCGGTGGCTATTCGGGTCACGGGAACGTGCTCGGCCTGATGTGCGGCGATCTCGTCGCGCAGGCGATCGCGGACGATCCCCACCCGCTGCTTGGTCTTTTCGCGCCGGCCCGCCTCGTCGCCTAGAGGTCGATCGTCGGCAGATCGAGCTCGCCTGCCCGTTCGTGAGCGGCGATCGCGATCGCGAGATCCTGGATCGCGAGGCCGGTCGAGTCGAAGATCGTGATCTCCTCGGCGGAGCGCCGCCCTTCGGCCTCGCCCGTCAGCACCGCACCGAGCTCCGTTGCGTCCTCCCGTCCGATGGCGCCCGCCGCGACCGCCGCCGCGAGCTCGCCGCCGTGGCTCGCCTGCTCCCAGTCGTCGCAGAAGACGTGCGCCCGGCGAATCTCCTCGACCGCGATCTCGGCCTTTCCGGGGCCGTCGGCGCCCATCAGGCTGACGTGCTGGCCGGGGTGGAGCGAGCCCTCGGCGAACAGGATCTCCCGTCCGGGCGTCACGGTCACGAGCACTGCCGCGCCCATCGCCTCTTCGCGGCTCGGTGCGACGGCGCCCCCGAGCTCGGCGGCGACGGCTCGCGACCGAGCCTCGTCGACGTCCCACACGACGACGGGCCGGCCGAGCGCCGCGAACGTCCGGGCGGCCGCTCTGCCGTTGACGCCCACGCCGATCACCGCGGCCGCAGCTCCTGGGACGCCGAGCGTCTCCGCCGCGAGCACGGCGGCTGCGCCCGTGCGCAGGGCCGTCACCGACCCTGCGTCCAGCACCGCCTCCACCACGCCCGTCTCGGCGTCGGAGAGGATGACGAGCCCGCTCACCGTCGGCAGTCCGCGTGCCGGGTTCCCCGGGAAGGAGGTGACCCACTTGAGCAGCGCGTGCCCACCACCGAGGGCGGGCATCGCCCGGAAGTCGCCGGCCGGATAGTTGGTCACGTACAGCTTCGGCTGCATCGTCCACTCGCCGCGGGCATGGGCGACGAACCCGTCCCGGACCGCCGCATAGGCGCGTTCCGGCGCCACCGCAGCCTGAACGTGCCGGGCGGAGAAGAACGGAACCAGGGCTAGAGGCTCTTGACGGCCGCGAGCAGCTGCTCGAGCGCAGCCTTGGCGTCGGCGTACAGCATCGACGTCCGCTCGTTGTAGAACAGCGGGTTGTCGATCCCGGCGAAGCCGGGGGAGAGGCTGCGCTTGATCACGACGACGTTCGCGGCCTTGTCGACGTCGATGATCGGCATCCCGTAGATCGGGCTCGTCGAGTCCGTCCGCGCGGCCGGGTTGACGACGTCATTCGCCCCCACGACGACGGCGACGTCGGTCAGGGCCAGCTCGGGATTGATCTCGTCCATCTCGAACAGCCGGTCGTACGGCACGTTCGCCTCGGCCAGCAGGACGTTCATGTGCCCCGGCATCCGGCCGGCGACGGGGTGGATCGCGTACCTGACGTCGACGCCCTTCGTCTCGAGCAGATCTGCAAGCGCGCGCACGTCGTGCTGGGCCTGCGCGACGGCCAGCCCGTACCCCGGCACGAAGACGACCCGGCGCGCGTACGAGAGCATGATCGCGACGTCGTCAGCGGTGGTGGAACGGGCGGTGCGGCCGTCGTCGAGTGCCGCTCCCGTGCCGGTCTGGATCTGCCCGAATGCTCCGAAGAGCACGTTCGTGATCGACCGGTTCATCGCGCGTCCCATCAGCAGCGTCAGCAGGGTGCCTGACGCCCCGACGAGGGCGCCGCTGACGATCAGCACGTTCTCGTGCAGCGCGAATCCCGCCGCCGACGCCGCCAGGCCCGTGCAGGCGTTCAGCAGCGAGATCACGACCGGCATGTCGGCGCCGCCGATCGGCAGCACGAAGAGGACGCCGAACGCGAGCGCCGCCGCGATCACCCCGGCGAGCAGCCACTGGGACTCGGTCCCGACGAGGATGACGGCGGCGAGCGCGATCGCCGCCCCGATCACGAGCGCGTTCACGAGCTTCTGTCCCGGATAGACGATCGGGCGGCCGCCGATCAGCTCCTGCAGCTTCGCGAAGGCGATCAGGGACCCTGAGAACGAGATCGAGCCGATGATCGCGGAGAGGATCATCGCGACGGAGAGATTGAGCTCCAGCCGGTCGGGATCGGGAGCCAGGTTGTGGAACTCGCCGAGCGCGATCAGGGCGACCGCGCCGCCGCCGACCCCGTTGAAGAGGGCGACCATCTGCGGCATCGCGGTCATCTTCACGCGGCGGGCGCCGACGAGGCCGATCACGGCCCCGATCGCCATCGCGAGCGCAATCCAGGCATAGCCCTCGAGCCCGTCCTGCGCGAGCGTGACGACGATCGCGAGCAGCATCCCCGCTGCTCCGAGCTGGTTGCCGAGCCGCGCCCGCCGGGGGCTCGACAAGAACCGCAGCGCGAGGATGAAGGTCACGATCGCGACCAGATACAAGAAGTCAGTGAGGTTCTCGTTCACCGCGAGCCCCTCGCCGAGCGGCGGCTCCCGCGCGGCGGAGCCGGGCTCCGCCGCCGCGCTGACGACGCCGTCGGCACGGTGCCTTCCGGGGTCGTGTTGCTCACACTGTCCCCTCCGGCCCCGCACCACCGGCGTCGCCCGAGGAACCCGCGGAACCGGGCTTCCTCTTGAACATCTCGAGCATCCGGTCGGTGACCACGAAGCCGCCGACGACGTTCGCCGTCCCGAGGACGACCGCGAAGAAGCCGACGATCTGCGTGAGCGTGTCGGCGCCCGGCCGCCCGGCGACCAGGATCGCGCCGACGATGACGATGCCGTGGATCGCGTTCGTGCCGGACATCAGCGGTGTGTGCAGCAGGGTCGGCACCTTCGAGATCACCTCGAAGCCGAGGAAGATCGCCAGCACGAGGATCGTCACCTCGACGAGGAACGAGCTGTGGCTCATGCGGCGACCTCCTTGCGCGTCACGCACGCGCCGGCCGTGATTTCGTCCTCGAAGTCGAGCGCCAGCTCGCCGCCCGGCGCGAGGTGGAGGAGCAGCGCGCTGACGTTGCGCGCGTACAGCTGGCTGGCGTGGTGCGGCATCCTCGAGGCGAGGTCGGTGAGGCCGACGACGAGGACTCCTTCGCGCTCGACCTCCGCCCCCGGCTCCGTTAGCTCGCAGTTTCCTCCGGCCTCCGCGGCGAGGTCGACGATGACGGAGCCGGGCCGCATTCGCGCGACCGCCGACGCGGGAATCAGGACCGGCGCGGGCCGCCCGGGGATGAGCGCCGTCGAGATCACGACGTCCATGTCGGCGATCCGCTCCTCGAGCGCGGATTGCTGGCGGGCCTGCTGCTCCGGCGTCAGCTCGACGGCGTATCCACCCGCCGTCTCGGCTCCCTGCACGCCGAGATCGAGGAAGCTCGCGCCGAGGCTCTCGACCTGCTCGCGAACGGCCGGACGCACGTCGAAGCCCGACACGACCGCGCCGAGCCGTCGCGCGGTCGCAATCGCCTGTAGGCCAGCGACGCCGGCTCCCAGGACGAGCACCTTGGCCGGAGCGACCGTTCCGGCGGCTGTCATCAGCAATGGGAAGAGCTTCGGCAGCCGGTCGGCCGCCAGCACGGCCGCCTTGTATCCGGCGACGGTGCTCTGCGAGGAGAGCGCGTCCATCGACTGCGCTCGCGTGATGCGCGGGATCGACTCCATCGCGAACGCGACGACGCCACGGCTGGCGAGCCGCTCGATCCCGCCGGGGTCGGTGAGAGGGGCGAGAAAGCCGATCAGGAGCATTTCCGGCGCCAGCGCCGCGACCTCGTCCGCCGACGGGCGGCCGACGCGGACGACTGCCTCCGCGCCGGTCAGCAGCTGATCGTGTGAAACGACGTCGGCGCCGGCGGCTGCGTACTCCGCGTCCAGAAATCCGGCCGCCCGGCCGGCGTCACGCTCGACGGCGAAGGTGAAGCCGGACGGCGCCAGTCGCGTGACGGCGTCCGGAACGAGCGCGACGCGCTGCTCGCCGGCGGCATTCTCCTTCGGGACGGCGACTCTCACGCAGCGCAGACTCTACGGAGCGGGACGGAAGGCGAGGAAGGGAACCGAGCGCCGCTCGGGAAGCCTGGGCATTGTGGGATCGCTGCTCGCCACCTTCTCGGCCGCGCTCGAGGCCAGGGATCCCTATCTCGGCGGGCACTCCAAGCGGGTTTCAGGCTTTGCCGAAGACCTCGCGCGCTCGCTCGGCTGGCGCGGCGAACGGATCGATGCGCTCCGGCTCGGCGGCTCGCTGCACGACGTCGGCAAGATCGCCGTCAACGCCGAGGTGCTTCGAAAGCAAGGACCGCTCACGAGCTCCGAGCTGCGGCAGATCCAGGCCCACCCGGTCGCGGGCGCCCGCTTGATCGAAGGCGTTGACGACTTCCGCCCTGCGCTGCCGTACGTACTCCACCACCACGAGCGCTGGGACGGCAGCGGCTACCCACACGGCCTGATGGGAGAGGGCATCCCGCTGGAGGCTCGGATCCTCGGCGTCGCCGATGCGTTCGACGCGATGACCTCCGCTCGTCCCTACCGTCCGGCGCTCACCGTCGAGGCAGCACTCGGCGAGCTGAGGCGGTGCGCGGGCAGTCAGTTCGACCCCACGCTCGCCCGCTCGTTCGTGGACGGCTGGGGCACGGCGCCGCGTATTCACCTCGCCAGCTGATCTCTCGCTGTCCAAAAAGTTTATAAGTTTTTGTTTCTGGCAAGAACCGGATGTGCAGGGACGTTTCGCGCGGGAAATATGAGTTTCGAACCGGATTGGCCGCTCCTGCGAATCAACTCGACCGGCCATAAGACCAGAGAAAGGAACGTCATGTCCGACACGATTCGCACGTGGGGCGAGCTCGACACCGATGGAGCGTTGCAGGAGACGGCAGCTGCTGTCATCGGCGACGACCGCGCCAGCTTCCTCCGCAAGGCCGCTTTCGGCGGCGCCGCAGTCGTCGGCGGGGGCAGCCTCCTCGGCATGCTTCCGTCCGTCGCTTCGGCGGCGACGCCGGCGAGTGATGTCGCGATTCTCAACTTCGCGCTCACGCTCGAGTACCTCGAGGCGGAGTTCTACGCGGGTGCTCGCGCCAATGCGGGCATCTTCAAGGGCGACACGCGCAACTTCGTCGACGTCGTCGCGAGGCACGAGGCGACCCACGTCGCCTTCCTGAAGAAGGCCCTCGGCAGCGCAGCCGTCAAGAAGCCGAAGTTCAACTTCAAGGGCACGAACAACACGAACCAGGCCACGTTCCAGAAGACCGCGCAGCTGCTCGAGGACACAGGCGTCTCCGCCTACCTCGGCCAGGTCGGCCTGATCAAGACAAAGTCGATCCTCGGTGCGGCCGGCACGATCCTGACCGTCGAGGCCCGTCACGCGGCCTGGATCCGGAACATCCGCAAGGCGCCGCCGGCGCCGGTGGCGTTCGACGCGCCCAAGTCCAAGGCGAAGATTCTCGCCGCGGTCAAGGGCACCGGCTTCATCGTCGGCTAGTAGGAACCGAAGCGACCGGGTCTGGTCCTCGCCTAGAGCGAGGACCAGACCTCGAGCTTCTGCTTGATCCGGCGGATCACCTCGTCGGTGAACTCGCGGGAGCCCGCGTGGCCGCTGAGGTCTGCGGTGCGGCAGCCGTCGGCGACCGCTTCGAGCGTCGCCTCGCGAATCGCGCGCCCCGCGGTCTGTCCCTTCTCGTCGGCGTGCGAGAGCAACGCAGCCCCGGCGAGGATCATCGCCATCGGGTTCGCGACGTCCTTGCCGAAGAGCGCGGGCGCCGTCCCGTGCGCGGCCTCCGCCATCAGCGCGTCCGGAACGTAGTCATCGTCGAACGCGACGAGGAGCGACTCGGAACCCGCGATCGAGCCGAAAAGCGGCAGGACGAGGTCGGAGAGGATGTCCCCGTCGCGGTTGAGCGCCGGGATGACGAGCGGCGCGCCCGTTTGCGCCAGCAGGAGCGCGAAGGTCGCGTCGATCAACTGGGGCTCGTACCGGACGTCGGGATGCCGCTCCGCCGCCGCGTCCATCTCCTCCTTCAGCATCCCCTCGTACGTCGGGCTGACCGTGTACTTCGGCCCGCCGAAGACCTTGGCGCCCATCTGCTCCGCCTGGCGGAACGCGAACTCCGAAACCGCGCGGCAGATGCGGCGCTCGATCCGCTCGGTTCGAAACGCCACCTCGTCCTCGCCCTCGCCCTCGCGCCACTCCTTCGCGCCGTAGGCGTCCCCGACCGCCATCCGGACGACCGAGATCGGCGCGTGCACACCGCCGAGCGGGATCACGCCCGGGATGCGGCGGCCGGTGCGGACGATCACCTTGCCGCCGATCTCCTCGCGGAGAATCCGGTTCGGCGAGCCGACGTCGTCGCGCTCTTCCGGCGTGATCGTCGCCGCCTTGAGCCCGAGCCCGTGTTCCCGAATCGCGCGTGCAGCGTCGTTCACGACTGCGTTCTTCGTGGCGCGGCGGTTCGCGAGCGACAGATCGAAGCGCGGGAGCGCCAGCTCGAACCCGATTACGTCCGGCGCGAGCGTGCGCAAGCCCTCCTCGAGCAATTCCTGCCCGGTTTCGTCCCCCTCCAGCACGACGATTGTTCGCTCGTCCATCGGCGGCGGATTCTACTGCGGGGATTTGGGTAGACCGGACGGATGGCACGCACGGGTGGCTGGCGGCGCACGAGGGGTGGCGGAGCGTCGAGGGGGTGCTTCCGCTACTGGGACGCGCGCGGACACCGGATCGACGACCCCGCGAAGATCGAGCGAATCGACTCGCTCGTGATTCCCCCTGCCTGGAAGGAGGTCTGGATCTCACCGCGCGCGGGCTCGAAGCTGCAGGCGACCGGGCTCGACAAGGCCGGCCGGCGACAGTACCTCTACCACCCGGACTTTCGTGCCCGCCAGGAGCAGGCCAAGTTCGACAAGCTGGTTCGCTTCGCCGAAGCGCTGCCCGACCTGCGGCAGGCGATGGGCGAGCACATGACCCATGAAGATCCCTACGACCGCGAGCGCGTTTGTGCGATCGCGGTGCGGTTGATCAACATGGCGTGGTTCCGGGTCGGCTCTGACCGCTACGCCAGGTCGTCGCGCACGCATGGGGTCACGACGCTCACGCGGCGGCACGTTGCCATTCGGGGAACGAGGGTGGAGTTTCGGTTCCGCGGAAAGCACCGCGTCCAGGTGCGCACGACGGTCGTCGATACCGAGCTCGCGGAGGCGGTCAAAGCTCTGCTCGACCAGCCCGGTTCGGCGCGGCTCTTCCGCTACGGCCGGAACGGCGACAGCGCCATGCTGACCGGCGCAGTCCTGAACGACTACATCCGCGAGCACCTCGGAGAGGATTTCACGGCGAAGGACTTCCGTACGTGGGGCGGGACGCTCACGGCTGCGATTGCTCTAGGAGAGATCGGCGTAGCCGAGACCGACACCGAGGCAAAGCGGGTCGTCGCGAAGGTCATGCGCACCGTTGGAGAGCGACTGGGAAACACGCCGGCAGTAGCGCGCTCCTCGTACGTCAGCCCGGGTGTGGTGGAGCAGTATCTCGACGGTAGAACGATCGAAGATTTCCGACCGCGGCATTTACGCGTAATGACGGCGCGCGATATCGGTCTCGATCATGAAGAGCGGGCACTCGTCAGTCTGCTGCGCTCGTGGCGAATCAGACGATCGCGCAAAGCCGCCTGATTGCGTGCCGCGTTCCGCTACGGTTACGCGGCCCCATTCGGATCTACAAGGAGGAACAACTGTGGCTCGCAAGACTGTGCTCGTATCCGATATCTCGGGTTCCGAGATCGCGGAAGGAAAGGGCGCGACGGTTCGGATCACGTTCCGCGACGCGCGCAAGGGCGTTCGCGAGCTCGATCTGACCGACGCCGAGGCGGAGAAGCTCGGCGGTCGCCAGGTCGCTCGTCGCGGCCGGCGCCCGAAGTCCGCCCAGTAACACAATCGGTCGCTCTTTCCTGATTTCCCGGTCTCCGCCTCGCTAGGTCAGGCGGAGGCCGGGACTACGATGGGGAGATGGGACTCGCCCTCGTCGTGGGGCCGGCGAAGGCCGGCAAGATCGCTCGCCTGCTGGCGGGATATCTCGAGGCGATCGAGCTCGATCCGGTTCTAATCGTGCCGAGCAGGGCGGATGTCGAGCCGATCCAGCGCGAGCTTCTGCAGCGCACCGGCGCCCTCTTCGCCGGTTCGATCGGCACGTTCGACGACGTCTTTCGCGAGCTTGCAGTCAGTGCAGCGGACACGCGGCCGGTGACGAGCGACGCGCAGCGCGCGCTGATCGCGCGGCGAGTCCTGGCGGCGACCCCGCTCGACGGGCTCGGCCGCTCCGCCCGCTTCGCCGGCTTTGCCGACGCACTGCTGGCAGCGCTCGGCGAGCTCGAGTCGGGCCTGCTCGACCCAGAGCAGCTGGACGGAGACCTCGCCCGCCTCTATGCCTCCTACCGGGAGGAGCTCGACCGACTGGGCCTGTGGGATCGCGACCTGCTTCGCCGGCGCGCGGTCGAGCGGCTCGGTTCCGAGCTCGACGCCTGGGACGGCCGGCCGGTGTTCGCCTACGGCTTCGAAGACCTCACCGGCGCGGAGTGGGGGCTGCTCGAGGCGCTCTCCGGCCGCGCCGACGTGACCGTCTCGCTGCCCTACGAGCCTGCTCGCGCGGCCTTCGCATCGTTGCGCCGCACACAGGAGGATCTTGCAGAGCTCGCGAGCGGCAAGATCGACGAGCTGCCCGCGCGGGCCGGAGAGTTCGGACCCGCTGCGCTCGCGCACCTCGAACGCCAGCTGTTCGCGGACGACCCGCCGGCAGGGCCGCTGCTCGATGGCGCGATTCGCTTCTTCGAGGCGGCCGGGGCGCGCGGCGCGCTGGAGCTCGTCGCAGAGGAGATCCGCGAGGCTGCCGCTGCGGGCACGCCGCTCGAGGAGATCGCCCTCGTCGTCCCGTCGGTCGAGCGCTGGCGCGCCCCACTCGAGACCGTGCTGGGCACGCTCGGAATCCCGTTCGCGGTCGAAGGCCGCGTCCGGCTCGGCCTGACGCCGTTCGGCCAGGCGCTTTTGGCGCTGCTTCGGTTCGAGTGGCAGCAGGGAGGCCGCCGCGACCTGTACGCCTACCTGCGCTCGCCGTTCTCGGGCTTCGCCCGCTCGAACGTGGACTTTCTCGAGGGACGGCTGCGCGGCCGCGGGATCTCCGCCAACGAGACCGTCGAGGAGGAGACGATCAAGCTCCGGGACGGGCAGCCGTTGCCCCCTCTCGAGTCGCTCCGAACCGCTGCGGGACCCGTCGAAGCGGTTCGCGCTGCCGCCGCCACGATGCTGAGGGGCGCCCACGGGCTCGAGTCGCCGCCCGTCGGCGAGGCGAGCCGGGGCGACCTGCGCGCCTACGAGGCGCTCGTCCGCGTCCTCGACGAGCTGGACGGTTGGCGCGCGCTCGGGGGTGACCTCTCCGCCGACGAGGTGCTGGCCGCGCTCGAGCACGTCGAGGTGCGGATCGGGTCTGCCGCGGAGAGCGGACGCGTCGCCGTTCTCGATCTGGCCCGGGCACGGACGCGGAGCTTCGACACGGTCTTCCTGCTTGGCCTGGAGGAAGGGACATTGCCTCGGCGCGGCACCGCGTCGCCGTTTCTCGACGACGACGCACGCGGCGAGCTCGACCGGCAGACGCGCTCGCGCCTCGTTCGCCCCGATCCCGTCGAGCGCGAGCGCTACCTCTTCTACACCGCATGCACACGGGCGTCGCGCCGGCTGAACCTGGTCCGCGAGGCCGCCTCCGACGAGGGCAGCCCCCGAGAGCCGAGCCCGTTCTGGGACGAGGTGGTCGCGCTCTACGAGCCGGACGACGTGCGCCGCTGGACGCGTCGCCGGCCGCTCTCCCAGCTCACGTGGGAGCTCGAAGTTGCCCCGACCGAACGGGAGCGGCTACGCTCGCTCGCCCTCCTCAGCGTCGGTGAGCCCGCGGATGCGGAGGCGCTCGCGGCCGCGAACGGGTGGGAACGCCAGCTCGACCGGGCGCGGAGCGCGTTCACACGCGAGACGAGGCTCACGCACCCGCGCGTGCTCGCCGAGCTCTCGACCAAGACGCCCTTCAACGTCACCGAGCTGGAGCGCTTCGCCGACTGCTCGTCGGTCTGGTTCTTCGAGCGGTTGATCTCGCCGCGCCGGATCGACCGGAAGGTCGACGCGATGTTGCGCGGCTCCGTCGCCCACACGACCCTGCATCGCTTCTACGCCGGGCTGCCGCGGGCGATCGGCAGCGACCGCGTGGACGAGAGCCGCCTCGACGACACGCTCACGTTCCTCGGCGAGTGCCTCAAGGGCGCGCTCGCCGGAGTCAAGATGGAGATGACCGAGCTCGAGCGCCGAGAGCTCGAGCAAAGCCTCCGTCGCGACCTCGAGCAGCTCGTGCGCGACGAGGCGCGCTCGCCGCTCCCGCTCGTGCCGCGCAAGTTCGAAGTCGGGTTCGGCTCGGAGCGGTCGGCGCCCGAGCTCCAGCGGGGCCTCGACCTCGGCGACGGCGTCACCCTCTCGGGGAAGATCGACCGGATCGACGTCGACCCCGGCAGCGCGCGCGGGATCGTCCAGGACTACAAGTCCGGCCGCACCGGCCACTCGGCGGCCGAGATCGAGAAAGAGCTGCGCCTGCAGATCCCGCTCTACATGCTCGTTCTGCGCGATCTCGTCGGGATCGAGCCGCTGGGCGGGCTCTACCGGCCGCTCGCCGGCGAGCGGCGTGCCCGCGGACTGCTGCGCGAGGACGCGAAGGAGGACATGCTGCCGGGCTTCGTCAAGAACGACTACCTCGAGGAGGAGGCGTTCTGGGCGCAGGTCGAGGGCGCGCGCGACCTGGCGCGCGGGCTCGCACAGCGGATTCGAGAGGGCGACGTCAAGCACGATCCGAAGGGGACGGACGGCTGTCCAGCCTGGTGCGACCTCTGGCGCATGTGCCGGATCAGGCGCGCATGAGGACGCCGAACTCACAGCAGGCCGCGGCGATCGCGGCGCGCGGCCAGGTCTTCGTCTCCGCGGGCGCCGGTACCGGCAAGACCACGGTTCTCGTCGAGCGCTTCGCCGAGGCGGTCTGCGAGCGCGGGATCGACGTCGAGTCGATGCTCGTGATCACCTACACGGAGCGGGCGGCGGGCGAGCTGCGCGGGAGGATCCGCGCCCGGCTGCACGAGCTCGGTCGGCACGACCTCGCGCGCGCGCTCGACGGTGCCTGGATCGCGACGATCCACGGCTTCTGTATGCGCCTGCTCAAAGCGCATCCGTTCGCGGCGGGCCTCGATCCGCGCTTCCGCGTGCTCGACGACAGCCAGGGTCGCGTCGTCCGCGGTGAAGCCTTCGAGGTGGCCCTGAACGAGTTCTGCGCCGGCGACGATCCCGAGCGGCTGCAACTGCTCGCCACCTACGGCGCGTCCGGCCTGCGCCGGATGCTGACGAGCGTGTACGAGACGCTCCGCTCGGCCGGTCGCGAGCTGGTGCTCGAGCTCGGTGAGCGCGCCGGGCTCGACGAGCGGCTCGCGGAGCTCGCCGAGGCGGCGCGGGCATTGGCTGCAGACCCCGACGCGAACGACGCCGCACGCGCCGCGGCCGCGCAGGCGCTCGTGCTCGCGGAGGCGCCGCCGCTCCCGGAGCGACTGCTCGATCTCAGCGGCCTCCGCGCGCGCCAGGAGCGGGCCGCCACCTACGAGGAAGCGCGCAAGGCGGTCGAGCAGGCGGCGCTCGACGAGCTCGCCCTCCAGGACCGAGAGCTGCTCCAGGAGCTGCTGCACGGCTTCGCGGCCGCCTACGCGGCGGCGAAGGACCGCGAGTCGGTGCTCGACTTCGAGGATCTCGAGCTGCGCGCCCGCGACCTGCTTCGCGATGACGAGTCGCTGCGAGAGCGGGAGCGGTTGCGCTTCCGCTCGATCATGGTCGACGAGTTCCAGGACACGAACAGGCTCCAGTGCGAGCTGGTGGACTTGCTCACCGGCTCCGACACGGAGCGCTTCTTCGTCGGTGATGAGTTCCAGTCGATCTACGGCTTCCGGCACGCCGACGTCCAGGTCTTCCGCGAGCGCCGCGCGAGCGCCGAGACGCTGCTGCCGCTGACGCGGAACTATCGCTCTCGCCCCGAACTGCTCTCGGTCGTCAACCACCTCTTCGGCGGCGAGTTCGGCGAGGACTTCCAGCCGCTCGCCGCCTCGGGTGAGTTCCCCGACCCCGTCTTCGGGACGCCGGTCGAGCTGCTCGTAACGGACAAGGCGGCATACGCAGGGAGCGGGGTGCACTGGCGCCGCGCGGAGGCGCAGCACGTCGCGCGCCGTGTGCAGGAGCTCGTTGCGAGCGGAGCCGCGACGGCGGGGGAGGTCGTCTTGCTCTTCGCCGCCGGAACGGACGCCGAGTGGTACGAGGAAGAGCTGCGCAAGGTGGGCCTCGCCACCTACCGGGCGACCGGGCGTGGCTACTTCGGCCAGCAGCAGGTCGTCGATCTGGTCTCCTACCTGCGGCTGCTCCAGAACCGCTACGACGACGAGGCGTTCGTCTCCGTGCTCGCGTCACCCTTCGTCGGCGTCTCCAACGACACGTTGCTGTTGATCCGGCGTGCCGCGCGGGGGCCGATCTTCACTGGCATCGAGCGCTCGCTGCCCCCCGACCTCGACGAGCGCGACGTGCGGCTGCTTCGTGCGTTCAAGCAGCGCTACGACCGGCTGGCGGAGGCCGCGGGCCGGCTCTCGCTCGAGCGGCTGTGCGAGCGGATCGTCGCCGACCACGATTACGACCTCGCGGTGCTCGCCCAGTGGGACGGCCGCCGGCGCTACGCGAACCTCCGCAAGCTGGCGCGGCTCGCGCGCTCCTACGAGGAGCTGCGCGGGCCGGACATCGAGGGCTTCGTGGGCTTCGTCGAGGAGCAGGAAGCGGTGGGCGCGGCGGAGCGGGACGCGGTCTCCGAGGAGGAGGGCGCCGATGCTGTCCGGCTGCTGACGATCCATGGCGCCAAGGGGCTCGAGTTCAAGGTCGTGGTCGTGGCCGATGCCGGGCGCGACCGGAACGCGCCGTCGGCGGACGAGATCCTCTGCCTCGCCGACGGCCGCTTCGGCTTCCGGGTCGCCGACCCCGTCACCGGCAAGCGGCATGGGGTGCTCGGCTACGAGAGCGTCAAGGAGGCGCGCCAGGCCGAGGACGAGGCCGAGCGTCTGCGGCTCTACTACGTCGCGATGACGCGGGCTATTGACCGACTGATCGTCTCCGGTTCTATCGATTCGGCCAGGAAGGCGGACGAGCGGACGCCGATCGGTTGGGTGCTGGGTCGGCTCGACTGCGCGGCGGAGCTCGAGGCGGCCACGGACGCTCCGATCGAGCTCGAGCGGGAGGGTGCGCGTGTGCTCGTGCGCGTCGACCGGACGCCCGCCCCGGTCGAGCAGGCCCTCACACCCGCGCCGGCCGTGGCGGCGATCGTGGAAGAGGAGGAGGCCGGACAGCTCGCGCTCTTCGCCGTCGGGAACGCGCCGCCCCTGCCGCCGCTCGCGCCGGTGCTGGCCCCGATTCGGGCGCTGCCGGAGCCGCCGCTCCACGACGTGCGCCGGCTCTCCTACAGCGCCCTCGCGCTCTTCGAGCGCTGCTCGTACCGCTACTACGCGGAGCGGGTCGCCGGCATGCGCCCCGCCGACGCGCACGGCAGCGTCGCCGGGCAGACGGGCCTGGCGGCGACCGAGGTGGGCGACGCAGTTCACCGCCTGCTCGAGCTCGTCGACCTGCATGCGCCCCTCGCTCCTGACGTCGAGCAGGTTCGCGCCTGGTATCCGGGCGTCACCGACGAGGAGCTGGCGCGGATCGCGGCCTTCGTCGCCACGTACTGCGGCTCCGACCTCGCCCGGCGCATCGCAGCTCTCACCGGCCCCCGGCCGGAGCGCCCGTTCGCGTTCGAGCACGACGGCGTGCTCCTGCACGGCCGGCTCGACGTGCTCCACCGCGACGGGCCGAGCGCGCTGGTGCTCGACTACAAGACGAACACGCTCGCCGAGGGCACGCCCGAGGAGATCGTCGAGGCCGACTACCGGCTGCAGCGGCTCGTCTACGCGCTGGCCTGCTTACGCGCCGGCGCCGAGGAGGTCGAGGTCGTCTACCACTTCCTCGAGCGGCCGGATGCGGTCGTCTCGACGACGTTCACGACCGGAGACCAGCCGGAGCTGGAGGCCGAGCTCTCCGAGGCGATCGGACGCATTCGTGCGGGAGAGTTCGTCCCGACGCCGAGCGAGTTCATCTGCTCCGCCTGTCCTGCCCTCGACGTCGTCTGCGCTGGCCCGCGTCTGCGCTCGCGCCGCCCGCCGGAGCTCGCAGCCGTCTCGTGATGAGGGTCGCCGTCCTCAACGACGTGCACGGCAACCTGCCGGCTCTCGAGGCCGTGCTGGCCGAGGTGGCCGCACTCGAGGTCGACACGATCGTGTGCGGAGGAGACGTCGTCGCAGGGCCGTTCCCGCGCGAGTGCCTGGACAAGCTCGTCGGTCTCGGCGCGGTGTTCGTTCGCGGCAACGCCGACCGCGAGTCTCCGCGGGCTCCTGCCGGAACCTGGGACTGGATCGTCGCGAACCTCGACCCGCTGTCGGTCGAGTTCCTGAGCGAGCTCCCGCAGGCCGTTTCGCTCGGCGGTGTCCTCTACTGCCACGGCTCTCCGCGCGACGACGACGAGATCCTGACGCGTGTCTCCCCCGACGAGCGGTTTCGAGCCGCCCTGGAGGGAGTCCACGAGCGCCTCGTCGTCGGCGGTCACACGCATGTCCAGTTCGAGCGCCTGGTCGACGGGATCCGCTTCGTCAACGCCGGCAGCGTCGGCATTCCGTACGAGGGGAAGCAAGGTGCCTTCTGGGGGCTGCTGGACGGCGTGGAGGTCGACTTCCGCCACACCCCGTACGCCGTCGGCGCCGCCGCGGCCGTAATCCGGACGAGCGGTTACCCCGGCGCCGACCAGATCGCCGGCTGGCTGCTCGACCCGGAGGATCCCGACAAGGTGTCGGCGTACTTCGAGAGCGTTGCCGCGTAGCTTCGTCCACGAGGCTCGCCGCCGGGTCGGCCCGAAGCGGCTGCGGATCCGGCCGATCATCGAGCGGCTGGCTGTGGAGCACGCGGACGCGAAGATCGCGCTGAACTTCCGCAACGACCTCGAGCTGCTCGTCTCCGTGATGCTCTCGGCGCAGACCACCGACGTCAACGTCAACCGAGTCACGGTCGAGCTGTTCGAGAAGTACCGCCGGCCGGAGGACTATCTCGCGGTCCCGCGGGAGGAGCTCGAGCGCGACGTGTATGCGACCGGCTTCTTCAGGCAGAAGGCGAAGTCGGTGCAGGGGACGATGCGCGTCCTGCTGGAAGAGTTCGACGGCGTCGTGCCGCGGACGCTCGAGGATCTGCTGCGGCTGCCGGGAGTAGCGCGGAAGACGGCGAACGTCGTCGCCGCGGAGCTCGGCACCCCGCAGGGGGTCGTCGTCGACACGCACGTGCGGCGCCTCTCCCAGCGGCTCGGACTGACGAAGCATGAGGATCCGGTCAAGATCGAGCGGGATCTCGTCAAGCTCGTGCCGCGGGAGGACTGGGGCCGGTTCCCTCACCTGCTGATCTGGCACGGGCGCCGAATTTGCGACGCCCAGCGGCCGCTGTGCGAGCTCTGCGTCGTCAACGACCTCTGTCCGGCGAGCCGCGTGGCGGTCGAGCCCTTCCTGAAGTCCTAGCGGGGCGAGAGCGCGACGAGGAGGCCGCCGTCGTCGTCGTAGCCGGGGAAAACGTCCGCGGTGACCGGCTTCACGTGGCCAGCGCGCGAGCGGAGCTCGAGTGATTCGTTGAGCCGGCGCACGCCCCATTCGAGCGCCAGCGCGACCGGGCTCTTGCCCTCCTCGAAGCCGGCAAGGCCGAATGCGGTGGTGATGTCCTTCCCCATCAGGTCGGGCTCGCGGTAGCCCGTCAGCTCGAAGACGCCCCGCCCGGCGGCGAGGATGCGCCCGTCACGGTCGCAGGCGACGAGGCCCGTGTTGGGGGCGGGGTAGTAGTCCTCCATCAGCTCGAAGAGGAAGCCGAAGCCGCACCGCTCGCAGGAGACGGCCTGGTCGAGAATCCCCTGGCGACCGTCGTGGTCCAGCGAGCGGTCCTTGCAGTTCGGGCAGATAAAGAACGGCAAGAGGCTAGGCGGGCGCGGTGTGCTCGCGCGGCGCGGTCAGCGCCGCCTCGGGATGGCCCTCGGCATCTGCGAGGAACCGCTCCGCGTCGAGCGCCGCCGCACAGCCGGAGCCTGCTGCCGTGACGGCCTGCCGGTAGATGTGATCCTGGACGTCACCGGCGGCGAAGACCCCTGGAATGTTCGTCTCGGTCGACTTGCCCCGCGTGACGAGGTAGCCGTTCTCGTCGTGGTGGAGGGCGTCGACGAAGAGCTTCGTGGTCGGGTCGTGGCCGATCGCGACGAAGACGCCGTCGGTCGCGTAGTCGAGCGTCTCCTCTGTCTCCAGGTTGCGCAGGCGCACACCGGTCACCTTGCCACCCTCGGCGCCGAGCACTTCCTCGACCGCGTACGGCGTCAGGATCTCGATCTTCTCGTGCGCGCGGGCGCGGTCGACCATGATCTGCGACGCGCGGAACTCGTGACGGCGATGCACGATCGTCACCTTCGACGCGAACTTGGTCAGAAAGAGAGCTTCTTCCATCGACGAGTCGCCGCCGCCGACGACGACGACCTCGCGGTCGCGATAGAACGCGCCGTCGCAGGTGGCGCAGTAGGTGACGCCTCGTCCGTGGAGCGCGCGCTCGGACTCCAGCCCGAGCTGTCTCGCCGTGGCGCCGGTGGCCACGATCACCGTCCGTGACAGATGCACTTCGTCGTCGACGTAGACCTTGAACGGACGCTCGGAGAAGTCGACCCGGGTGACGTCGTCGGTCAGGAACTCGGTGCCGAAACGCTCGGCCTGGGCGCGAAACTCGGCCATCATCGCGGGGCCCATGATCCCGTCCTTGTACCCCGGGTAGTTCTCCACGTCGCTCGTGATCATCAACTGGCCGCCCCAGTTGAAGCCCTCGATCACCAGTGGGCTCAGGTTGGCGCGTGCCGCGTACAGCGCCGCGGTGTACCCCGCAGGACCCCCGCCGATGATGATCACGTCACGAACGTCGCTCACTGTCGCTCCTTCGTCTGCCGCGGGCGTGTGCCCTCACGATAGAGAACGAATCGGAATGGCACGGTGTTCCGGCCGCTTCGGGCGCAGACGCCTAGAATCCGTCCGGCTAGTCAGAAAGGCGGTACATGGCGGCAACGACGGTACACCTCGAGAGCCTGCGCGAGCTTGCGGCGTTTCGCGCCGAGAAAGGCTGCGCCATCAGCCTCTACGTGGATCTCGATCCGAGCTCGACGCCGACCGCGGGTGACGTGGCGACGCGCGTCCGCTCGCAGCTCGACGCCGCAGGCAAGTCGCACGGGGCGACGCGAACCGACCTGGCGCACGAAGTGCGGGGCGGGCTGAGGGGTGACTTCGAGCGACTCGAGCAGTACTTCGAGGAAGAGTTCAACCGAGACGGAGCGCATGGCCTCGCGGTCTTCGCCGCCAGCCTCGACAACTTCTGGAAAGTGCTTGCGCTTCCCGCCCCTGTTCCGGACGCGGTCCGCGTTGCGGATGACTTCCTGCTGGCGCCGCTCGTGCCCCTGCTCGGCCGAGGCGACGGGGCCCTCGTCGCCGTCGTCGGCCGCGAGCGGGGACGCGTGCTGGCGCTTCGCGCCGGGCGGCTCGAGGAGATCGCCGACCGCAGCGAGAACGTCCCTGGGCGGCACGACCAAGGCGGGTGGTCGCAGGCCAATTACCAGCGGCACATCGAGAACCTCGCCCATGAGCACTACAAGGCGGTCGCCGCCGAGTTGGAGCACCGCTTCCGGACACTCGGACGGCCGCGCATCGTTGTCGTCTGCGGCGAGGAGACGCGCTCGGAGCTCGCCGACGTGCTTCCGGCCGAGGTCACCGACGCGATCGTCGGCTGGACGACGGCCGAGGCGCACGCATCGGAGGCGGATGTGTACGAGGTCGTCGCGCCCCTGCTCGAGCAGTGGCGCGCGACGCGCGAGAGCGAGGTCGTCGAGCGCTGGCGCGAGGAGACCGGCCGGGGCGGTCGCGGCACGTCGGGGTGGGCGGACACGCTCGAGGCGGCTTCCGACGGCCGGGTCGACGTGCTCCTGCATCAGGTGGGCGCGCAGCGAGACGCCTACCGCTGCCCCGCCTGCGGCCGCGCCGCGCTGGACGCGACCACCTGCCCTCTGGACGGGACGACGATGGAGCCGCGCGACGACGGCCTCGACCTCGCCGTCCGGCTGACGCTCCTCCACGGCGGTGGGGTGCACGCGGTCGAGCACCGCAGCGACCTCGAGCCCGTCGAGGGCATCGGCGCCGTTCTGCGCTTCTAGGCCGCGTCGATCGCGCGCAGCTGTTCGGGCACGGCGGGCTGGAGCGCCTCGTTGTCGACGGCGCGCTCGAGCCGCTCCTCAAACCGGTCGAGCCAGCGCTGGGACTCGTCGAACTTGGTGTGGGCGTTCCCGATGTGCTTGCCGATCACGTCGTAGTCCGTCTTGAAGCGGCTGAAGTCCTTCGCCAGCTGACCGCAGTAGTCCATCACGTCCTGGGCGTGCTTTTCGATCTGGAGCCCGCGCAGGCCGAAGACGATCATCGTCAGATACGCGTGAAACGTCGTCGGTGAGACCGGGAACACCCGGCGCTCGAGTGCGTACTGCTGTAGCGCGCCCGAGCCGCCACAAGCGATCTCGTAGTACACCGTCTCGGCGGGCAGGTACATGAAGGCGAAGTCGTAGGTTCCCTCGCCGGGCTTGATGTACTTGGTGGCGATCGCGTCGACGTGCACCTTCACGCCGCGAGTCAGTGCCTTGTGCGCGAGCTCGCGCTGCTCGTCGTCCTCAGCGTCGAGGACGCGGTGAACATCGTCGAGCGGAAACTTGGCGTCGACCGGGAGCAGCTTCTCGACCTTGATCACTGCGTCGACCCGCTCACCACCGGCGAAGCCGTGCTGCAATGCGTACGCGCTCGACGGGAGCATGTCGGCGAGGAGGTTTGCCAGCAGCAGCTCGCCGAAGCCGCCGCGCGCCTTGGGCGGCCTGAGCGCCTGTTCGAGCCGCTTCAGGTCGTTCGCCCGCTCGAGCATGCTCTTCGTTCCCGCCTCGACCCGCGCCAGCTTCTCCGTGATCTGCGTCGCCGTCTCGCCGGCGTTGCGCTGGGTGGTCAGGAGGCGGCCGTCGAGCCCCTCCAACCGGCGATCGACCTTCGCGTCCAGCTCGCCGAGCCTGCGGTCGAGCCGCGCCTCGATCTGACCCAGCGTCCCGTCGAGCGCGTGCATGCTGCCGCCGAGCTGGCTGCGCAGCGATCGGGCGAGCAAAACGCCGCTCACGGCGAGCGCCGCGGCGGCGAGCAGGATCAGAGCGAACGTGACCATGGCCGACGAACGGTAGAGATGCGGTCGGACGGCGCACGAATCGGTACGATCGCTCGCCGTATGGCCAGAAAAGACCGCGTCCCGAATCCGCCGAAGCGCCCCCAGGGACCGCAGCGTCGCTCGACGCCCACGGACCCGGCCGTGACCGACCAGCGCCGGAAGCTCATCTTCTTGGTCGTCGCCGGCGCGCTCGCGCTGGCCGCCGCGGTCGCCGCCGTGATCCTGCTGACCGGCGGCGGCGGCTCCGGCGACTCGCGCTCGGCGCTGGAGGAGGCTGGCTGCACCCTCAAGGTCGCGCCGGGCGTGGTCGGAGAGCACACGGTCGATCTCGCCGCAACGACGAGCCCGAAGTGGAACACGGATCCGCCGACGAGCGGCCCGCACAACGAGCAGCCCGCCGTCTACGGCTCGTACGAGGATCCCGTTCCGTTCGCCCAGACCCTGCACAACCTCGAGCACGGCGCGGTCGTCATCCACTACGGCAAGGACGTCCCCGACTCGGACGTGGAGCAGATCAGGACGTTCTACTCCGACGACCCGAACGGGATGATCGTGGCGCCGCTTCCGAAACTCGGGAACAAGATCGCGCTCTCGGCCTGGACGACGGCGCGCGAGGGCGACCTGAAGGGCCAGGGCTTCCTCGCAACCTGCCCGAGGTTCGATGAGAACGCCTTCTCGGCCTTCGTGGACGATCATCGCTTCAAGGGCCCCGAGCGCTTCCCGCCCGAGCTCTTAACGCCGGGTAGCTAACACGACGGCGCGCGAGGCGGTTGGGCCGCGCAGCGGCCCCTTCAGGGATCTTCGCGCGATAAGCATCCGCTCCCGCGGATGCTTATCTTGCGCTAGCAAGCCGGGGTGGCGGAACTGGCAGACGCGGTCGACTTAAAATCGGCCGGCCTCACGGCCGTGCGGGTTCGACTCCCGCCCCCGGCACTGCACTTCCGGCGCAAGAAGGACGGGCCGCGGGAGCGGCCCGTCCTTCGCGCTAAGACCCCTGAAGAGGTCGCTTCGCTCCCGGTTCTCAACAAATCGTCCAGGATCGGCGATGCATACACTGCCGCGGTGGCCAGGATCGAGGAAACCGCCGCACAGACACACCTCGAGTGGGACACGCCGCTCTTCGAGACCGCGATCGCCCAGTTCGAGCTGGCGCTGCCGTACACCGGCGTCTCGGACGCCGTGGCCGAGCGCCTGCGCTATCCGGAGCGCGCCGTGATGCTCTCCTTGCCCGTGAAGATGGACGACGGCCGGCGCGTCGTCTTCGCCGGCTACCGCGTCCAGCACTCCTCCGTCCTCGGGCCGACGAAGGGCGGCATCCGCTACGACCCCGAGGTCACGCTCGGCGAGTGCGCGGCGCTTGCGGTCTGGATGACGTGGAAGTGCGCCCTGCTGCGGCTTCCCTATGGCGGCGCCAAGGGCGGCGTGCGCTGCAACCCGCGCCAGCTCTCCCAACGCGAGCTACAAGGGATCACGCGGCGCTTCACCTCCGACCTGCTGCCCTTCATTGGGCCACAGGAGGACATCCCGGCGCCGGACATGGCGACGAACGAGCAGACGATGGCCTGGATGATGGACACGTACTCGATGCAGGTCGGCCATGCCGTCCCGGAGATCGTGACCGGCAAGCCGATCTCGATCGGCGGATCGGTCTTTCGCCACGAGGCGACGGGCGCCGGCGTCGTGATGGTGATCGCGCGTGCCTGCGAGCGCCTCGGCTGGACGCTGGCCGAGCAGCGCTGCGTCGTCCAGGGCTTTGGGAACGTCGGCGGGATCGCCGCGCACGAGCTCGCCGACCTCGGTGCGACGGTGATCGCCGTCTCCGACATCTCCGGCGGCGTCCACGACCCGGCCGGCCTCGACGTGCACGCGATGAGCGCGTTCGCCGAGAAGCACGGCTCGCTCGAGGACTGGCCCACCGGTGCGAGGATCACGAACGAGGAGCTGCTCGAGCTGCCCTGCGACATCCTTGTGCTGGCCGCGCGAGAGGATCAGGTGACCGAGCAGAACGCCGCCCGCATCAACGCGCGGATGATCGCGGAGGGGGCGAACGGGCCGACCTCGCTCGAGGCGGACGCGATTTTGTCCGAGCGCGGGATCCCGATCCTGCCGGACATTCTCACGAACGCCGGCGGCGTCACCGTCTCCTACTTCGAGTGGGTGCAGGATCTCGGACGGCTCTTCTGGGACCGCGAGGAGATCCGCGACAAGCTCGCCGAGAAGCTGAACGACGCCTTCGACCGGGTCTGGAAGATCTCCGAGGAGCGGGAGGTCACGCTCAGGACCGCCGCGCTCGTCGCCGGGATCCGGGAAGTCGCGGCGGCGCTCGACGCGCGCGGGCTGTATCCGTGACGACGACTGACCGCGTGCGCGACGCGATGCTCGCCGATCCGCCGATGTTCGACGGCGTCGCGAGCGCGCAGCAGGCCGGGGAGGCGCTCAGCCGCCCCGAGGTGCGCGCCGTTTTCGTCTCCGACGATGGTCGGCTGCTCGGCGTCGTGACGCGGAAGACCCTCGTCCGCGAGGTCGTCGCCGCAGGGCTCGACCCGCGCACCACCGAGTTACGGGCGATCGCCGAGCCGCCGCTGAACACGATCGGCTCCGACGTTCCGCTTGACGAGGCGTACCGGTTCCTGGAGGAGCAGGATCTCGAGCGGGTGCCGGTCGTCGAGGACGGTCGGCTCGTCGGCGTGCTCTCGCGTGCGGTGCTCCAGCGGCGCCTCGCCGAGGACGAGCCGCCGCTCGAGGAAGAGATCTAGCCGTCTAGCAGCAGGTGTACGCGCCGGGCGGCGCCGCGCCTTCTTCACGCTCGGGCAGCTCCGCGGCGGCGAGCGCCGCGCCGTGGAGGATGTCCCGCTCGCTCGCCTCGATTGCCTGCAGCCCGTAGACGTCGAGGATCTCGGCCAGGATCGCCGCGCCGGCGACGATCACGGGCGCCCGGCCGGGCTCGACGATCTCCGCCCGCTCCTCGACCGCCAGCGCCGCGAGCCGAGCCAGCTGCTCCTCCACTGCGCCCGCGCTGACCGCGTGCCCGTGGATCCGCTCCGGGTCGTACTCCTCCAGGCCGAGGTCGAGCGCGGCGATCGTCGTCACGGTGCCGGCGACGCCGACGGCTCGGTCGGCGGGCGCGGCGGGGAGAAGCCCGCGCACGTGCGCGCGCACCGCTCCGACGTCCTCACCGAAGCGCTCGGTCATGCGCACGCAGCCGATGTCCAGGCTGGAGCGGACGTCGGTGCCGACGACCTGGATCTCGGTGGAGCCGCCGCCGATGTCGACCACCATCGTCCCGGGCTCGAGGGCACCGACGCCGCGCAGCGTCATCGCCGCCTCCTCCTCGCCGGTCAGCAGGCGCGTCGTGAAGCCATAGCTCCACTCGATCTCGCCCAGGAACGCCTCGCCGTTCTCGGCGTCACGCACGGCGCTTGTGGCGATGCAGAGCGTCCGCTGGGCGCCGAGCGCCTCGAGCTCCTGGCGGTACTCCGAGAGGACATTGCGGACACGTGCGATCGGGACGGGGAGGAGGATCCCGCGCTCGTCGACTCCCTCGCCGAGCCGAGTGATCCGGAGCCGGCGCACGACCTCCACGAGCGTCCCGTTGATGTCGGCCACCAGGAGACGCGTCGAGTTCGTCCCCAGGTCGACCGCGGCGACTCTCACTTCTTCGGATAGACCGCGGTCACGCGGCCGACGGCGGCCCACACGTCCGCGAGCGCGCTCGTGAGGACGTTCAGGCGGGCGCGCGACTCGCGCAGCCGCTCGAGCGAGCCCTCGAGCCGGCTCCCGCTCTCAGCGGCCAGCGCAAGGTGGCGTTCGATCTGGCCGGTGGCGGCCGTGATCCGGTCGAGCTCGGAGCCGACCTCGCGGCCGAGCCGCTTGACGTCGCGGAAGGCGGTGAGCCCCTTCAGCGTTAGATAGATCGCAGACCCGACCGTGAGCAGGAGCGCGTTCGTGAGTGCAAGCCAAAAGAGCATTGCGACAAGGCTACCAACGGTGTTTGAATGGACCTGATGTCGCGCGTCAGGCAATTCCTGGCGAGACGTGACGGAGTCGCGCAGCTCGCCGTCGTGCTCGGGGCGTTCGGAGCCTACGAGGCGGCGAGGCATGCGATGGAGCCGAACTGGGCGCAAGCGTTCGCGAACGCGGATCGGATCGTCTCCGCCGAGCAGGTACTCGGGCTCGCGTGGGAGCAATCGCTCCAGCGGGCGTTCCTGGCGCTGCCGAACCTCGTCGCCGCGCTCAACCTCTTCTACTTCGTCGGGCACTTCCTTTTCACGGGGATTTTCTTCGTCTGGCTCTACCGCCGCTCCCGCAACGGCTTCCGGGGCTTTCGGGATGGCTTCCTCGCCGCGACGGCGCTGGCTGTCGTGATCCACTGGCTGTATCCGACCGCGCCGCCGCGGCTCGCGGGCGTGGGCCTCGAGGACACGCTGCTGCTGCTCTCGGGGATCGACATCGGCTCGCCGACCTCCTCGGCGCTTTCGAACCCGGTCGCGGCCGTCCCCTCGCTGCACGCGGCGTATGCTCTCGGCGTGGGAATGGGGCTGATCCGCTTCGGGCGCTCCCACGTCGTGCGGCTGGCAGGGGCGCTTTACCCGCCGCTCGTCGTACTGACGATCGTCGTGACCGGGAACCACTTCCTGCTCGACGCGGCCGCAGGGATGCTCGTGCTGGCGGTCGGCTTCCTGGCGGCCGGCTGGTGGCAGGGCCGCCGTCGCGCGGACGACCGGCGCGTCTGCACCGCGTGAGCATCCGGACGGCGTTCACCGAGCTGGTGGGCGTCGAGCATCCAGTGATCTGCGCAGGGATGGGAGGCGGCGGCGCTGACGGGGAGCTCGCAGGTTGCGTGTCCGCGGCGGGCGGGCTCGGCGTGATCGGGGCCTCCTGGTTGAACGCGGAGGCCGTTCGTAGCCACGTCGGGCGCGCCCGCGAGCTGACGGACGCGCCGCTCGGCGTCAACCTGCTCCTGTTCGGCAACGAGGAGCTGCTCGAGCCGGTGCTCGCGCTCGAGCCCGAGGTGCTGTCGACAGCATGGCCGCGCGACGACCAGGATCTCCGTTCGATCTTCGCCCGCGCGCACGAGCGGGGCGCGAAGGTGATGCACATGGTTGCCGAGCTTCCGGACGCGGTGCTCGCGGCCGAGGCCGGTGCGGACGTGATCGTCGCTCAGGGAACCGAAGGCGGCGGGCACGTGGGCGAGATCGGCTCCTCGGTGCTCGTCCGCCAGGTCGTGAAGAGCGTGGCGCCGATTCCCGTGATCGCCGCAGGCGGGTTCGCAGACGGCGCCGGGCTGGCGGCCGCGCTCGCTCTCGGCGCTGAGGGCGTTCTGATGGGAACGAGGTTCCTCGCCACCGACGAGGCGCCGGGATCAGCGGCTGCGAAAGCGGCGATCGTCGCGAGCGACGGCCACGACACCGTTCTGACGACCGTTCCCGACACGCTCGCAGGGAAGGACTGGCCCGGCGCGTGGTCTCGGGTGACGAGGACGCGATTCGTCGAGGAGTGGCTCGGCCGCGAGCCCGAGCTCCGGCGCCGCCGGGAAGAGGTGCGGGCACGCCTGGCCGAAGCCCGGGACCGGGGTGACCAGGACTACGTGGCGATGTGGGTCGGGCAGTCGGCGGGGCTCGTGGACTCGATTCTGCCCGCCGGCGACGTCGTCCGAGCGGTCGTCGCCGAGGCCGAGGGGATCCTCCGTGACCGTCTGACGGGGATGCTCGCGTGAGCGCGCGCGCGGACGAGCTGCGCCGGCTCCACCGGACGCCGCCGATCCTCGTCCTGCCGAACGTCTGGGATGTCGGCAGCGCGCTCCTCGTCGCGGCGCTCCCCGGCTGTCGCGCGCTTGCAACGACGAGCTCCGGCGTCGCCGCGTCGCTCGGCTATCCGGACGGCGAGCGGATCCCGGCCGAGGAGATGCTCGCCGTGGTGGGCCGGATCGCTCAGGCGGTCGACGTGCCGGTCACCGCCGACCTCGAGGCGGGTTACGGCGATCCCGCCGCCACCGCGCGGGCGGCAGTCGCGGCAGGCGTCGCGGGCCTGAACCTCGAGGACAAGGCAGGGCCGCCGGAGGAGCACGCCGAGCGCATCCGGGCCGTGCGGGCGGCAGTGGGGAAGGCGCTCGTGATCAACGCGAGAACCGACGTTTTCCTCGAGGGCACGGGAGGCGTCGACGAGGCGGTCGAGCGGGGGAACGCCTACCTCGCCGCCGGAGCGGAGTGCGTCTTCCCGATCGGCGTCTCCGAGCGCGCCGCGATCGCGGCGCTCTCGGAGCGGATCGACGGCCCGGTCAACATCCTCGCCGGTTCGGCGACGCCGCCGATCGCCGAGCTCGCGAGCCTGGGCGTTGCCCGCGTCACCTTTGGCTCCGGCCTCACGCGCGCCGCGTACGGCGCCGCCGTCCGCGCAGCTCGGGAGCTGCTCGACGAAGGGTCGTACTCCTGGCTGGAGGGTGCGGCGCCGTGGCCCGAGCTGTCGCGCCTGCTGGAGGGCTCCGCTACTATGAACGCCGCGTCGCGGGGTGGAGCAGCCAGGTAGCTCGCCGGGCTCATAACCCGGAGGTCGCAGGTTCAAATCCTGCCCCCGCTATACCGCTTGCTCTGACCGCCGATCTGCAGGTCGAGCCCTCCGGTGTCGCCACGTCGAACCGCTCTGCGTGGAGGTGCGAACCGTTAGCACCTAAGCGAGCCGGAGGTTCGAGCATGCCCAAGCTGTCGGTAGGTAATGAGAACGGCAATCCGATCGAGTTGCACTACGAGGACTACGGAACGGGAAAGCCGGTGGTTTTGATTCATGGCTGGCCCCTGAGCGGCCGCTCGTGGGAGAGCCAGGTGCCCGCCCTGGTCGAGGCCGGCTACCGGGTGATCGCATACGACCGGCGTGGCTTCGGTGAGTCCTCACAGCCGTGGGGCGGCTACGACTACGACACACTCGCTGCTGACCTCGACAAGCTGATGCAGCACCTCGACCTGCGTGAGGCCGCGCTCGTCGGGTTCTCCATGGGCGGCGGAGAAGTTGTGCGCTATCTCGGCGTTCACGGCAGTGACCGGGTGGCGAAAGCCGTGCTCGCGTCGGCCGTCCCGCCGTATCTCTTCAAGTCCGACGACAACCCCGACGGCGTGTTGGACGACGACGCCATCGCCGGTATGGAGGCGGGTCTGAAGAGCGACCGGCTCGCGTTCCTCGACGAGTTCACAACCAATTTCTTCAGCGCCGGCGACGCCATGAAGGTGAGCGAGGCTCAGCGGGAGTACGCCCGCGATGTCGCAGCGCAGGCTTCCCCGAAGGGCACGCTGGACTGCATCGCGGCGTTCGGTCGCACAGATTTCCGTGGCGATGTGGAGAAGCTGACGGTGCCGACGCTGGTGATTCACGGCGACTCCGATGCCATCGTCCCGTTCGAGGCCAGTGGTAAGCGCTCGGCCGCGGCGATCGACGGCAGCGAGCTCGTGGTGATCGAGGGCGGCCCACACGGGATCAACGCGTCTCACGCCGAGCAGTTCAACCAGGCGGTGCTCGACTTCCTGGCGCGCTGAGCCCTCGTCGCAGGCCCGCTCTGCCAATAGTGGAGCGGGCTTTCACCGGCTTCCCGCTGCGGAGGCGGGACACGACCCGCCGCCGCCGCTCAGCATCAACTCGCACGACTTCGTCGCGGAAACGTCACAGCATGCCGCGGACGACTACTTCGTCCCGCTGAAGACGATGATGGACTGGATCGGCCGCGAGCGCGGCTGGCCCCCGCTGACGCGGGAGTCCTACGACACGGGCCGCGCACCCCGCGGCGCGACCGTCGTTGGCAGCCCGCGGAGGTGACCGAGAAGATCCTCTATCAGCACGAGCTCTTCGGCCACCAGCGCTTCCTGACCCAGTGCACGGCGGCTCGATGTCGCACGCGAAAACGCTGAGGGCGATCGAGCTGTTCGGCACCGAGGTGGCGCCCGTGGTTCGCGATGAAGTCGGGCGGCGCCGGGCTAGTTGAGCGAGGGATCCGGGGGCATCAGCGAGAGCAGCGCGTACGGTCCGCCTTGGCGGCGGAGGACGGCGCTCCAGAGCCCGTCCGGATCGTCGCTGAAGAGGTCGTCGGCCTCCGCGGGGACGACGAGCCACGTCTCCTCCTCCAGCTCTTCCTCGAGCTGACCGGCGCTCCAGCCTGCATAGCCGACGAAAACGCGGCCGCGCAGCACGGGAACGTCCGGCTCCTGGACGAATCCCACCGCGCCGAGAAGGAGCTGGGAGGCGTCCTCCGGGTCATCGAGCTCGGCGACCGCGAGCACCGACTCGAGCGCCACGGGCCCGCCGAGGTAAACCCGCTCCTCGTCTCCCGCGATCGGCGCCAGGTCGGGGAGCGCATCGCCCACCGACGTGTCCGTCGGGCGGTTGAGGACGAGCCCCATCGCTCCGTCGTCGTCGTGCTCGGCGACGAAGATCACAGTCCGATGGAAGTTAGGGTCGTGCAGCACCGGGGCGGCCACCAGGAGCTGCCCGCGCAGCGAGTCGCTCATGGAGGAAATCTAGATCAGACGGTCAGCAGGGCGCGGACGGTCGCCTTCAACTCGGTGGGCGTGAAAGGCTTCTCCAGGAATCCGGTCACGGGTGGCAGAACCCCGTCCGAGAGGATCCCGCTCTCCGCGTACCCGGACATGTAGAGCACCTTCAGGCCGGGGTTTGCCGTCCTCAGGTGCTCGGCTAGCTCGCGGCCCCCGAGCTTCGGCATCGAGAGGTCGGTGAGCAGGAGCTCGACGTCGTGGGCCTCGGCGACCGCCACCGCCTCTTCGCCGTCGTGGGCGACGAGGACGCGGTAGCCATCGGCCTCGAGCACGTGCTGCACGAGGCTGCGGATGACCTCTTCGTCCTCGACGACGAGCACCGTCGCCGTCCCGGACCCGGGCGGCGCCTCGACTGCAGCGGGCATCGTGGCGCTGGGGGAGAGGGCGCCCTCGACCCGGCGGAGATAGATCGTGAACGCCGAGCCTGCGCCGAGCTCGGTCTCGACGGACAGGTATCCGCCGCTCTGCTTGACGATCCCGTAGACGGTCGCAAGACCGAGGCCGGTTCCCTTCCCGGATTCCTTCGTGGTGAAGAACGGCTCGAAGATCTGCCCGATCGTCGCCTCGTCGATCCCTTCGCCCGCGTCACGGACGGTCAGCATCACGTAGCGACCGGGCTCGATCGCGCCGTCGGCGACCTCGTCCACGTCGACGTTCGCGGTCTCGATCGAGATCGTGCCCCCCGCGGGCATTGCGTCACGGGCGTTGACGACGAGGTTCATGACGACCTGCTGGAGCTGGCCCGGGTCTGCCTCGATCGCTCCGAGGCCGGGATCGAGCGCGGTGGTCAGCACGACGTCCTCGCCGAGCAGCGGCCGCAGCATCGACTCGAGCTCGGCGACGATCTCGTTCAGGTCGAGAACCTCCGGCTGCAGCACTTGCTTGCGGCTGAAGGCGAGCAGCTGCCGAGTCAGTAGTGCGGCGCGTTCCGTGGCCTTACGCACCTCCTCGAGATCCGAGCGGATGGGAGAGCCGCTCGGCGCCCGGTCGAGCGCGAACGAGGTGTAGCCGCCGATGGCCGTCAGCATGTTGTTGAAGTCGTGCGCCACACCGCCCGCGAGCCGGCCGACGGCTTCGAGCTTCTGGCTCTGCCGCAGCTGCTCCTCGAGCTGCCGCTGCTCGGTCACGTCCTCGGCCATGCCGATCACGTACATCGGCTTCCCGTCGGCGTCGCGCACGAGCGCAGCGGCGAGATGCGTGCCGACCGTGCGGCCGTCCTTGGTGACGAACAGCGCGTCGCGCCGGTAGGCGTCGCGCTCCCCGCGCACGAGCTCGGCGTACAGATCGGCGCCCGCCTCGCGATCATCGGGATGGACGTGGTCGGCGACCGGCAGCGCGCGGAGCTCATCCTCGGTGTAGCCGAGAAGCCCCTCGAGCGATCGGTTCACAGCGAGCACCGAGCCGTCGATCCCGAGCAGCATCGTCGCGGTCGGCCCCGATTCGAACATCGTCCTGAAGCGCTCCTCGCTCTCGCGCAGGAGCGCGAGCGTAGAGAGCGAGCGGTGTCCGAGCGCGAACGGCGCGAGCAGTGCCGGTAGGAGCAAGACGTTCGTGTCGGCGAGCGCGCCGACGGCGACCCCGAGCAATGCGATGACGAACTCGATCCCGAGCCCTTCACGCGAGAAGAGACCCGTCTCGCGCAGCGTGAGGCCGCGTCCGAGCCACAGCATCGTCGCGAGCAAGCCGTGGTTGAGGACGACGAAGCCGGTCGCGGCACCGAGTCCGGCCAGTGCGAGCTCGACTCCGTCGTCGGTCCCCACGACCTGGACGACTAGTGCGGCCGTGAGTGCGCTGAGCACGGAGTTCGCGATGTTGAACGTCTCGACGTACCAGGGCGCTCGCTCCCGGAACCAGGTCGGCAGACGCAGCAGCACCGCGAGCGCGACGACGAGCGTGGGCGGGAGCACCAGCGCTCCGGCGACGACGAAGGCCGCGCCGGTGTGGAAGCCGTGGTTGCGCGCGATGCTGACCGTGAAGAGCGGCGCGAGTGCGGCGAGCGGAAGCAGGATTGCGAACGCGATCCATTCCGTCCTCGTCGGCGTCTCGTGGGCCGTGAAGGCCACGATCGCCGCGAGGACGCTCGCCGCGACGACGACGGCGCAGTAGGCGGCGGCGAGGGGGGGCAGCCGCAGGGACGGGCCAGAGCCACCGCCCGGCCCTTCCGTTTCCACAGGAACGCTCATCCGCCGCCGCATGTCCAGTTGACGCTACCGAACTGGGCTGACAATCGGCAGCAAACCGAAAGCGCCGACACCCTTAAGAGAGTGCCGGCGCAGCTTCAAGCTTCGGGGTTTTTACCGCGTCCCGTCCCGCGACGCGTTACGTCGTTCGCGTCTACCAGGTCCAGTCGGCCAGGACGATCCGGATGCGCTTCGACGGCGTCTGCAGTTCGGTGTTCCCCATGATGATTCTTCCCCTCGTTCGGTTTTGCGTGAGCACCCCTGCTCACGCGATAGCTCCAGCATTGACCAGAGTCGACGCGGCCCTGAATCCCCGAAACGGCGCGACCGGCCTCGTCGAATCGGCGCGAGCGGGCTCCCCGATTTGGCGTACAACCGCTGGAGCTCGCAGGCCGCGGCGAGCGCATCCTGGTCATGAACAGCCGCCAAAGACGCGAGCGCGCCGGGTTATTTCCCAGGCCAGAGGAGCGGGTGGCGGCCGCTCCGCGGCGCGGCCGCCACGCGAAGTGTTCCTACTTGTCGACGCGGAACGGGATGATCAAGACGGACTTGTTCCCTTGCTTGTCGCGAGCAATGATGCGGAGCCGATACGCCTGATCCTCGCGGACGAGATGCGCGGGTATCCGCAGCTCGATCGGAATCGGACGCGGAACGAGGACGGTGTACCGAAGCGTCTTCGACGGCTTGCCCTCGAGCTTGCTGCCGCCGATCTTCGTGCTACCGCGTGCAGACTTTTGCGTGAGCACGATCGTGCGGCCACGCTGGTCGAGCACCTGGATGAAGAGTGCAGCCTGCTCGTCGAGCACGATCGTCGTTTTCACGACGACCGCCACACCGTCGGCTGTCTCGCGAGCCTTCTCGATGGGCGGAGTTCCGGAAGCTGTTCCCTGCCGCTTCAAGCCGGGGGGGCCCGTGTGGTTGTGATTCGGGTCGCCGAAGCCGAACCCGGGACGGTACTGGTCTCCGCCGGAGTTCAGGCCGAGCACGCTGATGACGCCGGTCGGCGAGATGGCTTTCTGCACGACGCGAGCCGCCCCTTTGGCTGCGTTGGCGGCGTACGAGATGCCTCCGACCGAGCCGAGCGCGACGAGCATCAGCAACGTCATCGCGCCTCCCAGCGCGAGCCGCGGCACACCGCTCGGCCGCGGGCCGACCTGCCGCGAAACCTTCCGCACGAGCTCATCCGTCGCGGCCGGACGATCGTCCCTGAGGCTGCGCTCGAGCCGCCTATGCTTTCGTGAGATCACAAGCCCCTCCCTCGTCCATCGAATTTTCGCTGTCGTGACCGGTACCGGCGGAAGGCCAAGAATCCTTACAGGCCAAACGGAATCAGCATCTCCGTCCGGTTGCCGGTGACGTCGAAGGCGACGATCCGGATCGAGTAGCCCCGGCCCGCGCGCAGGAGGTTGATCGGGATCCGCAGCTGCAGCGGCACGGGGCGTGGGACGAGCAGCGTGTAGCGGATGAACTTCGTCTGCGGCCCCGAGACGCGGTTGCCGACCGAGCTGCCGCCACGCTTCGACGCCTGTGTGAGCAGCAGCGGCGTACCGTCGGCGTCGACGACACTGATGAAGAGCGAGCACTGCTCGTCGAAGCTGACGCTCGTGCCGACGAGCGCCGCGCGGCCGTCGGGCGCGACCCGCCCCCGCAGCGGCGGGGCTGCGTTGCCACCGGGACGCTCGAGCCCGGGCGGGCCTGTGTGGTTGTGGTTCGGGTCGCCGAAGCCGAAGCCGGGCCGGTACTGGTCGCCGCCCGCGCTGATCCCCTTGAGGACGATCGCCTGCTGCCCCGCCTTCGGCGTCACGGCCTTCTTGACCACCTTCAGCGCGCCGTTCGCCGCGTTCGCCGCGTACGAGACGCCGCCGACCGTGAAGAGCGAGGCCGCCAGAGCAGCGGTGAGCGAGCCGGCGAGCACCGTGCGAGCTCGGGCGCTACGGCGGACGCGTGCGTCGCGCTCGATCCGTGCGACGATCGAGCCGACGAGCGCTTCGGGCGCCTGCGGGCGCGAGTGCACGAGCCCGACGAGCGCGGCCCGATTGCGCAGAAAGTCGCGGATTCCGGTCACAGCAAGAAGTACCTGCTCAGCGCGGACTTTCCTTACGGCCCGACACCGGATCACCCTTTCGGGTGAGTCAACGCGACGAGGTGTTCCCCGCTTCGCCCCTGGACTCTCCTCGGGCGTCGGGCTCGCCGAGGAGAACGCGTCCGACGGCGCTCGTCTCGAGGTAGACCGCGGTCACGCTTGGTCGCGCTCGGCGCGGCTCTCCGCCAGGAAAGCGTCGGTCGTGCCCGCAGGCGCGCCGGGAACGCCCAGATGCTCGGCGACTTGCTCCAGCCGGCCGGTGGGAGTGCTCGCGGCGAACCGGACGGCGAGCGCGGCGTACGAGCGGTCATCTTGAACCGTGACGATCACGATGCGATCGTCGTCGTAGATCTCATAGACGACGATCATCCAGCGCCAGGGGCCAAGGACGAATCGGAACCCCTGCCACTCGCCCTCGAGCGCGGCGCCAAGCCGCGGGAGTCGGCCAAGTGCTCGTAGGGAACGCCTGATTCGCGCGTTCGTGTCGGCTGGAAGCCGATGCGTGATCGTCAGCCGCGCGATGTCCTCCACCGCCGCCGCGCTCAGCTCGACGCGTGCCACTTCTTACAGGTCGTCGAGTGGGATCGTCTCGCCGGCTCGCGCCTGCTCGCGGCCGAGTAGGGCGCGCTCGAGTGCTCCGGAATGCCGTTCAGAAGCTCGACCATGCTGCGGCCGTCGACGTCCGCCTCGTCGATCGCCCGGGAGAGCAGGGAGCGGGCGAGCGTTCCTTCCTGGGTGTAGTCCTGCTCTGCCATCCGTGCCAGCTTCTCCGCGTGCTCGGGGGCGAGAGTCACGTTGAGCCGCTTGCTCTCGTTGCGATCAGCCACGGCGCGATCGTAGTCCGCCCAGCCCCCGGGCTGTGCTGAGCGAGCCTAGGGTCGCTGCCCGCGCGAGTCCGGGAGCGGCAGGATTCGCAAACCCTCCGCGCGAGCGACCTCCGCCACCGCCGGGTCGGCAGTCGCGATCTCGTCGGCCGACGTCGCCGCAGCAAGCAGGAAGCAATCTGCAAGCGAGATCTCTCGCTCCTTCCTGTCGTAGTACCTACATCGCAACTCGGCAGCCCGCCAGGCGTCTGCGCTCTGCGGCGTGCGCACCGCGAGCCGCCCGCCGAGGATCATCGGCTCGAGCACGTCGCGAACCTCTGTGTCGGCAACGCCCGCGACCCGGCAGGAGACGCCGATTGCCTCGGCGAGGTTCACGACGCCGACGACGCACTCCCGGTCACGCAGCAGCGCCTCGACCTCGTCCGCGGCAGGCTCGTCACCGAGGAGGGCGACGAGCGCGTAGGCGTCCAGCACGATCAATGCCGGCGGGAGACGGCAGCGTCGTCGTCGCGACGCGCAGCGCGCCGGAGCTCGCTCGCGTCGCCGATCCGCCCGGCGAGGGCGCCGCGAGCCGCCGTGATCGCATCGGCCGGCAGCGGCTTGATGACCAGCTGGTTGCCCTGGTCGTCGAGCGCGACGAGCTTCGTGCCCCAGCGCCGCCGGATTGCCGCCGGAATCGACAGCTGACCGCCTGCGGTGATCCGTCCCAGCTTCATGGCTCAGAGTGTAGACATTGAGGGCGACGCCTGCTCAATGTCACCGGATCTTCACACTATGGTTCGGGCGGGGGCTGCGGGTTGGGTCACCTGACCAAACAGTACGATCAATTGCCCACGTAAGGTGGTCAGGCGGCGTCGCACTTCTGCGTCCGTCCTCGGCCGCTCCCTCTCGGGCTCATCGCCGCGTCCTGGAGAAAAGCTCCCTTGCCGGCGGGCCGAGAAGGGGGACGGCGTCTCTCTCGAGCT
>JBKJSM010000113.1:0-32014 GCA_046594445.1 Gaiellaceae bacterium | reverse complement strand
GGCTGGTACGACGGAAACGGAATGGGCGGAGGCTGGTGGATTCTGATGATGGTGTTCTGGGTCGGCCTGATCGCAGCGATCGTCTGGGCAGGAGCCCGGTCAAGATTCGGTCAAGCCTCCGATCCCGGCTCGATCAGCCGCCGTGGTGCTTCATGTGCTGCACCATCTCGCCAAAATTGGCGAAGACGTGCACGTGCCCGTCGTGCGAGCAGGTGACCGCGGGCGGGGCCGCGCGCTTCCCGAGGCTCGTCTGGGCGCACTCGGAGACGTGTCGGCCGAACGGCTCGTTCGTCTCAGCGGCCTGGACTACTCCCGGGGACACGGCGACGACAGCCGCCGAGGCTAGGCTCACAACGAGGTACTTGCTAAGCATTGCTGTCCTCTCGTCTGCCCCGAGTCGACGGACTGCGGAACGCGGCCCTCGTACACTCGGAGACTCCTGCATGTCTCTGGCCACCGTATGGCGGCCAGGTCAAGACTCCGGAACGACCCGGGTCAAGATTCGGTCAAGCCTCGTCGCTGCGCCCACTCGGCGACACGGTCGTCGCGAGGTCGATTGGGTTGCGCAGGCAGTAGACGCCGGGGCAGCGGGCGTCGGCCTGCTCCCTGAGCGCGTCGATCGTCTCTTCCGGTGCATCGGAGTCGACCTCGAGGTGCCATTCGACGTGCTCGACCGGTGCGCGATCGCTCACTCCAAGCGAGCGGCTCTGGTCGACCTCGGTGGTGATGACGCCGCGCAGCGCCCGTAGCTCGACGCCTTCGCGCGCTGCCTCGGTCGCGAAGGTCATCGCGTAGCAGGCGAGTCCGCCCCAGAGGCAGTAGGCGAGCGGATTCGGTGCGGAGCCGCTCCCGCCCAGCGGCGGCGGGAAGTCGCAGGAGAACTCGACCTCTCCGCCCGGGTAGGGGATCCGGCCCTGGAACTGCGGCGCGCCAGCGCGTGTCTGCCATTCGCCTGAGAGCTCGACCGGCTGGTGAAGCAGGGAGGGGTCGGCCGTTCCCTGCTCGATGGTTTGCAGGAGCGATTCGACGTTGACGTTGTGCATTGGGGCCTCCGATCGTTCGGTAGAAGTCCTGCTACTATAACAACTTGTTAGTTGTGTAGTTGTGAACTAGAGGAGTCCCATGAAGCTTCCCCAGCCCCTTCCCGACCCGCTGATCGAGCTGATTGCGCGTCGCTTCCGCGTCATCGGCGAGCCGATGCGGATCAAGCTGCTCGACGCGCTCCGTGAGCGCGAGGCGAGCGTGAGCGAGTTGCGCGAGGCGACCGGCGCGTCGCAGCAGAACGTCTCGAAGCACCTAGGTGTCCTGCTCGAGGCCGGCATCGTCGGTCGCCGCAAGGACGGCAACCAGGTCTTTTACTCGATCGTCGACGAGAGCATCTTGCGCGTCTGCGAGGAGGTCTGCGGCGGCCTGCAGCAGCAGGTCGCCGAGCTGAACGCGATCGTCGCAGGAGTCGGGCGATGACGCGCGGCTGGCCGCTGGAGCGGGTGCTGTTCGCGCTCGCCGGAACGATGACGCTTGCGAGCGCGGCACTCGGCGCGTTCGTCTCACCCTGGTTCCTGCTGCTGGCGGCCTTCGTCGGCCTCAACCAGTGGCTGTTCGCCGGCGCCGGCAGCTGCCCCGCCTCGCTCGTGCTGGAACGACTCGGGATCGAGCGGGGGTGCCGACGATGACCGCCTACGGCCCGCTCGGACGCCTCGGCGCCTGGACCGCCGGGCACTTCAAGCTCGTCCTCCTCACCTGGGTCGCGATCGCGCTCGGCCTCGGAGCCTTCGCGCCCAAGGTCGAGCACGCGCTCTCCGGCGCCGGCTGGGAGGCAAACGGATCCGAATCCGTCGCCGCCCGCACGGCGGTCGACGCCTCCTTCGCCGGGCAGGGCAGCTACGCGCTCCTCGTCGCGGTGCACGGGCAAGGCGACCTGCAGCCCGCGATCAGACAGGCGACAGAGCTGCTCGAGGCCGATCCTCGCGTCTCGACCGTCGCGCCTGCTCAGCTCTCGCGCGACGGCCGCACGGCCATTCTCAGCGCGGGTGCGGCGGCGAACCCTACGGAGATGGTGCGCGCGGCCGACGACCTGAAGGGACCGCTCGCCGCGGCCTCGGACGATCGCGTCAGCGTCAGCCTCACAGGCGCTCCCGGGATGTGGTCCGACTTCAACGAGGCGAACAAGACGGCGATGCTGAAGTCGGAGCTGCTCTCCTGGCCCGTGACGCTCGCGATCTTGATGCTCGCGTTCGGGTCGCTGGTCGCGGCCGGGCTGCCACTCCTGCTGACCATCCTCGGACTGGTGGCCTCCGCCGGCAGCCTCTTCCTCGTCACCCACGCGTTCGACGTCTCGATCTGGTCGATGAACTTCGCGCTCATGTTCGCGCTTGCGCTCGGGATCGACTACGCCCTCTTCATCGTCGCCCGCTTCCGAGGCGCCCACTTCGGCTCCAACACCGAAACGCGCGATGCGGTGGCGACCACGATGGACACGGCGGGCAAGGCGGTGCTCTTCTCCGGTCTCACGGTGCTGATCTCGCTCTCGGCCGTGATGCTCGTGCCCAGCCCGGCCTTCCGCTCGATGGCGCTCGGGATCATGCTCTCGGTCGCCTTCATCCTGCTCGCCACGCTGACGCTACTCCCGGCGGTGCTTGCCCGGCTCGGCGACCGCGTCGACCGGCTGGCGCTGCCCTGGGTGCATGCGGGGGAGCATCGTTCGCCGCGCTTCGCCCGCTGGGGCGAGCTGCTCTGGCGGCGGCCGGCGCTCTTCGGCATCCCCGCGCTGGCGATTCTCGTGCTGCTGGCGCTGCCGCTGCTCCGGCTCGACACCGGCATGCCTTCGATCAAGGTCGTGCCGGAGAACGATGGCTCGCGCACCGGCTACAACCAGGTGCAGGAGGCATTCGGCCCCGGCGCCCCGGGGACGCTTCAGATCCTCGCCCCAACGGCCGACTCCGCGCAGGCGATCGCAGTGCTCGAGGCCGACCCGGGGATCGCGGCCGTCGCTCCCGCTCAGCGCTCGGGTGGCAGCGCGCTCCTGCTCGCCGTGCCGAACGCCGACCCGTCCGACCCCTCCGTCGGCGAGACAATCGACCGGCTCCGGGGCGCGCTGCCGGACGACGCCCTCGTCGGCGGGGCCGTCGCGGAGAACCACGACCTGGAGGAGGCGCTCTCCGCGAAGACGCTACCCGTCTTCGCCGTCGTGCTCGCGCTTGGCTTCCTGCTCCTGCTCGTCGCGCTGCAGGCGCCCTTGATCGCGCTCGCGGGCGTGCTCACCAACCTGCTCGCAACCGCGGCCGCGTTCGGTGTCGGCGTTCTCATTTTCCAGGACGGCAACCTCTCGGGGTTGCTCGGGTTCGAGTCGCAGGGGTTCCTCAACGCTTGGGGGCCCGTGTTCTTCTTCGCGATGATCTTCGCGATCTCGATGGACTACACGGTGTTCCTGCTCTCCTCGGCGAAGGAGCACTGGGACCGCTCACACGACCCCCGCGAGGCGATGGTCGGCGGGCTCGCGCACTCCGGACGCACGATCTTCGCCGCCGGCGCCGTGATGGTCGCCGTCTTCTTCACCTTCGCGCTCTCGGGCCCGATCCCGCCCAAGGAGATGGGCGTCATCCTCGGCGTCGCCGTGCTTCTCGACGCGATGCTGATCCGCCTCGTCCTGATGCCCGTGCTGCTGCGGCTGATGGGGCGCCGGGCTTGGGCGCTGCCGCGCTGGCTCGACCGCTGGCTTCCTGACGTTCGCTTCGGACACTCCTAGAGGAGGCGCTGCTCTTCCGCCAGGACTGGACTTAGCGACATCTGGCGCGGCCGTGTACCAGGTCTTCGTTCGAGTTCGACCAGTTGCTCGAGCAGGCTCGACACGGACGGCGACTAGTCACGGCACCGTCACCTGTGACGGCTGGCTGCCCGCCCGGGCGACTGCCGCGTAGGTAGCTCCACCAGCGCCGCGTATTTTCCGCACGGCGGATCGGGGTCAATACGGATGCGCAGCACGGCGCCGCCTGCGAGAGCTTCGATGTCCAGCTAATTAAGGAGGTAGCGAGATGAAGCGCCTACTCGTGCATCACTCTGAGGAGTTCGAGCGGTACAAGGAGCACGATCTACTCCGGCGCATCCGCGCCCACTACCCCGGACCAGTCGACAGCCTCCAGCTAGACCGCGCCGGCCGAGACGTTGCGCACTCCTAGGCCATGATCCGGCGCCTGCTCGCCCTTGCCGCGCTCGCGGGCGTCCTGGCGGGTGGCGTTCTGCGTCTACTCGGGGAGGTCGGCGCGGCCGAGGTCGTCTGGGCGGCATCGACAGCGTCGATGCTCGTTCCGCTGACTTGGTCGGTCGCGCGCACACTCTGGCGACGCGATGTCGGCGTCGACGCGATCGCGCTGGTCGCGATGGTGTCGGCACTGGCGACCGGCGAGTACCTGGCCGGCGCGGTCGTCGCCGTCATGCTCGCAGGGGGGAACGCGCTCGAGGAGTACGCGGCCGGTCGGGCGCGGCGCGAGCTGACGAAGCTGCTCGAGCGCGCTCCGCGGATCGCGCATCGCCGCCGTGATGGCGCGGTCGAGGAGGTGGCCGTTGACGAGCTCATTCCCGGAGACATCGTCATCGTCCGAGCCGGCGAGGTGATTCCTGTCGACGGTGTCGCCGTTGGCGAGGCTGTCGTCGACGAGGCTGCGCTCACGGGTGAGCCGCTGCCGGTTTCCTACGCCACGGGCAGCGAGTTGCGAAGCGGGTCGTCGAACGCCGGCGAGGCGTTCGACCTGCGCGCGACGCGGCTCGCCGCGGAGAGCGCCTACGCCGCGATCGTGCGCCTCGTCCGTGAGGCCGAGACGCAGCGCGCCCCGTTCGTTCGTTTGGCCGACCGCTATGCCGCCTTCTTCCTCCCGCTCGCGCTCGCGATCGCAGGGATCGCCTGGGCGGCGTCGGGGGACGCAGTCCGCTTTGTTGCCGTGATGGTCGTCGCTACGCCGTGTCCGCTGATCCTGGCAGCGCCGATCGCGCTGATCTCGGGTGTCTCCCGCGCCGCGCGGCGCGGGGTGATCGTGAAGGGCGGTGGCGTGATCGAGCAGCTCGGCAGAGCGCGCACGGTGCTGTTCGACAAGACCGGCACGCTGACGCTCGGGCGTCCTGCGCTCGAGCGGGTCGTCGCCTTCGACGGAACCGGCTCCGACGAGCTGCTGCGTCTCGCCGCCTCGATCGACCAGCTGTCCGCGCATGTGCTCGCGGAAGCTCTCGTCCACGCAGCGCAGGATCGCGGCCTCGTGCTCTCCTCGCCGTCGGATGTCGAAGAGGGGCGCGGGCAGGGGATCGGGGGTCGTGTGGATGGCCGGAGCGTCGCCGTCGGCAGCTCGGCCTGGCTGCGCGAGCGCGGCTACGACGGCGCCGAGGAGGCGGCGCGCGCGCTCGACGCGAACAATGATCCGGGGAAAGCAAAGATCCTCGTCGGTGTGGACGGCAAGCTCGCCGGAGCAATCGTGATGGGAGACTCACTTCGCGAAGACGCCCGCGAGCTCGTCGAGCGCCTCCGGTCGGCCGGCGTAAAGCACATCGCTGTGGTAACCGGCGATCGCGCGGCAGTCGCCGAAGAGGTCGGGCGGCAGATCGGCGCCGATCGCGTCTACGCCGAGCAGTCCCCAGAGGGGAAGCTCGACATCGTTCGCACGCTCCGCGGGCAGCGGGAGCTGACACCGGTGGTCATGGTCGGCGACGGCATCAACGATGCCCCCGCGCTCGCCCTCGCCGACGTCGGGATCGCAATGGGCACCGCCGGCGCAACCGTCGCGTCCGAGACAGCCGACGCCGTGATCATGGCCGACAGCATCGACCGAGTCGTCGAAGCGATTCAGATCGGACGGCGATCAATGGCGATCGCGCGCCAGAGCATGATCGCCGGCATCGGCCTCTCGCTGGTCGCTATGGCGTTCGCAGCCGCAGGCGTGATCACCCCGGTCGCCGGTGCACTGCTCCAAGAAGCGATCGATGTCGCCGTCATCGCCAATGCGCTCCGCGCATTGCGGGCGTGAGTTCTTTCGCCACGTGACCGTGGCGCGGGATCACGTGGTGGGCGACTCCATAGATCGCGACATACCGACGCTCTCGTACCTCGCCGGCATCCCAACCGGGCCACCGGCGGACGAACTCATGAGATCGACCAGCCCCGCTGCCGGCTATTCGTGCTGCAGGCCATCAGCGGTCGAGCCTTACCGCTTGCGCCGCTCGCGGGGGGTTCCTGGCCGAATAGTCGCGTCGGAGCCGGGCCAGTAGAGGGATTCGTGCTCCTCGTCCCAGCGAACGCGGTAATGCTCGTGACTGGCAGCGGCGTCGAGTACCTCGAGGATGACGCCCGTGCGCCCAGGATCACCGGTTGTGTGGCCGTGGACGACGACGACATCGCCTGGCTTCGCCTGAACGTCACTGTTCGCCTGCATCGTTCCTCCTTAGTTTCATTGGTGCACTTCGGTCTTCTGGCTCAGAGTCTGAGCCGCGTCCCAGCGGTACTCGTCGAGGATCGTCCGCGCGGCTCAGGTTCACATCGGGGGAAGCGCGGAACTCCGTGCGGGGAACTACGGAGACGGGTCGAGCTACAGCGTTCCCGCAAGGGAACGGTTGTTGCTGGCCCAGCTCGAGCGGACGGCTCGGCAGTTCCCGACCGTCAAGCGCACCGTCTACTCGTTCGCCAGGAGTAGCCGCGCCTTCTATGAGTGGCTAAGCCGTGAGCGGGACGCCATCGGCAGTTAGGCCGTCCGCGTCGCTGTGGGATTGCCGCAGGCCCGACGGGGACAACCACGGATGGCGTGGCGCAACTCGCGCCCTACGCTCGTGACCGATGGTCGTGAACCTCCTCGCGAAGCTGAAGACAGCCCGCCGCCCGGCCGGCCACCCGTCAGCCCAGTTCAGCACCACGCTGCGCGTGCACCTCGACAACCGACCGGGGGCGTTTGCCGCGGTTGCCGCGGCGATCGGTGACGCAGGCGGGCTCCTCGACGCGATCGACCTCGTCCGGGTCGAAGACGACAAGAAGGTTCGTGACGTCACGGTTCTCGCGACAGGCGCCGACCACATCGAACGGATCGTCGACGCCGTCCGCGCGGTGGACGGCGTCGAGGTCGAGCACGTCTCCGACAGGACGT
Organism: Gaiellaceae bacterium; assembly: GCA_046594445.1. Taxonomy (GTDB): domain Bacteria; phylum Actinomycetota; class Thermoleophilia; order Gaiellales; family Gaiellaceae; genus Gaiellasilicea. Next base: position 24,899 of record JBKJSM010000113.1, on the reverse strand, counting down.
TCCTCATGCACCTCGGCGGCAAGCTCGAGGTCGTGCCGAAGACGCCGTTGAAGACGCGTGACGATCTGTCGATGGCGTATACACCCGGCGTGGCGCGCGTCTCGCAGGCGATCGCCGCCGACCCGTCGAAGGCCTGGACGCTCACGATGAAGCAGAACACCGTTGCGGTTGTCACCGACGGGACGGCAGTGCTGGGACTCGGCGACATCGGCCCCGCGGCCGCGATGCCCGTCATGGAAGGCAAGGCCGTGCTCTTCAAGGAGTTCGGGGGCGTTGACGCGTTTCCGATCTGCCTCGACACGACGGATGTGGATGAGATCGTGCGCGTGGTGACGGCGATCGCGCCCGGGTTCGGCGGCGTGAACCTCGAGGACATCGCGTCTCCCCGCTGCTTCGAGATCGAACGGCGGCTACAGGAGACGCTCGACATTCCCGTCTTCCACGACGACCAGCACGGAACCGCGATCGTCGTGCTCGCAGGGCTGTTGAACGCGCTTAGAGTGGTCGGCAAGCAGATCGAGGACGTGCGCGTCGTCGTCACCGGCGTCGGCGCCGCCGGCATCGCGGTGACGAAGACCCTGCTCGCCGCGGGCGTCACGGACATCGTCGGCTGCGACAGCCGGGGCATCGTCGATCGCCGCCGCTCGGATCTGAGCGACGTCAAGCGCGAGTTCGCTGAGTTGACGAACCCGCGCGGCGTCACGGGGTCGGCCGAGGACGCGCTCGCAGGCGCCGACGTTTTCATCGGCCTCTCGCAGCCGGGAGCGGTGAGTGCCGACGCCGTCCGCACGATGGCGAAAGGCGCGATCGTGTTCGCGATGGCCAACCCGACGCCCGAGGTCCTGCCCGAAGAGTTCGAGGAAGGCGAGGTCGCGATCTTCGCAACCGGCCGGTCCGACTATCCGAACCAGATCAACAATGTCCTCGCGTTCCCCGGCGTCTTCCGTGGCGCGCTCGACGTTCGCGCCACGACCGTCAATCACGAGATGCAGCTAGCCGCGGCCGAGGCGATAGCCGCGATCATCGACGAAAAGCACCGCGCGGCGGACTACATCATCCCGGGCGTCTTCAACCGTGACGTCGCGCCTGCCGTCGCCCGCGCGGTCGCCGAGGCAGCGCGGCTGACCGGGGTCGCACGTCTGCTCTCTACCAAGCTCGGGTGAGGCAGTTCCTGCTGTCGGATTTCTGAGCTGGAGGGGTTGAACGGCGCAGTCGACTTTCGACGAGCGCTACTCGCTGGCGACCTTCGCAGGTGCCGGCGCCGCCCCGGCCAAAGCGCTTCTTCTCAAGACGAAGCAGGGGCTGCTAGAGACGGACGGCCACTAGCGCGGAGCTGCGGCGAGCCCCGCGCTACCTGCTCTCCGCCTGTCAGCTCGCTGAGCTAACCGGGGCAGCGACGGTCGCGGCCCGGACGATCAGCACCGGCCGCTTCGACTCCGCCAGCACTCCGCGCGAGACGCTGCCCAGCAGCGCACCGACGATCGCGCCGTGGCCGCGCGAGCCGACGATGATCAGGTCGACATCGTGTGAGTCGGCGTAGGCAACGATCTCGTCAACCGTGTCGCCACGGAGCAACGCGGTCGTCGAGAGGACCCCGTGCTCTGAGGCGACCGCAGCGGCCTCTTCGAGCAAAACATGGTCGCGCTGGCTGGTCTCGTGCGGGAAGGCGCCACCGATGCCGAAGCCGCTCGACGGCACGACATCCAGGGTGGGCACAACGTGCACGAAGATCAGCTCGGTCTCGTGCTCGGACGCCAACTCGACCCCGAAGGCAACAGCCTCGGTCGAGGAGGGCGAGCCGTCGGTGGTGACGAGGATCCTCTTCATAGTCTTCCTCCTTCAATCATGTGTGTGCCCAGATGATCCAGCCGTGCACGCCTGGGCGGATCTCACCCGCTCGCGGCGGCCAACATTCGGTCATCGAGAGGAACCGTCCGTGCCACCAGTGATCCCAGACGGCTACACCTAGAGCGTCCTCGCGAGCGCCCGTTGACCTTTGCGGCTGACGTCGTCGAGCCGCCACTTGACGTTCGAGTCCACCGCGACGACGCCCGGCACACGGGCGACGAACCTCGGCAGGATCTCGGCGTCACTACGGCGCTCGACGACCCCGCCGAGCCTGACTTGACCTTCCTTCACGACCACGGAGACCGCTCCCCGAGGGAGCAGCAGGTCGCGATCGCGAACCTCTTCGCGAATCTCATGCTCGATCGCCGCGTCCGTTCGCGTGAAAGCTCGCACCAGATCGGCGCGCGTGACGATCCCGAGCAGTCGATCCGCCATGACGACGGGTAGCCGGTTCACGCGACGCTCGAGCATCAACCTGGCCGCTTCGGACACCGGTCGATCCGGATCGATCGTGACAGCCGGCCAAGTCATCGCCTCGCCTGCTGTTCGTGCAGCGCTCTTGACGAACTCAGCGTAGCCCCCGCCGTCGACGAGCCACGCGAGCGGCCCGCCCCGCCGCGGTCGCGGCCCGCGCTCCTTGTAGAGGATGTCCGCCTCCGAGACAATGCCCAGGACGCGACCGTCCCCATCGCAGACCGGCATCCCCGAGATCGCGTGCTCGATGAGCATGGCAGCGACGTCCTTGAGAGACGCCTCCGGCGCCACGCATTGAACGTTTTGCGTCATCACGTCCTTGACCTTCATGGACTCCTCCTTCCGCTCACGGGCTCGGAACGTCGCCTCCTCTTTCTGGCTGACGCTCCACAATGGCGCTGAGCTATTCGACTCAGTCCGTCGCTCTTAGCATCCGTCCGCGCGCCGGCGCAGCCATCGGGGTCAGGCCGTCGATCGCTCGCGGTAAAGTACGGAGCGCGCGATGCACGACGGCTTCTGCTGCGTCCGTAACCGCGCAGGACGTTGAGCGCCGGCGGCGCCTGCGCGTTCCCCCTGTGGCCACAGAGACGGAAACGTGTTGTCCCCGACAAGAATCGAACGTGTGCACGGGGTTAGGAAGCAGCCCTGCGCGCCAGTAATTGTGACGGAGCTACCTTGGGCGGGGATCCGTAAAGCTTCCGTCCACGACCCGTCGAGGCATCACTTAGACGCGCGAAGCGATGGCCGCGGCCGCCTCGATCGGGCCTTTGTGCAGGTGGGTGGCGCCTACCTCACCCACGAGAATCTCCCCGGGGCCGGCGCAAGCGAGCGCGAGCCGGGACTTCGTGGCGAGGTTCCGCAGTTCCTTGGTGAACGGCGTGAGTTGGGCAGCGTCGATAGCCGCCAGGACGATGAGGTCTGGGCGAAGGGTTGTCGCGGTTTGGTCGATCGTCGCAAGGGGTGTGTCCGCGCCAAGGTAGGTAATGCGCCAGCCGTGTTCGCGGAGGGCGAGCCCGAACGCGATCAGGGCGAGGTCGTGTTGTTCGCCTGCAGGGCATGCGAGGAGGGCTCTCGGGCCGGAGCCTCGATCCCAGCCGCGGGCAAGGCCGAGCATCCGACCACGGAGGAGGTTGCTCGCGAAGTGCTCCTGCCCGATCGTGATCTCGTCGCGCTGCCAGCGCTCGCCCAGGTCCCGGAGGGCCGGGAGGATCGCGTCGTGGAGCACGGTCTCGAGCGTGAGCGACGAGAGGAGATGGTCGATAGCGGCGTGCGCTCCGACATCGTCGAAAGCGACGAGTGCTTCGATGAGCGTGTCGGCCGAGGGCATGTCCTCGTGATCGCCGAGCGCGAGCTCCGCTGCCTGACGGGCAGAGATGCCGCGCTCGAGCGCGGCGGTCATCCTGCCGACGCGACGCTCGTCTTCGGCCGAGTAAAGCCGAAAGCCGCCCGATGACCGCACCGGGCTAAGGAGCTCGTAGCGGCGCTCCCATGCTCGGAGGAGCTCTGGACTGACGCCTGTGCGCCGGGCGAGCTCGCCGATGCGGAGGTCTGCGGACACAGCTTGATTGTACAGACGCTGTACAAAACTTGACAGTGGGGTCTAACGACGTCTACTGTCTCTGGACATACTCTGTACAAACGACGTCGAGCGAGAGGAAATCCATGAAGCAGTCTGCAATGAGCCATCGGACACCTCGGAGCCTGGGCGTCGGCGCACGCTCGAGAGAGCTGACGGCGCGGCTGTTGCTATTCCTCGCAGCGGGAGCCTCGTTCGTGCTGTCGGTCTCGCTCTGGTTCGCTGGGAACGAGCTCCAGGGGATCTTCGTCGGGCTTTGGGTGCCCTCGATTCTGGCACTTGGGGCAATCGTGCTCCCACGAAGCGTGCGGTCATGAGCAACGTCGGCCTGTTCGCAGTGGGAACCGTTGTCACGCTGCTCGTGATGGCAGCGCTCGCGCTTCTCGTCTGGGGAGCGATTCTCGACGGACGTTACGAGGACGAGCATCGGACGGCGTCAGAAGGCGCATCGACACGAGCGACGCAGGATCCGGCACCGCACGCGATCGACGCAGCCTGAGCGTGTAGTGGCCGTCATCGAAACCAGGCGACTTGAACAGCCCCGGCCGGCGCAGAGGATCGAAAGTGCTCCCACCAGCGCCGCCGGTCTCCGCCATCTGGCGGACTCCGATCTGCTTGTGCTGACCTCGCAGGGCGCGCTCCACGCCTTCGAAGTGATCTACGACCGCCACATCGAAGCCGCGTGGAGGGTCGCACTTGTGTACACGGCTGACGTGCCGGCCGCCGAGCGGGCGGTAGCCGCCACCTTTCTCCACGTCTGGCGACACCCTGAGCCCGGAGCTCGCCCGAGTTTCGCCGCGCGGCTCCTGTCGAGCGTGAAGCGCCAAGCGGCGCTCGCGTAGCCTGGAGCGGCGTCGATCGGATGGCGCGCCGTGTGCTCACAGTGCTTGCCGTCGTGCCGTGGGCATGGAGCGTCGTCGTGGCGGAACTCGACCGGCGACGGCGGCTGTCGCTGGACGACGTGGAGCCCGCGTTCGACGGTCCGTTCGTGTCCGTGATCGTCCCTGCTCGCGACGAGGAGCGTGGCGTCCGGGCTGCGGTCACCTCGCTCGCGGCGCAGGAGTACGGCCCGCTCGAGGTGATCGTCGTCGACGACGAATCCTCTGACGCGACCGCCGCCGAGGCTCGAGCGGCAGCCACCGATCGGGTTCGGGTGCTCGAGGGCCAACCGGTGCCGACCGGCTGGGTCGGGAAGTCGTGGGCCTGCCACCAGGGGTACGAAAGCGCCCGGGGAGAGTGGCTTCTGTTCGCCGACGCCGACGTGCGCCACGCCGCCGACACCGTCGGCCGCTCGCTCGCTCTGGCTCAGCGCGGACGCGGTGCGGGGGTGTCAGTCCTTCCCCTGATCGAGACCGGGGGGCTTGTAGAGCGCGCGTTCCAGCCGGCTGCCGTTGTCCTGATCCGCTCCTTCGTGGCGCCAGGCCCGCTCGTGCGTTCGCCTCGCAGCCGGGTCGCGATCGCCGCAGGCGGATTCATCCTGGTCTCGCGCGCGGCCTACGAGGCGGTCGGCGGACACGAAGCGATCCGGCACGAGCTCGTCGACGATCAGATGCTCGCGATCCGGCTCAAGGCGGCGGGAACGCCGCTGGCGCTGGCGGGCTCGGCGGGACGGGTCCGGGTCCGAATGTACGTCGGCGCTCGGGAGACGATCCGCGGGTGGCGTAAGAACACGTCCGCGGGACTGGGACGCTCGGTCGTCGTCGCTGCAGCTCTCGGCTGCGTGGGCGTCGCAGCCTCGCTCGCGCCTGCGGTCGCGATCGTGCGCGGCCCGCGCCGGGTGGGTGCGTTGGGACTCGTCCTTCAGCTCGCCGCGCGGGCCGCCTCGGACGAGCTGTGCCCGACGCCCCGGCGAGGCTGGGTGTTCTTTCCGGCGGGCGCACTCGGGCTCTCGATCCTTTCGCTGCTCAGTTCGGTCGACAGGCTGCGAGGCGTCGTCGTCTGGCGCGGCCGCAGCTACGCGGCGGGTCAGGGAGAAAATGTTTGACGTGGTGTAGATAGTGTGTATAGTGTCTGTACATAGTTTGTCCAATAAGGAGGAGACCAGCATGAGCATCACAGAAGCGCAGCCGGAGACCACGACGTGGCCCGACCTCGCCGAAGGGCTGTACGGGTTCCTGACCGGTCGCGGCGCAACGATCGAGTACGCCTTCGAGCAGCTCGAGATCCTCGTCCCGAGGACGGCGAGTGACGACGTGCCGCAGGCCAAATGGGTGCTGAACGGGACGGTGCGGATCCGCACGTCAGAGCGAGGGAGGTAGCACCGTCGTGCTGGACGTCTCCGCCGACGTCGAGATCGACTTCGGCGCCGGCCGGGGTCGTCTTGTCGCGGACGGGCAAGACGTGGTCCTGGAAGTCGACGAGCCGTCGGCGCTGATTGGAGTAGTTGATCGCCAGGCGCTGAGGACGCTCGCCGCAACACTCTCCCACGTCGGGCTAACCCTCCGTGTGCGCCGCGGCGATCGGCTGCTCCTGTCGGCAGGCCGCGGTGTTGAGCCCGGCATCTTGAGCCGCCTGCTCCGGATTCCCGGGGTTCGGCTTAGCCCGCTGCTCGCCCTCCGCGCAGCTCTGGGCCGGGGTCACACCCGGCCCTGAGCGGTGGACGACATGCCTCGGTCTCTCGCCGCCCACCCCCGCGCCACGCAAGACGATCTCATCCACGGCGGCCCGCTAGAGGCGCTTCGCGCGCACCTTGCGCTGCTCCGCGCACCCCGGGGGACGCTCGAGGTCGAACCGTTGCGTTCGATCGTAGATTCGGGCGACCGACTTGGGTGTGCTCTCGCAATCCGCCCGCTGGCACGCGTCGCGGGCCGAGACTTCGACACCGCCTTGCAAGTCTTCGCGCGCGGCGACGACCTCCTGCTACGAGAGCAGGCCGTGTGGGCGCTCGCCGACCGCTCCGCGACTGCGTCGAACATCCAGGTCGTTCTCGGCGCGCTCGCCGACGGGGGCCACGGAGCCTCGATTGCGCAACTGACGATCGAGCGTTGGGCGACTTCCGATCCGGCCGTCGTCACGGCGATTCCAGCTTTCGTCGAACTCCGAACCGACAGCGCTGCACGCGCCCGTCTCGTCGAGACGGCGGCCGTCGCCCATCACCCTGATAGTTCCGCTTTCCTCGCGCGGGTGCTCCGCTCTGCCGACGAGCTCGAGGCCGTGCGCGCCGCTGCAGCGCGCGGATTGGCGACGCGCCCCGCGCCGACGTTGCTCGAGCACTTCTGGCGCACGGGCATCGACGGGGGGCCGGAGCTGCGGTTCGCGTGTGCCCGCGCTCTCCTGGCGATTCGCACACCCCGTGCTCGTGAGGCTGCGGCGTCGCTCGCGGCGGCGGCGACAGGCTCGAGTGAGCCCTTCGATCGTCTGCTCGTCGCGTTGGCGCGAGGGCGCGCGACGGGGCCGGCAGCGGATCGGCGCGGGATCCGAATCGCTCAGATCTTCATGCAGGGGCGACTCGACGGAGAGCTTTCCAGCGCGGGCGCCGGGGACGGCGGTGGGATCTCGACGCTGCTTGTCCATCTTGGGCGAGCGCTTGGCTCGGAGCCTGAGATCGCTCGCGTGGTGACGATTGCGCGTGCTCTGGCCGAGCCCCAGACGGGCTGGGGTCACACGGCGTTGAGCGAAGTCCAGAGCCCGGGAGTCTCGATCGAGCGCGTGCCGTTCGGTCCCGCCGGTTATTTGCCGGCAACGGCGATGTGGGAGCACCGGCTCGAGCTGGAGCGGGCGTTGGAGACGGCCATCTCGGAGCTAGGGGGTGTCGACGTTGCTCATGTGCGTTTCGCGGATGCAGGCGCCTTCGCCGCTGCGCGGGTCTGTAGGCGACTCGGAATCCCAGTGGCCTTCACGGCGGCGCCCGACCCCCACGCGGTCATCCAGGGTGCCGAGCAGAGAGGCGAGCTGACGCGCGACACGTTCCCCGAGGCCGAGCTGCGCGAGCACTACCTGCTGCGCGCGCAGCTCGTTGCCGACCTGCTGGGTCAGGCGGAGGCGGTCGTCTTGTTACCGCGCCGCCGGGCCAGGGCTGCGCTTCGAGAACTGATCGGCGCTCCGTTCGCGCAGCTCGAGCAAAGTCGCGTCCACACGATTCCCGAAGGGATCTCTCTGCTGGAGGTCGACCGCGCCAGCTCCGCGTTGGCGCGAGCCGGGCGCGACGGCGCCCTCCCTCCCGTTGCGAACGTGCTCCTCGACCGCGTTGCGGCGCTGCCGCACCGACGCCACGGCCTCCCACTACTCGTCAGCGTCGGCCGTGTGCATCGAGTCAAGGGCTTCGCGCTCCTCCTCGAGGCGTGGTCTGGCGACGACGAGCTGTACGAGTCGTTCAACCTCGTCGTCGTCGGCGGTGGCCTCGAGCGGCCGACGCCCGAGGAGATTCTGGTGCTACGGCAGCTCGACGATGTGAGCGTGCGCATCCCGCGGGCTTGCCAGGGTCTCTTGCTGCTCGGCCATCGCGCAAACCACGAGGTGGCGACCGTGTTGCGCATCGCCCGGTCAGGGCTCGGCAGCCTCGTCGCCGGGCACGGCGTCTACGCCTGTTCGAGCCAGAAGGAGGAGTTCGGCGTGGCGCTTTTGGAGGCGATGGCGACAGGGCTCTCGGTTGTCGCACCGAATGCCGGCGGTCCGGCAACCTACGTCCGGGAGGGGTTGACCGGTGCGCTTGCAGACACGTCGTCCGTCGAGGACGTGAGGGAGGCGTTGCGGCGAGCCGCCGCCGCCCGTGCCGACGAGTCGCGCGCTCAGCGCACCTCGGAATTGGTTCGCTCGCGCTACACGATCGAGGCCATGGCCGCGTCGCTTGCCGGCGTTTACTCGAACGTCGTCCGTGAGCCCGCGCAGGAGGTAGCCGCGTGATCGTTCTCGTCGTCGTCCCGGACTACGTTTCCCACTGGTACCCGCTGTCGGCTACCGCGAGCGCTCTCCGTGCGCGCGGGCACGGGGTCGTGGTGGCGACGGGGCGGACCCTGGCTCCTTTGGTCGCCGCAGACGGGTATCGGCACGTCGAGCTGACCCTCGGGTCGGGAAGCAATGGCGGCGCCCCGGCGGCCATCGATCGAGAGTTGGCTGCATTCTTCGCCGCGACCCGCACGGGAATGATTGCGACGCTGCGCTACCAGGCAAAACGACGTGCGCTCGACCTTCTCTGGGAGCCGCAGGCCGTCGCCGAGCGGCTCCGCGACGTGGTCGCGACGGTAGCTCCCGACACGGTTGTCGTCGACCAGCTCGCGTTCGGCGCCACGGCCGCCCTGCGCGGACTGGGGGTGCCGTTCTTCTCGTTCCTCCCCGGACACCCGTGCCAGCTGCCGAGTCGAGGAGAGCCCTTCGGCTATCCCGAGCTCCGGCCGCCGGAATTCCCTGCGTCGGCTGCCGACCTCCTTGCGTTGAAGGAGCTCTGCGTGGGCGTCTCCACGAGCTTCACAGCCTCGTACAACGCCGTGACGACGAGCCTCGACCCGACGGCTCCGCCGCTCGACGATGCGTTCGCCGCCGGCGGTACCCTCGGCACACTCGTCAACTATCCATGGCAGTTCGGCGCCGCTCCCCGTCGACTCCCGCACGCCCGGTTCCTTGGCTCCTGTGTCCGGGCCGAAGCTTTCGCAACGCCCTGCGAGCGTCTTGCCCGCACGCCAGGCGCGCTACCGCGAGCGTACGTTTCGTTCGGCAGCTTTCTCTCTCTGCGAACTGACGTCCTGATCCGGATCGCCGACGCGCTCCGGATCCTCGGCTGGGACGCCGTGGTCGCGGCGGGCGCAACCGACCCGCGAAGACTTGGTCCTGTTCCGTCGAGCTGGGTGGTGGAAGCGCATCTGCCTCAGGTCTCGGCACTCGCAGCGTGTGACATCGTCGTCTGCCATGGCGGCAACAACACGGTCACCGAGGCGCTCACGGCGGGCCTGCCGGTGCTCGCGGCCCCTTTCTCGACCGATCAGTTCGCAGGTGCTGAGGACCTCCGCCGCGCCGGTCTCGGTGACACGATGGATCCGAACGCCGCGACAGTGGACGAGATCGCAGCCGGGCTCGCATCGCTGATCGACGGTACCGCCGCCCGCCGCGCGGCCTCGCTCGGCGCCGAACTCCGAGCCGCTCCCGGAGCCGAGGACGCTGCGGACGTTCTCGAGAGCGCCACGTGGAGCGCCGCAGCGTGAGTTCGTTTCCAGCCTTCCAGCTCGAGGACGCCGACGGCGAGATCGTCACCGAACGCGACCTCCTGGGGTATCCCGCCGTCGTCTACCTCGGTCGGCACCCCGGGTGAAACGTCTGCCGCTCCTACCTCCGCCGTGTCGCGGAGGCCGTCCCGGAGATCGAGGCTGCGGGCGCCAGGTTGGTGGTCGTGACTCCGCAGTCCGCGACTCGTGCTGCTGACTGGCGAGACGGGCTCTCTCTCTCGGGGGCCGTCGTCATCGCCGATCCGGAGCGCACGCTCTACAAGGCGCTAGGGGCGCGCCGCCCGCCGCCGCTCTGGCTCCTCCGCCCCCGCGTGCTGAGCTCGGGTCTGCGGGCGCTCGCCGCGCGCGAGTGGTTCGGGTGGCGCCCCGGTGACGACACGCTGCAACTCGGCGCCGACGTCGTCGTCGACCGCGACGGTCGGATCGCGTTCCTGCACCGTGCCTCGGACGCGGCCGACCGGACAGCTCCGGAGGAGCTGATCGCCGTCGTTCGTCAACTCGACGTCCGAGGGGCGTCAAACCCACGAAGGGAGACTCGATGAGCGGCAGCTCGACGAACGGTAGGTCGCTGCGAGGGGCGCGCATTCTCGTCGTCGGCGCATCGGGTGGCATCGGCAGGCCACTCTCCGTCGCGCTCGCCGAGCGCGGCTCGCGTCTCGTCCTTGCCGGGCGCGACCCCAGCGCCCTCGCCGACCTCGACCTCGGGCAGACCGCCACGTTGTCCTTCGACCTCGCGGCCGACGACGCCGTGCCCCGCTTCGTCGGCGCGGCGGCCGACGCCCTCGGCGGGCTCGACGGCGTCGTCTGCTGCGCCGGAGCAGTCGCGTTCGGCCCGCTCGACGAGATCCCCGTCGATGTCCTCCACGAGATCGTCGCGGTCGATCTCGTCGGCCCACTCCTGCTCGCGCGGGCGGCGATCCCAGTCCTCCCGGCCGGCGGCTTCATCCTCAACGTGAGCGGCTTCATCGCCGAGTTCCCGACCGCAGGCATCGTCCCCTACTCGGCCGCGAAGGCCGGTGTCTCCGCCGGATTTCGGGCTCTCGCGCGCGAGGTGCGCTCGAGGGGAGTGTCGGTGATCGACGCCCGGCCCCCGCACACCGAGACCGGCCTCGCCGGACGCGCTCTGCACGGGGAGCCGCCCCGGATGCGTACCGGGCTCGATCCGGCCAACGTGGCCGAGCGGCTGGTTCGAGCGATCGAGGACGACGAGCGGGATGTTCCCGGGAGCGCGTTCGCGCCGTGACGCACGCGGCGAAGGGACTGCGCGTCGGCTACGCCTGCGTCAACACGCTGCTTCCCTCCGCGGCGAGGACGTTGCGTTTGGCGAACGTCACTGCGCACCGGCTCCGCGAGCTGATTGGTGCGAACCTCGACGCTCTCGAAGCGGTCCTCCGTTGGAACCTCGAGCACGACATCCGGGTCTTCCGCCTCACCTCGAACCTGATTCCCTTCGGCTCCCATGCCGCGAACGAGCTCGATTGGCCCGCGGCGTTCGGGTCGCGGCTGCGCGAGCTCGGAGCGCTGATGACCGACGCCTCGATGAGCCTGTCGACGCACCCGGGCCAGTACACGGTGCTGTCGTCCGTTCACCCGCACGTTGTCGACGCGGCCGTCGGGGAGCTCGAGTACCACGACCGGCTGATGACGGCGTTCGGACTGGATCGTTCCCACAAGATCGTGCTCCACATGGGCTCCGGCGCGGCCGGACGAGACGATGCTTTCGCACGCTTCGCAGCTGGATTCGCGAGGCTCTCTCCGGGCGCCGCCGGTCGGCTCGCCCTGGAGAACGACGAGCGTTGGCCGGTCGCGGACGTCCTCCCGGTCTCGCGCCTGCTCGGCGTTCCCGTGGTCTTCGACGTCTTCCACCACGAACTCGCGCCTTCGTTCGGCGACCGTTCCGTGCGCGAGGTCGTCCGCGATGTCGGCGAGACCTGGGGCGACGGCGACGGGCGCCAGGAGCTGCACTTTTCGACCCAGGAGCCGGGCAAGCGTCCCGGCGCGCACGCGGAGCGAATCGACCTCGACGCGTTCGGCTGGTTCGTGGACGAGGTCGGCGACCTGCCGGTCGACTGCATCGTCGAGGTCAAGGACAAGGAGCAGTCGGTACTCCGGGCGCAGGGGATCCTCCGCTCACGCCTGCGCCTCGGCCCGGCTCCGGCCGGCGAGCCGAAACCGGGACGACCGCGTCCGGCTGGGGATCTCGCGCCGTCCTAACCGCCCCAATCCCGGCCGCGATCTGCGATGGCTCGCAAGCGCAAGGCGCGCCTCGTAGGAAGGGAATGCCCCCGACAAGAATCGAACTTGTGCACGCGGTTTAGGAAGCTTCACGTGCGTTCGAATAAGTGCCTGCAAGTGGGGTTGTGCTGAACGACTTAGGCGAGGTATGCGCCAGTGATTGCGCCGGTCAGACTCGAGCCACACGGCTCAGGCGTGCGGGTACGCTCACCTGACGAATACGGGCGTCGGCGCTGACGACTTGCGTTTCGTCCGATTGGCCAGTGCGCTAATCCATCACGAGATCGGCATAGGCGGCGGACGATTTTCCGAACTCCCACCAGCCGTGCACACGCGGTTTCACGATCGCGGTGCTTCGGCCGTAGGCGATCGGAATCAGCGCGACCTGATCGGCGACCGCCATCCGGTCGGCCGCGTGGTAGAGCTCGAGTCGTTCACGATCGTTCGGCTCCCGGCGTGCGCGTTCGATCAGGTCATCGAACGGGGTGTGGGCGTAGCCGCCTTCGTTCGTCTTCGACTCAGAGTGCAGTAGGAGACGAAGGTAATACTCGGGATCGCTGTAGCCCGGGAGCCAGCCGGTGATCACGATCGGCGCGATGAACTCTTCCCATGGGCGCGGCAACCGCCAGGCGTGTTCCGATGTCCACGTCGGCGTCTCGACGGTTAGTCCCAGCACGTCCGACCATCCCGACGCGACGGCATCGACGATCTCGTGCCAATCCTGGAGGCTCGCGAGCCGCACCGTCCCGGTTACGCCCGACTGCGAAAGGAGGTTTCTCGCAAGTTCCGGGTCGAAGCGCGGAACGATGTCCGGTGTGTGTCCCTGGAGTGCCGGAGGCACGAGCCCGCCCGTTGCGACGAGGAGGTTGTCGGGCAGCAACTCGGACAACCGGTCGCGATCGATTGCGTGCGCGAGTGCGCGCCGGAAGAGGACGTTCGACATCCGTGGATCTCCGTGGTCGAACGCGAGGTACGCCGACCATGCAGCGGGGCCTACGACCGTGTCGGCGGCGGGGGGATCGACGACGCGATCGGCGAGGCGCGGCGTGTAGCGAACCGCGACCATGTCGCGCTCGTCACGTTTGTACGCGGAGAGACCTTCGCCGAGAGACTCGTGGGCGTACACGATCCGCGCGACGTTCCCCGCGCGTGGGACGTTGGCGTAGCCATCGCGCCGCTCGAGCACGAGCGCATCGTCATCCCGCGTCGCGATTCGATATGGCCCGCTCACGACTTGTGTCCCGGTCTCACTCCAGTGGTCCCCGTAGCGTTCGATCGCATGCTTCGGCTGCGGGCCACCGTCCGGGCGGTTCATCACGCTGAAGAAGTAGGGCGCGGGCGCGACCAGCCGGAACTCGACGGTGCGATCGTCGATCGCGCGGACGCCGATGGCATCGGCGTCGTCGTTGCGTCCGAGGCAATAATCCTGGCCGTTCTCGAGAACGAAGTAGATCGCGACCGACGAGCCCGGCGCGGCCGGATCGAGCACGCGCTTGATCCCGAACTCGACGTCGTGCGCGGTCAGCGGCACACCGTCGGACCAGGTCAGCCCCTTGCGGAGGTGGAAGACGTAACGCAGGCCGTCGTTCGCAATCTCCCAACGCTCGGCGAGCGACGGCACGATCGTTCGCTCGGGCCACGCTTCGACCAAACGATCGAAGAGCTGCATGCAGAGCTGGATATTCGGCCAGGCGATCGCGGAGCGGGGGTCCGGGTCGTTCGGATGGAAGCTGCTGGCGAGGCGCAGCGTCCGGTCCACCGTCGGAGGCGGGCCGGGTGGAGTCCATTGTTCGAACGCCCGCTCGTAAGCGTCGTTGGCCTCGGTGAAGCGCATCGACGTGTGCAATGCGAGTGCAAGCTTGAACAAGACGAGGGCTATCGCTTGCGACTCCCCGCGCCGTTCGAGCAGCGGCAGCAATTCGCGATAGTGGCCGATGGCCTCGTCGAGCGCGTGCTCCTGTCGTGCTTTGTCGCCTGCGCGCATCAGGTAGTCGGCGGCCTTTTCCTCGTCGGCGGCTGCCAGCCAGTGGTGTGCGAGCAGCGCGAGCACGTCGTCGATCGATTCGACACGCTGTTCGAGCCACCGAGCCGCCTCACCGTGTAGGCGGCGCCGTTCGGAGCCCACGATCGTTCGGTAGACGGCTTCCTGGATCAGCACATGCCTGAACCGGAACTCCGGTTGTGGCCAGCGTCGGCTTTGCCGAAGCAGGTCGAGTCGCTGCAGTTCACGCATCGGCTCGCGCAGCGCGTCCTCGCCCCCCGCGACGCCGGCAAGCAGGGAGAGCCCGAAGGTGCGGCCGAGCACGGACGCCGCCGTCAGCACGGCTCGGTGGGCGGGCTCGATCCGGTCGACCCGGGCGAGGATGACCTTCTCCACGGTCGGCGGAATCTCCGTAGCCCCCTCGTGCTCGATCTGCCACTTGACGAGCTCTTCGAGGAAGAACGGGTTGCCCTCGGCATGGCGGAGGAGCTCGCGTTCGACCTGGTCGGGAAGTTGATCCCCGGCAAGCGCGACCAGCAGCTCGCGTTCTGCGTCTTCGGAGAGCGCGGTGAGCTCGATCTCACGGGTGCGGTGCGGAAACCGCCTCGCCGCAAGCTCGCGCAGCGCCCACGAGGGATGATCTGGGTCGGGACGCTGCGTGATCAAGAGCAGCACCGCCGCATCTTCGGTCGCCCCGAGCAGCTGTTCCGCAAGGAGCAGTGAGGTCGGATCCGCCCAATGCACATCTTCGAGGACGAGCACTACGGGGCCGGTCGCCGCGAGACGTTCGAGCAGATCACGCATCACCTCGAACGTTCGGTATTGGAGCGCCTCCGGCGAGAGCTCGGTGAGGTGATCGCGCGACTCGGACTCGGCAGGGAGCCCGAGCAGGAGTGCGAGGTACGGCAAGAGCTCGGAAGCCTGCGCTCCTGCGAGGCGGTCGAGCGCGCGCCGCAACGTGAGCCGGGCGCGTAGCTCCGGCTCATCGAGAGCGAGCCCGAGCCAATCTCTGAGCAGGTCGCGAAACGGCCAGTAAGGCATCGACTCGCCGTACGACACACAGCGCCCCTCAAGCCACATGACCTGTTCCGACCGGTTGCGAACCTCGGCCAGGAACCGGCTCTTCCCGATTCCCGGCTCGCCGCTGACGAAGAGGACCGAGCCCGAACCCTCCTGCACCGCTGATAGAGCGGCGGTTGCGACAGCCATTTCGACTGCGCGCCCGACGAGCGGCGAGTCCGTCTCCTGGCGTCCCGGCGAGATCGTCCCCCCAAGTGGAAACGCGTCGACTTTCCCGGCCTTGCCCTTCAGCGTGAGCTCCAGCCGATCCCCCCAAACGAACTGGCGTTCCGCCATGCGCCAGGTCGCGACGCCGGCCAAGACCACGCCGGGAGGCGCGGATGACTGCAGCCGGGCCGCCACGTTGACCGCGTCTCCGGTCGCCCCATACTCGATCCGACTCCCGCCCCCGACGGGACCCACGACGACAGGTCCCGTGTCGACTCCGATGCGCACGTCAAGAGACTCCACTCCGAAGCTGCGCTCGACCTCGCGCGAGAATCCCCTTATCTCGTCGACGATTAGAAGGGCAGCGCGCAGTGCGCGCTCCGTGTCGTCCTCGTGGGAGGTCGGCGCGCCGAAGAGGGCCAGCACGCCGTCACCGGCGAGATCCTTGACAGTGCCGCCGAACTCCTCGACTGCGTGCACCATGCGCGCCACCGCCTCGCCGATCACGAGCCGGGCCTCCTCGGGGTCGAGCCTCTCGGTGATGGCGGTCGACCCGACGAGATCCGCGCTCAGCGCGGTCACCACGCGACGTTCCTCTCGCATGGGATCTGTGAAGCTCATGCCTTGCATTCTGGGTGAACGGTGCGTCCGGCACAGAGAGAACCGCGTGTCCTACTAGGGATCACGGCCGTGCCGAAGGAACCGATGCCCCCGACAAGAATCGAACTTGTGCACGCGGTTTAGGAAGCTTCCCGCGTAGTTCAAGAAGTCCCTGCAGTTGAAGGGGGTCTCGGCAGTTCCGCAGGGGGTGCGCGCCAGTGATTGCGCCAGCGACGCCGCTGCTTTGCTGGCGGCACGGCGCGTGAGGTGGCAAGCTCGGGTGGTGCGCGAGCTTCCCGCCGGCACGGTCACCTTTCTTTTCACGGACGTCGAGGGGTCGACGAAGCTCCTGCACGAGCTGGGGGCGGAGCGGTACGCGCAGGCGCTCGCCGACCATCGCCACGAGCTCCGTAATGCGTTCACGAGTCACGGCGGTGTCGAGGTCGACACTCAGGGCGACGCGTTCTTCGTTGCGTTCCCGACGGCGCCGGGTGCGTTGGCGGCGGCGGCGGCGGCGGCGGCGGCGGCGGCGGCCGACGTGCTCGAGGCGCTGGCGCCGGCGCCGATCCGCGTGCGCATGGGCGTCCATACGGGGACCCCCTTCGTCGCCGCGGAGGGCTACGTCGGAGCGGACGTCAACCGTGCTGCCCGGATAGCGGCCTGCGGGCACGGCGGCCAGGTGCTCGTGTCGGCTTCGACGGCCTCGCTCGTCGGCACCGAGAGCCTGCGGGATCTGGGCGAGCACCGGCTTAAGGACATGTCGGCGCCGGAGCGGATTTTCCAGTTGGGTGACGGCGAGTTTCCGCCGCTGAAGAGCCTGCACCAGACGAACCTGCCGGTGCCGGCTACGCCGTTCCTCGGACGCGAGCGCGAGCTCCTGGAGATCGCGACCCTCGTGGCGCGGGACGATGTACGACTGGTGACGCTCGTGGGGCCGGGAGGCACGGGGAAGACGCGACTGGCGTTGCAGGCGGCGTGCGCGGACTCGGACGCGTCCCCCGGCGGGGTCCGCGCGGAGGAGGGCCTCGCGCTCTTCACCGAACTTCGCGACCCCGGGGGGAGCGCACGCGCGCGCCTCGCGCTCGCCTCGCGCTCGCTACTGCCGTCGCGGCCGTCCGTGACTGGGCGACGGCGCGGGACCTCGTGGAGAGGAGCGTCCAGGAGTTGACGGAGCTCGGAGACCACTTCATGGCTTTGTCGGCGAGGCGCATGCTGGCGTGGATGCACGAGGAGCTTGGAGACCGGGATCGATGCCGGCAGCTCACGGAGGAGAATCTCGAGCTCGCGAGGGCAGTGGGCCACAGGCGCATCGAGGCCAGGTCGCTGGGCGCGCTTGCGATGTTCGCGCTGGAGGACGGTCGAGTCGCGGACGCTTCAGCCCTGCTGGACGAGTCTTTCCGGATCGACCGCGACCTCCGCATCGGCGGCGCTCCAAAGCGAGATCGGGTGGACTCCAGAGTCCTGGGCTGCGGAAAAGAACGCGCAGATCCTCGAGAAGACCCGCGCCGCGCTCGACGATGCGGAGTTCGCCCGCGCGTGGGAGCGGGGGCAGGCGCTGGACGTCGACGAGGCGGTCGCGCTCGCACTGGGTGACGCCAGCTAGAACGGCCGCGGGCCGAACCGCATGCAACGCGGAGTCGGCGTACGCGGTCGCAAACCCGGCACTAGCGCAAGATGGCCCCGACAAGAATCAAACTTGTGCACACGGTTTAGGAAGCGGCGTGCCTGTGTTCGAAAGTCGCTACAAACGGACGAGTTGCGCGCCCCGACTCAGCCGCCGCGGGCATTGCGGGCGACGGCCCGCCAGTGCGCGTCCTCTGCAAAACCCTGCTCCGCCGCGACGGCAAGGGCCTCGCGCTCCAGGCGGGTCAGCGGGCGGACGAGGCAAAACTCGTTCCCGAACGGGTCCTGCATCACCGCCCAGTCGATCAGCGGCCGAGCGCCCTCGTACTCGTGCGGGACGGGGTACACCGTCGGCGGGTACTTCAGTCGGCCGCCCATCGCTTCGATCTGCCCGATCGCGGCGTCGACGTCCTCGACTGCGATATCCATGTGCGCACGGTTCGCCGCCGGGTCGTGGCGCCGTGCGGCGTCGACCGCGCCGGAGTCGGACTCTTTCGCGGTGGGGACCCGATGGAGGATGAGCTCGTGCTTCCAGGTCTTCTCGTCTTGGTAGCCGAGGTACGCGAGGCGATCGACGGGCCACGGTGAGGAGATCCGTGGGATACCTGTTACCTCTGACCAAAACGCCGCGCCAACCTCGAGGTCCCCGACGTCGATCACGAAGCAGCTCAGGGTTCCGATCGCCACGGCGCGTGGGATCATGCCAGGCCTGGCTGGTGGCGCGGGGCGATTCCCGCACCCTGGGCCAGCCGAGGGGACGTTCGCACGAGGCCTGGGCGATGTGGGGCGCCTCCACCGGTCGACAGAGACCACGCCCCCGAGCCCCACGGCTTAACCGACGACGATGCATCGATCAGCAGCGACTGATCTCAGTATGCGCAGCATCGTGCCACCTCGCTCAGGGAACATTCTCGGACGCTGGCCCACCGGCGTCCGCCTTGTTAGAGAGACCGGAGGTGCACGACTCCGTCGGCGAGCCCAGGCGGCGGCGCGGCGCGCCAGTCGATACTTACGCCCCGAGGTGGCGCCGCTCAATGCGCGCCAGTTGTGCGCCAGTCAGCACTGTCGCACGGCGGCTTCAGGCGGACTTGGGCGGAAGAGCCGAGATGAATCACAGCGAGTGAGAAGCCCCGCTCAGCGCGGTGTTTCCCTGTATTCAGCGAGATGGGGCGACTATAAGGTTCGATCCAGCCCAGCAAGGGAGCGGGATCCGCCTCCTACTCCACGAGTGCTGTTACCGCCTTCGGGCGGGGTTTGCTTGTGATCGTCTGTCACAAGCGCTGGGAGCCAGCCAGGGTAGATCGGTGGAAAGCCGCTCTCAAGCTTGCGTGAGCATCCGTTACACGAGTAGACGGTAGTGACCGCCGGCCGGGCACGAAGCGTTTCCATCCGCGAGCGCCACCGCCGTTTCGGCCGAATCTCACCAGATCATGCCGACGGCATTTCCGGCGTTGCAGCGCGGTAGACGATCACCAGCACGTTCTCCAGCGTGATCATCCCTTCGTCGATCACGGGCAGGCCCTCGTTTCTCCGCGCGTGCGAGCTAGCGGAGAGCCGCCGCTCCGAAGTCCACTAGGTGGCTGGCGCGGCGCATTGCGGCGGCGAGCTTCGGCTGGGTGACGTGGACGAGCCCGTACTGCGCGGTGTCCTTGAGGTCGAGGAGCTCGCGCAAGGCTTTCGCCGCTGCCTTCCCGTCGGGCACGATCTGCTCGACGAGGTCGGCGGCCTGCTTGTGGTCTTGGCCACGTGAGCGCCGCCCGAGCAGTGCGCAGCAGGCGGCGTCGGCTGCAGCGATACCAGCGAGTACGGCCAGTGCCGCAGCGCAACTCGCGGACTCCTCGATTTCCTTCTCGCCAGCCACGAGCTCGGCGACCTCGAGGAACTTGCGTGCGTGCGCGAGCCGGGTGCGCGCCTCGGGCTTGCCGCAGGTCTGCGTGCGGCCTTGCTTTCGCGTCATCAGCCGCGTGCTTTCAGGAGCTCGGCCGGTCGCCGGCCGACGATGGTGACCGCATCCGAGCGCAGTTCGGTGGTGATTGGGGGCTGTTCGCGGCGGAGGCGCGTTAGCTCACGCTGGGAGACCTCGGAGATGCCTGCGCGGTTGCCGCTCCAGCGGTAGATCCGTTCGGCGAGCGAGTCGAGCTGATTGCGCCAGCCGGAGTCGTTTTCGTCGGTCTGGTTTGGGCGGACGACGAAGAGGTCGATGTCGCTTGCGGTGTCTCCGTCGCCGCGCGCGGCGGAGCCGAAGATGGAGGCGTGCACGGGTTGGATCGGCCAGCTCTCGATTGCGGTTCGGATTCGTAGCTGGAGTTCGGAGCGGAGGTTTGCCAGAATCTCGACTGCTGGCGCCGCAACGTGGTCGCGGTTGAGTGTGTACACCTGTGCTCGACGCCCGGCATCCGCGACGTCGACGATGCCTTGCTCGGCGAGGCGATGAAGAGCGAGCTGGATGCCGGGCCGAGAACCGCGCTGGGAGATGGTGGCAACCTCCGTCCCCGTGAGCGGCCGAGTCGTGCGGGCGAGCACGATCAACGCCTCGCCCTCGAGGCTAGGGATCACTGCGGTATATGGCTGTGAGATGTCCACTTCAGTCGCTAGTATACCTTCCGTATGGATAGAAAAGTATCGATGTGGCTAGAATAGTAGCGAGCCGACCGGATAGCCGCAACCCTAGTAAGGCGTCTCCCGCCACTCGACAGCGGTCGGGATGCCCTGAGCGATGACCAGGATCGCCCAGCGGGCGCGCCGGAGTGCCGGACGGGCGCCGACCGAGCCAGGGTTCGCATACGCCCATTCGCCAGGACACAGCTCGAGGATGTCCTCGCCGTGGACGCGGCTGCTGATGAAAGCGTGGTCTCGCCGGACGGCCCAGCTCGCGCGATGGGTATGCCCACCTAACAGGAGCGGAGCCTTCGCCGTGGCGGCGTGCGAGGTCTCGTAGTCGTCGTCGCTGACGATCATCTCCCAGAGCGGACTCAACGGCCCTGCGTGTACGAGCACGATCGCGCCCCCAGCACTCGGAATCTCGGCGATCGGCTCGAGCAGCTCGAGGTAGCCGCGGTGGCGAGCGCCGTCGGGATGGCAGTCGAGCTCAGCGCGCACGCGCTTGATTCCTTCGACAGCCGCCGGAGCCCAGGCGAAGCTCGAAAGCGGTGCTTCGCCAACCGCCCCGGCGTCGTGGTTACCCTTCAGGACAATCTCGCAGCGCGCGGCAACGAGTTCAACGCACGAGAGTGCGTCCGCGCCTGGATGCCCGACGAGATCCCCGAGACACCAAGTCTCGTCGCACCCGGAGTGGTCGATCGCTGAAAACACGGCTTCCAGCGCCGCCAGGTTCCCGTGGATGTCTGCGATGACGGCAAGGCGCTTGTCGGTCACCAGCCGAGCGTAGGTCAGTAACCGGCGCGCGGCTACGACCTTCCGTCAGCGCCCTTCACGACGACAAATCATCATCGTCATCTCGTTGTAATGCCGCGAGACGGATCCTCGTCGTCGACGACCGTAGCGACGGCGAGTGCCGCGGCCGCGTCGGCGTAACGACGATGTCGCCGGCGACGACGACGACGCCGCCGACGACCACGGCGGCCGCGTCGGCCGTAACGACGCCGCGACGGCGACGACGACGACGACGCCGCCGACGATGACCGCGGCAACGGCGGCGGCGGTGAGAGGGCGAAGATCGCCGACGCCGGCACTCACAGTCGGTACGTTCGGCCGATGATGCTGATCACCGTGGTCGGGGCGAGCGGAACGCGCTGGGTCGTCGACGAGCGCGAGGACGCAACGATCTCTCGCCGCGGTCGGTCGTTCATCGGCTGGGAGGAAGGCAACGAGGCGAACCGTGTGTGGGTGCAGCGCGTGCTCGGGGGCCGCGAAGACGACGACTTCCGCGACGACCGCCGACATCTGCGTCGCGCCTATCCGCTGACTACGACTGGCCCTCGCTGCTGGGAAGAGACGGAGCCGCGCTCGAGACACACTACCGCGAGCTGCTACAGGAGCTCGGCAAGCAGACCGGCCTGCTCGGGCTGATCTTCCGTAAGGCCCAGAACAAGATCCAGGATCCGGCGAAGCTCAAGCGCCTCATCGTCGACTTGATCAACGAGGAGACGTGGACGGGAATCGACGCCGACGTCAAGGGCGACGTCTACGAGGGCCTGCTCGAGAAGAACGCGGCCGATACCAAGTCCGGCGCGGGCCAGTACTTCACGCCGCGTCCGCTGATCCAGGCGATCGTCGACGTGATGCGGCCCGGCCCCGATATGACGATCGCCGACCCCGCCTGCGGCACCGGCGGGTTCTTGCTGTCGGCGCACGACTACATCGTCGAGCACCACCAGCTCGACCGCGACCAGAAGACGTTCCTCCGGGACGAGGCGTTCCAGGGCAACGAGATCGTCGACAACACCGCGCGTCTCTGCGCGATGAACCTCTTCCTGCACGGGATCGGCGGTCGGGCCGTTGACGCCGAACCGGCAATCCGCGTCGCCGACGCACTCGCTTCAGAACCGGCCGAGCACGTCGACATGGTTCTTGCGAATCCCCCCTTCGGGAAGAAGTCATCGATCACGATGATCGGCGAGATGCCCCCGACAAGAATCGAACTTGTGCACGCGGTTTAGGAAACCACTGCTCTATCCACTGAGCTACGGGGGCGAATGGCTCAATCAAGCGCTATGCGCCGTCATGGCTCTTCACTGTAACCCGCCCTCGGGCGCACCGGTTGGGGGGGCACGCCCGATTGCGCTCCAGTAGGGTCGGCTTCCTCGCCGCGGGGTCTCCGGGCGCAATCGTTTGGCGATCGGAGGGTCTTGGACGTCTCGCACGCTGATTCAGAACGCAGCTCGACCACCCAGCGTCTCGCGAGGCTCGCGATTGGCGGTGCCTTGCTGTTCCCGCTGTTGCTCGTCGTCGTCGGTGTCGTCCAGTGGGACTTCTTGCACGAGCACGGCTGGCGCCTCTTCGATCACGGTGACGTGACCTGGCCGAGCGGAACCGCGCTCGGGCCTGGGGGCTTCCTCCAGGTGCTGAACTTTCTCGTCCTCGGCGTCTCTGTTCTCTCGCTGGCCGTCGTCCTGCATCGGACCGTGCGCGCCCGGCGCAAGGTCGGCTCCTGGCTGGTGGGGCTGATGGGCATCGCGCTGCTTCTGAGCGCGGTTCGGATCGACGAGCCGACGGCGTTCGGCGGTGAAGGCAGCTCGCCGGAGACGTGGAACGGCGTAGTGCACGGAATTGCCTTCGTTCTGCTTCTCGTCGCGACGCTGCTCAGCATGATCGTGCTGGGATTCCAGCTTCGTCGAGACCCGCGCTGGTCCGATCTCGGACGCGTCTCCTTCGCCGCCGCAATCGGGTTGCCGCTCGCGTTGATCGGGATCGGATCGCTCAACAGCGCGATCGGCATCTACCTCTTCCTGGCGATCCTGCTCGCGTGGATCGCGGTGCTCGCCTTGCGAGGACACCGCCTGGCATCCGCGCCGGTGGCTGAGCGGCCGGTCTAGATGGGCGCGGCGTCTTGCGGCTCCCAGCCGAGCAGCTCGCGGGCGTGGGACAGATCCCAGAACCGGCGCGGATTCCCCGAGACGCCGTAGACGACCGCCCAGGACACGTCCTCGACCTCGAGGCAGCTGGCGATCAGCTCGGCGCAGTCTCGCCGGCTCAGCCAGACCGCGCGCATGCGATTGCGCCGCCCGTCGGCGTCGAGATCGATCAGCGGGTTCGAGCTCGGCTCTGTCGGGTCGTCGCGCTCGCGGACTGCGCCGATCCTCAGGCAGAAGACACGCATGCCATGGCGCTCCATGTAGAGGCGTCCGAGCGCCTCCCCGTAGGCCTTCGAGACGCCGTACAGCGAGTCCGGCCGGAGCTCGGCCGTGTGGTCGTAAGTCCGCTCGTCCTCCGGCCCGTAAAGCCCAGGCGCACCGTCCAGCTCGTACATGCCGACGGCGTGATTCGAGGACGCGAAGACGACGCGCGAGACCCCCGCTTCGCGCGCTGCCTCGAAGACGTTGTAGGTGCCGACGATGTTGTTGCGGAGGACGTCGTTCCAGGGCGTCTCGATCGCCGGCGACGCCGCGAGGTGGACGACGGCATCGACCTGCTCGAAGGCCGGCCGGATCGCGTCGAGCTCGGAGATGTCCGCCACGTGGCTCGGAAAGTCCTGCGGCGTCAGCGTCAGCGAGACGAGCTCGTACCGCTCAGCGAGATGCTCTCTCACGGCCGTTCCAATCGTCCCCTCGGCACCGGTGACGAGGACGCGGAGCGATCCCATGGCCAACAGCCTTCCCGGGAACGCTCGAGCGGGAACCTCTGGATCGAACCGCCGCTCCCGACCGGCGGCGTAGGTAGCTTGCCGGGCTGTGACGCACGCGACGGCGGACACGGTGAGCTGGTGGCGGCGCACCGGGGGAGAGGACGACCTGCTCGTCGCCTACTTCAGCATGGAGTTCGGGCTGCACGAGCGGCTGCCCATCTACTCGGGCGGCCTCGGGGTCCTGGCCGGCGACCACCTGAAGGCGGCCGCAGACCTCGGCATCCCCCTCGTCGGCGTCGGCCTGCTCTACGCAGGCGGCTACTTCCGCCAGGGCGTCGACAAGGCGGGCCGCCAGACCGAGGACTACCAGCCCGTCGACCCTGAGGCGGTTGGGCTCGTGCGCGAGCCAGTTACCGTCTCCGTCGAGCTCGACCAGGAGACGATCGAGGCGGCCGTCTGGCGGAAGGACATCGGCACTGGTTCAGGTCGAACCGTCAGGCTCTACCTGCTCGAGGTGGACTGGCTCACCGACGCGCTCTACGGCGGCGACCGCGAGCACCGGATTCGCCAGGAGCTCCTGCTCGGCGTCGGCGGTGTCCGCGCGCTAGCGGCGCTTGGCGTCGAGCCGACCGTCTACCACCTGAACGAGGGGCATTCGGCCTTTCTCCAGATCGAGCGGCTGCGAACGCTCGTCGCCGCCGGGATGTCGACGGAGGACGCGCTCGAAGCCGTCCGCCGCTCGTCCGTCTTCACCACGCACACGCCCGTGCCGGCCGGGAACGAGGTCTTCGACGAGGAGCTCGTCCTCCGTTACGTCGGTGAGCTCGCAGCGGAGGCGGGGCTCGACCGCGAGCACTTCCTCGCGCTCGGCCGCTTCGGCGACGAGCCCGGCTTCGGCCTGACCCCGCTCGCGCTGCGCCTCTCGGCCTCCGCGAA
>JBKJSM010000084.1:0-12363 GCA_046594445.1 Gaiellaceae bacterium | reverse complement strand
TGCGCGGCGAGGACGTGTCGTGGCTTCCGGACGCCGTCGCCGCCGCGCTCGCCGCGGAGCCCTATCCGGTCTCGGCCCACGAGCGCTTCCTGATCGCCGGCGCCGGCCGCGACTGGCCGACCGCACAGGAAGCGGCGCTGAAGCTGCGCGAGGGGGCCTACGTCGCCGCTGAGGCGCACCGGCTCGAAGAGCTCCTCCACGGCCACCTCGCCGCGATCGACGAGAGCGTGCGGTGCTTCGTGCTCGAGGGCGAGGGCCGCGCCGCCGCCCGTGCCGCCGAGGCCGTCGGGGCGCTGACGGAGCTCGGCTGCGACGTCACGCTCGTGCCGACGCGCCACCCCGTCGTCGACATCGTCCCCTTCCAGCGGCTGACGCTCGACCTCGCCGAGGCGCGGGGCATCGATCCGGACCTGATCCGCTGGGACGACCCGCGCTGGAAGCGCGCGCGCGACGCCTACGCCTAGGAGCGCTCATGCCAGGCCGTGAGCAGCTCCGCCTCGCGCTCCCGTGTCAGGCCGACTCCGTCGACCGCGGAAGCCTCGGCCGCGTCTGCGATCGTCTCGGCAAGGGGCCGGAAACGCAACCCCGCGCCGACCGCGCGAGAGACGTCGGTGCGGTACATCCCGACGGCATCCGCGCCGGGCAGCCACAGCGGCAGCTCCATCCAAGGCCCCACCTCGTGCTGCTGCAGGAACTCGTCGGCAACCCACGTGACCTCGGCGCCGGCGAGGAACTTGCCCCACGGGATGCCCTCGTTCGTGGCGTTGAAGGTGCCGGAGAGGCCCTGGTCGACCGCAACGACCATCCACTCCGCCAAGTCGCGCACGTCGATGAACTGGGTCGGGCGCTCTGGCGGGGAGGGCGCGAGGATCTCGCCGCCGCGGGCGAGCCGGTGCGCCCAGTAGGTGAACCGGCCGGTCGGATCGTGTGGCCCGACGATCAGGCCGGGGCGGACGATGAGCGCGCGCTCCCCGAAGACGGTCTGGATCTCGGTTTCGCAGAGCGCCTTCAGCGCGCCGTAGTTCGAGAAGTCGGCGGCTACCTCGTCCAGGGATTCCTCCCCGAGCTCGGCGACCGGGTCACCCTCGGTCGGCGCGCCGCTGAAGTCCGCGTAGACCGAGACGCTCGAGACGAAGAGATAGCGTCCGGAATCGCTTAGCAGCTCGGCCGAGGCGCAAACGGGCGCGGGCGTATAGCCGGAGGGGTCGATCACCACGTCCCAGGTGCGGCTCTCGAGCGCCGAAAGGTCGCTCTTCCGGTCGCCGCGGAGCTTCTCCACCTCCGGAAAGAGATCGGCGTTCGTCTCGCCGCGGTTGAAGAGCGTCAGCTCGTGCCCGCGCGCGAGCGCTGCCTCGACCAACGCACGCCCGAGGAACTTCGTCCCCCCGAGGACGAGCAGCCTCAGTGGAACCTCTGCACGGCGCGCCAGACGGCCTCCGCGCCGAACTCGAGCCCGTCGACCGGGATCCGCTCGTCGGCCGCGTGGATCAGCTTCGTGAAGGCGAAGCCCTCGGGCAGGCGCATCGGCAGGAAGCCGTACGTCTGGATCCCCGCCCGGGAGAAGAAGCGCCCGTCTGTGACGCCGATCTGGAGCAGCGGGATCGGGATTCCCTCCGGATCGAGCTCGCGGATGATCTCGCCCAGCGTCTCGAACAGGCCCAGGTCGGGCGCCGCGAGCCCGGGGTCGTGGCGGACGAGCTCGATCTCGACGTCGTCGCCGACGATTGCGTGCACCTCTGCGATCAGCTGCTCGGGGGAGAAGCCGGGCAGCACCCGACCGTCCAGCTCCAGCTCGATCTCGCTCGGAACCACATTGATCTTCCCTCCGCCGCGCACGATCGTCGCGTTGACCGTGTTGCGCACCATCGGCTCGAACAGGTTCGCCTGCGCGCCGAGCAGGCGCAGCGCCCGGTCGGTCAGGCGCGGCTTCAGCAGCGAGCGCATCACCATCGCCTGGGGCCGTGGCAGTGCGGCTGCGATCGCCTCGATCGTCTCCCGGACGACGGGGGTGACGTGGACGGGCAGCCGCTTGCGGTCGAGGTCGTTCAAGAGCTTGCCGAGCCGGGCGACCGTGCCGCCACGGTTGATCATCGCGCCGTGCCCGCCCGGCCCCCGGACGGTCGCCTTCAGCCAGCAGATCTGCTTCTCGGCCACCTGGATCGGATAGAAGCGCTTGCCGCTCGCGTGCAGCGTGAAGCCGCCGAACTCGCCGAGGGCGTAGCGCATGCCCTCGAACAGATCCGCGTGCTCCTCCACGAGGAAGCGCGCGCCGAGATCGCCGCCGTTCTCCTCGTCGGAGAGGACGAGGAGAACGAGATCGCCCGGAAGCTGCACGTTCTCGCGCTTGGCTCGCAGGAAGGCGTTGACGAGCATCGCGACGCCCGCCTTCATGTCGAGCGCGCCCCGTCCCCAGACGAAGCCGTCCTCGAGCCGGCCCTCGAAGGGCGGGTGCGTCCAGCTCTGGCCCACGGTCGTGACGACGTCGACGTGGCCCTGGAGCAGGAGCGGCGGCGCGTCGCCGCCAGGCAGACGGCTGACGAGATTCGGCCGCGCCGGATCCTTCGCGTAGATCGCCGTCTCGCAGCCCGCCTCCTCGAGCTGGCGCTGCACGAACTCGATGCAAGCCGTCTCGTTGCCCGGCGGGTTCGTCGTGTCGAAGCGGAGCAGCTCCTGCAGGAGCTCGATGACGCTCAGCACAGCTCGGCAAGCCCTGTCAGCAGCCGATCGACCTCGTCTTCTGTGTTGTAGTGCACGAAGCCGACGCGAACGGCGCCGGCCTCCCCGAGCCCGAGCAGCTTCATGATCTCGACGGCGTAGTAGTCGCCCCACCACACGGCGATCTCGCGGGCGGCGAGCTCGACCGCAGTCTCCTCGGAGGATCGACCTGGGAGGTTGAACGCGAAGGTCGGCACTCGGCCCTCCATCGTCCGCAGGCCGTAGAGCTGCACAGCCTCGGGCAGGCCGTCGAGGAAGCGCTGCCCGAGCCTGCGCTCGTGCGCGACCATCGACTCCCAGCCCAGCGACTCCACGTACTCGACCGCCCCGACGAATCCGGCGAGCAGCTCGTGCTGAGCCGTGCCATGCTCGAAGCGCCGGCCGACGGGCTCGTTCGTGGCGGGGCGGACCTTGTACGGCCGCCAGCTCTCGAGCAGCGCGCGCTTGCCGAAGGCCATGCCCATGTGCGGCCCGAAGAACTTGTACGGCGAGCAAAGGAGCACGTCCACGTCCCAGGCCGCGACGTCGATGGGACCGTGTGGGCCGTAATGGACGGCGTCCGCCCAGGCGAGCGCGCCGACGCCGTGCGCCAGCTCGACGATCTTGGCGACGTCGGGCGTCGTGCCGACAGCGTTCGAGGCGACCGGGAAGGCGACCACGCGCGTGCGGTCGCAGAGCAGCGACTCGAGGTCGTCGAGGTCGAGGGAGAGGTCGTGGTGCACGCCTGCGATTCGAACAACGACGCCGAGATCGTGTGCGAGCTCGAGCCAGGGCGCGACATTCGCATCGTGGTCGAGGCGCGTGCAGACGATCTCGTCGCCCGCCTGCAGCGTGCGGCCAAGTGCGCGAGTGAGTAGGAAGTTGAGTGAGGTCATGCTCGGGCCGAACGCCACCTCGCCGGCGTCGCAGCCGAGGAAGCGACCGGCGACGTCGTGTGCTCGCTCGACCAGCTCCGCCGTGCGGACGCTCGTTTCGTACGGCGCGCCGATGTTCGCGTTGTCCTCGCGCAGGTACCGCGCGATGGCGTCGATCACCTCGTCCGGGCACTGCGTCCCGCCCGGCCCGTCGAAGAACGCGAGCCGGCGGTCGAGCGCGGAGTAGCGTGCCCGAACGGCCTCGACGTCGAGCAGCGTCGCGCTCATGCCACCTCCGCCCCGTTGACGGTCCAGCGGTAGCGCGGCTTCGCGGTCAGCGACGCGCCGACGAAGCAGTCCCGCTCGGCCTTCGAGATCAGCTCGCGCACCGAGTCGGGCGCCGGGTCGAACGTGACGTCGAGCTCGACCTTCACGCGCACGAACGCGTAGCGGCCGTCGGTGTCGCGCGGCGCGACCTCGCCGCTCGCCGCCGCAGTTCCGCTCACCTTGATCGCCCCGCGGTCGGCGTGATAGCGAAGGCTCGTGAACGTGCAGCGGGCAAGACCGGCGAGCACGAGATGCTCGGGCGTCCATGCCTCTTCGGCTGGGATCGCGGCGCCACCTTCCGCGCTACGAGCAGTTCCGCCGCGGTCGAGCGAGACCGCATAGGAGAAGGACTTCGCACGAGCGCTCACGAGATGAGCGATTCCACGATCTCGCGCGCTCGGGGCGCGGGCTGGCGTGTCTGGGCCGCTCCGTCCGCTTCGCGACGCCAGCCCACCACCGATGCCACCAGCATCGGCGGCGTTCTGGCGCCGCGCCCCAGAGCTGCCAGCCCGCGCCCCGAGACGGACGATCTCCTGGAATCGATCATCTGCGGCAACCTACACTCGCTTCATGCAGCTCGCGATCCTCGGCGTCACCGGCTACACCGGCCGGCTCGTGCTCGCCGAGGCACGGCGTGCCGGGCTTGGGGTGAGGCTCGTGGGCCGCCGGCGGGACGCGCTCGAGGAGCTCGCCGCGCCAGGCGAGGACGTCCGGGTCGCGGACGCTCGCGATGAGGGCGCGCTGCGGGAAGCATTCGACGGTGCCTCGGTCGTCGCCTCCTGCGCTGGGCCGTTCCTCCAGATCGGGCTCGCGCCCGTCAGGGCTGCGGTCGCCGCGGGCGCGCACTACCTGGACACAACCGGGGAGCAGGAGTTCGTCCGGCTCGTCCACGACGGCATCGAGGCCGACACGGCCGTGCTGCCCGCGTTCGGCTTCGACTACGTGCCTGGGGATATCGCTGCGCGTCTCGCCGCCGAGCAGGTGGCAGGCCCGCTGGACGAGATCGTCGTCGCCTACTCGGTCCACGGCGTCGCAACGAGCCGGGGCACCCGTCGCACCGTCGGTCACGTGATGGGCCAGAAGCAGGTCGCCTGGGAGAACAGCCGCCTCGTGCCGTCGCGCTTCGGAGCGACCACGCGCACCGTTCGCTTCCCGTTCGGGGAGAAGACGGTCGTCGAGTGGAGCGGCACCGAGCCGATTACCGTGCCCCGTCACACCGACGTCCAGAACGTGCGCTCCTACATCCGCGCGCCCGGCGCCGCAGCGAAGGCCGGCGCCCTCGGCCGGCTCGCCTCTCCGCTCGTCCGGCTTGCCGCTCGCTTCGCCCGTCAGGGCCCCTCCGAGGATTCGCGCGCGAAGAGCCGGTTCGTCGTCGTCGCCGAGGCGAGCGGCCAGGGTGGGAGCGGCCGCGCCGTCCTGACGGGGACAGACGTCTACGGGCTGACCGCGCTCTTGATCGTGCGCGGCGCCGAGGCCCTACTGGCCGGTGAGGCGCGCGCGACGGGCGTCGTCGCTCCCGCGGAGGCCTTCGACGCGCGCACCCTGATCGGCAGGCTCGGCCCACTTCTGCAAATTGCGGACTGATGTCGTCCGGTCCGGCACATACGGTGAGGCTCGTGCAACGGCTCCGAACGTTGAGCGAGGCCGAGTGCTACGCCCGGTGCTACGGGTGGCGAGGAGAGGACGGCGTGAAGGTCGTCCGCGTCGAGCCACGGCGCCCCCGCTACGAGACGCCCGTCTCCGGCGAGCTGCTTCGGTCCTTGTTCGCAGACAAGCTCGACTCGCGCGAACCTGAAGCCGCCTGAGTCGGCCGTACCGGACGTCCTCGCCCCAGGGCTGACGGCGATCTTCTGCGGGATCAACCCCGGTCGCTTCTCCGCCGCCGCGAACGCCCACTTCGCCAATCCGCGGAACGACTTCTGGGGCCTGCTGCACGCGGCCGGCTTCACGCCGCGGCTCTTCGACCCGAGCGAGCAGCTCGAGCTGCTCCCGCTCGGGTGGGGCGTCACAAACGCCGCCTCCCGCACGACGCCCGGCTCGAGCGACCTGCGGCGGGCGGACTTCGCCGGCTCGGCGGAACGGCTCGAGCGGATCGCGAGCGAGCTGCGGCCGCGAGCAATCGGCTTCGTCGGGAAGGAGGCCTACCGGGGCGCGTTCGGCGAGCGGCCGGAGCTCGGCGCGCAGGAGCGCCGCCTCGGCGAGACGGCGCTCTTCGTGCTCCCGTCCACCTCGCCCGCCAACGCCGCGGTGCCGTGGGCAGAGCGGCTGCGGTGGTTCCAGGCCTTCAGGGACTCGCTGACGTGCGACGTCGGCGTCTGAGCTCAACCCTTCCAGCGGTTCGTGATCGGCGTGCGCCGGTCGCGGCCGAACGCCTTCGGCCGCAGCTTCACGCCGGGCGGGGCCTGGCGCCGCTTGTACTCGGCGCGGTCGATCAGCGCGAGCGCCCGGTCGACGACGTTCGGGTCGAACCCCTCGGCGATCAGCTCGTCGCGCGAGCGATCGAGTTCGACGTACGCCTCCAGCACCTTGTCGAGCTCGTCGTAGGGCGGCAGCGAGTCCTCGTCGCGCTGGTCGGCGCGCAGCTCCGCCGAGGGCGGTCGCTCGATGATCGAGACCGGGATCAGCTCCCGGCCCGCGCGCTCGTTCAGATAGCGCGCGAGCCGGAATACATCGGTCTTGTAGACGTCCTTGATCAGCGCGAAGCCGCCCGCGAGGTCTCCGTAGAGCGTCGAGTACCCGACCGAGAGCTCCGACTTGTTCCCGGTCGCGAGCACGAGCCAGCCGTGCTCGTTCGAGAGCGACATCAGCGTCATCCCGCGTACCCGCGCCTGCAGATTCTCGGCGGCGAGGCCGTCCGTGCCGACTCCCGCCTCGTGGAAAGCGCCCACCATCGCCTCGATCGGGATCTCGCGGAAGTCGCAGCCGAGGCTCTCAGCGACGCGCCTGGCGTCGCTCTGGGTCTGTTCCGAGGAGTAGCGCGAGGGCATCGAGACGCAGTGCACCCGCTCCGGGCCGAGCGCGTCCACCGCGAGGGCGGCCACGATGGCGGAGTCGATCCCGCCCGAGAGGCCGAGCACGATGTCGCCGAACCCGTTCTTGCCGACGTAGTCGCGCAGCGCCAGCACGAGCGCGCGCCGCATCTGCTCCAGTTCCGCCTCGAACGGGACAACCGCACCGGGCGCGCCGAGGTCGACGACGAGTAGGTGCTCCTCGAATCCAGGCGCGCGCGCCAGCACGGCGCCGTCCGCGTCGAGGACGACGGAGTGGCCGTCGAACAGGAGCTCGTCCTGTCCGCCGACGAGGTTGCAGAACGCGAGCGGGAGCCCGTTGTCGCGCGCCCTCGCCGCGAGCATCGCCTCCCTGTCCTCCGCCTTGCCGACGTGGAACGGCGACGCAGAGAGGTTGATCAGCAGCTCGGCGCCGGCCGCGGCAAGCTCGGCGGCCGGCGCCGGCTGCCAGACGTCCTCGCAGACGGTCAGCCCGACGCGCAGCCCGCCGAGCGGGAGCACGAGCCCGTCGCCGCCGGGCTCGAAGTAGCGCGCCTCGTCGAAGACGCCGTAGTTCGGGAGGAGCCGCTTGCGATAGAGCGCGCGGATCTCCCCGTCAGCGCAGACCGCGCAGGCGTTCGCGAGCGTGCCGTCGGCCGACCACGGCGTCCCGACGAGCGCGACGATTCCGGTGCACGCGCGGGCGATCTGGCGCAGCGACTCCTCGGCGGCGCGAACGAACGCGGGCCGGAGCAGCAGGTCCTCGGGCGGGTAGCCGGTGACCGCGAGCTCGGGGAAGAGGACGAGATCGGCGCCTTCCGTGCGCGCGTCCGCCACACCGGAGAGAATGCGCTCTCTGTTGCCGTCCAGGTCGCCGACGACCGCGTTGATCTGAGCGAGCGCCAGCCTCATCGAAAGGATCCTACCGGTTTGCGACTCTCAGGCGAAAACATGGGCTCGGTTACGATCGCGCGTCGCTACCGCGGTCCGGCCGACTCGGGGAACGGCGGCTACGCGGCCGGCCTACTGGCGGGCTTCCTCGACGGGCCGGCAGAGGTGACCCTACGGGTGCCGCCGCCGCTCGACCGGCCGCTCACCGTCGTCCGGGCCGACGACGGCCGTGTCCTCCTGCTCGACGCGGAGGTGCTGATCGCGGAGGCCGAGCCGGGCGCGCCGGACATCGATCCACCTGCGCTCGTCTCGCTCGAAGCCGCCGCGGACGCCGCGACACGGCACGTGCCGTGGGGCGGCGAGAACTTTGGCGAGTGCTTCAGCTGTGGCGAGCGGCCGGAGGATGGGCTCTGCATCCACGTCGGCCCCGTCGCAGGCCGCGACGTGCAGGCCGCCCCCTGGACGGCCCGGGAGGTGACACCCGAAACCGTGTGGGCGGCGATCGACTGTGCGGGCGCGTACGCCGTCGGGGGTCCGGGCCGCGGCGAGGTGCTGCTCGGCCGGATGGCGGCGGAGATCAAGCAACTGCCCGAGGAAGGCCAGCGCTGCGTCGTCGTCGCCTGGCCGCTCGGCGAGGAGGGCCGCAAGCTGCACGCGGGTACCGCGCTGCTCTCCGAGGCGGGCGACGCGCTCGCGCTCGCGCGCCAGACCTGGATCGCGCCGAAGCCGGCCTAGCTCTCGCGGCGCAGCCGGATCGCGTTCAGGTCGTCCGCGAGGATTCGCTCGATCCGCGCCTCGAGCTCGTCGGGCGGGTCGTGCTCGGCGTGGAGGTACCGGCCCGAGAGCGCGTCGAAGCGGCCGGTCGAGAGCTCGCGTACAAGCCGCGGCGCCAGCTCCGGTGGCGTCCACGGCGCGTCATCGCCGAAGTTGCCGGTCATCTCCGTCTTGACGAGGCCGGGGCTGATCACGAAGACCTTGATCCCGTGTCCCTCCACCGCCTTGGCCAGCGTCTCGCCGAAGCGTCCCACCGCCGCCTTGCTCGCGCTGTAGGCGCCGGAGGTCGAGCCGGGAAGGTAGGAGGAGCCGCTGCCGGTGATCACGATCCGGCCGCCGCCGCGCTCGATCATTCCGGGGAGCGCGAGCCGGCAGGTCAGGTAGGCGCCGAGCACGTTCACCTCGAAGATGTGCCACCAATCGTCGGGGTCGGTCTCCCACGAGTCCTCCCAGAGCGCCACGCCCGCGTTTGCGACGAGCAGGTCGATCGGGCCGGCAGCCGCGAGCATCCGCTCGACGTCCTCGCGCTTGGAGACGTCGCCGACGACGGCGTCGCCGCCGATCTCCGCCGCGACCGCTTCCACCTGCTTGGCCGTCCGGCCGGTGACGGTCACGTGCCAGCCCGCGTCTGCGAGCTCGCGGGCGATGCCGGCGCCGATTCCCCGGCCGCCTCCGGTGACAAGTGCTCTAGACGGCATTCGCGATCTCCTCCAGGGTTTCAGGGTTTTCCATCGTCGACAGGTCGCCGGGATCCTCACCGAGCGCCTTCGCACGAATCGCGCGCCGGACGATCTTCGCCGAGCGCGTCTTCGGCAGCGCGGAGACGAACAGCACGCGGTCGGGCGCGAATGGTTTGCCCAGGGCGGCCGCGACGGCCGCTTTGATCCCGTCGGCGTCTTCCGCCGCGCCCGGCTTGAGCGCGCAAAAGAGCCAGGCGGTCTCGCCCTTCACCTCGTGCGGAACGCCGACGGCAGCCGCCTCGGCGACCGAGGGATGGTCGAGTGCGGCGGACTCGAGCTCGGCGGGGCCGATTCGCTTGCCCGCGATGTTGAGCGTGTCGTCCGAGCGCCCGTGCAGGAACCAGTAGCCGTCCTCGTCGATCGAGGCCCAGTCGCCGTGCGTCCAGACGCCCGGAAACCGGCTCCAGTAGGTCTCGAGGTACCGCTCGTCGTCGCCCCAGATCCCGCGGGTCATCCCCGGCCACGCGCGCGTGCAGACGAGCTCGCCTACCTCGCCGCGCAGAGGCTGTCCCTCCGGCGAGTAGACCTCCATCGCCTGTCCGAGCGCGGGGAAGCCGAGCGCTACCGGCTTCGACGGCGAGAGCATCCCCGTCGAGAGGAAGCACGCCCCGACCTCGGTGCCGCCGGAGATGTTCACGATCGGGATGCGCCCGCCGCCCGCGACGTGCTCGTTCAGCCAGTCGTACGGGCCCGCGTTCCAGGGCTCACCGGTCGTCGTCAGCGAGCGCAACGAGGAGAGATCGGCTTCCGGCTCACCCTTCGGGATCAGCGCGCGGACGAGCGTCGGCGAGAGCCCGAGCATCGTTACCCGCTCCTCCTCGACGAGCTTCCAGAGCCGGTCGGCAGGCCAGTCCGGTGCGCCCTCCATGTAGATCACCGTCGCGCCGACCGCGCCCGCGCCGACCACAGTCCATGGGCCCATGATCCAGCCCATGTCCGTCGAGAAGAGCACGCGGTCGCCCGCGCTGATGTCCGACTGGTAGGCGGCCTCGCGCGCGATCGAGAGCAGGAAGCTGCCGTGCACGTGGAGCGCGCCCTTCGGGCGGCCGGTCGTGCCGGAGGTATAGGCGAGGAGGTACGGGTGCTCGGACTCGACCTCGAGCGCGGGAAGCTCGCCCGGCCCGAGCTCGGCGTCCCAGCTCATGTCTCCCCGGCGCCAGACGAGCAGGTGCTTAACCGACGGCGAGGCGGCACGCGCCTCCTCGATCGTCTCCAGCATCGGGATCCGCGCGCCTCGGCGGAACGAGTAGTCGGCGGTGATCACGACCCTGGCCCCGGAGTCCTGGAGCCGCTGGACGACTGCGGGGGCGGCGAAGCCGGAGAAGATCGGCACCTGCACGGCGCCGATGTGCGCGCACGCGTGCGACGCCACGGCCGCTTCGGGCGACATCGGCATGTAGATCGCGACCCGGTCCCCGGGCTCGACGCCGAGGGCCACGAGAGCTTCCGCGACGCGGACAACCTCGCGCGAGAGCTCCGCGAACGTCTTCTCGCGCCGAGCGCCGTCCTCGCCGCGAAAGACCGCCGCGAGGGCCTCGGGCGTGCGCTCCGCCCACACGTGCAGGGCGGCGGTCGCGATGTTGAGCTCGGAGCCCTCGAACCACGTCGTCCATTCGATCCCGCGCGAGTCGTCCAGCACGCGCTCCCATGGACTGATCTGAAGCTCGAGATCGTCGACGACCGCGCGCCAGAACCGGTCTGGCTCATCGGTCGAGACGCGGTGCAGTTCCTCGTACCCCTCGCAGCCCAGTGTGCGCGCGAGACGCGACACGTTGGCCGCGGCCAGCTGGTCTGCGGAGGGCGTCCAGGCGAACTTGACAGAAGCGTTAGCAGTCACTAACTTAGTGCCCACTAACGTCTTTGAAAGGGAAGTTCATGGCTCTCGCAATCTTCTCAGAGGAACGCCGCAAGTGGTGGACGCTGGCGGCGGTCTCGTTCGGCCTCTTCATGATCATGCTGGACAACACGGTGGTGAACGTCGCCCTACCGTCGATCCAGGACGACCTGGACACGGGGCTCTCGCAGCTGCAGTGGATCGTCACCGGCTACGCGCTCAGCTTCGCCGCCCTGATGCTGATCGGCGGCAAGCTCGCCGACGCGTACGGCCGGCGGCTCATCTTCGTCGTCGGCATCGCGGTGTTCACCGCCGCCTCCCTGTGGTGCGGGCTCGCCGGCTCGGCCGAGATGCTGATCGCCGCGCGGATCGTGCAGGGGATCGGAGCAGCGCTGATGAACCCCGCGACGCTCTCGATCATCGCCGCGACCTTCCCGCCGAAGGAGCGCGGCATGGCAATCGGCATCTGGGCCGGAGTCTCCGCGCTTGCGCTCGCGATCGGGCCGCTCGTCGGCGGCCTGCTGACGCAGCATCTGAGCTGGCACTGGATCTTCTTCGTCAACATCCCGGTGGGTGTGATCGCGGTCGCCGCGAGCTTCCTGCTGATCGCGGAGTCGAGGGACGACACGCACGAGAGCCTCGACCTGCCCGGCCTCGCGACCTCCGCGCTCGGACTGTTCGCGCTCACGTACGGCCTGATCGAGGCGAACGCGCACGGTTGGACGTCTCCGCTGATCGTCGGCTCCTTCGCCGTGGCGGTCATCTCGCTCGTCGCGTTCGTCCAGATCGAGCGGCGCCGGCGCTCGCCGATGCTCGACCTGAGCCTCTTCCGCAGCGGCACCTACGCCGGCGCGAACGTCGCGATGCTGCTGATCGCGCTCTCGATGTTCGGCGTCTTCTTCTTCGTCTCGCTCTACATGCAGAACGTGCTCGGCTACTCGGCCGTCCAGGCAGGTGCCGCGTTCCTGCCGATGACCGTGCTGATCATCCTGGTGGCGCCGATCGCCGGCAAGCTCTCGGATCGATTCGGCTCCCGCTGGCTGATGACGGGCGGAATGATGCTGATCGGGATCCAGCTCCTCTACCTCTCGCGGCTCGGCGCCGACTCCAGCTTCTGGGATCTCGTGCCGGGATTCGTCGTCGGCGGGTTCGGGATGGCGATCACGATGACCCCGACCGCAGACGCGGCGACACGCGCGGTGCCGGTCGAGAAATCCGGCGTCGGCTCCGCAGTCCTGAAC
>JBKJSM010000127.1:0-9830 GCA_046594445.1 Gaiellaceae bacterium | reverse complement strand
CGAGATCGTTCTTCGCATTTATCTGTTTCCCGGTGGTTTTACGAGGCCGACCGGGGACCTCGGCTTGCAGCTCTACCGGAGAACCGACCACGTCGAAACCAGGTCGCCCCCGTATGTCTTGTCGGTCGTCATCGTAGCTGTGGAATGGCTCGCCGGCTAGGCGACGCCGAGCCGCTCGAGGATCCTGCCGCTCTCGGTCGCGAGACTGTCCGCGTTCGGAACACCGGACTCGGCCAGAGCGTGGAGCGTCAGCGCGACCTCGTAGTCGACGTTTCCGATGCGCCCCGTGAGCAGGCTCGCCTCGAAGGCCTCGAGTGCGCGCGTGCGATCGCCCGTCTGGAGCAGCGCGTAGCCGCGGATCCGCTCCAGCATCGCCGTGAGCGCCGCAGGCGCGCCGGCGGCGCGCGTCTGCTCCAGCGTCGCCTCGACCAACATCAAGCCGCGCTCCTCCTGTCCACCCG
Organism: Gaiellaceae bacterium; assembly: GCA_046594445.1. Lineage (GTDB taxonomy): Bacteria > Actinomycetota > Thermoleophilia > Gaiellales > Gaiellaceae > Gaiellasilicea. The sequence goes on along the minus strand of JBKJSM010000127.1, from coordinate 9,369 downwards.
AGACGACCGCGAGCTCGGCGAGCCGCGCTTGGGTCTCGAAGGCAAAGCTTGCCGCCTTAATCGACTCGAATCCCTCGAGCGCCGTATTGAGAAGACCATCGGCGTCGTCCAGCCGGCCAAGCCGTGTGGCCGCACGACCGAGGTTGCTCCGGGCCACGTTCGAAAGCAGCCGCTCCCCGGCCGCGTCGCAGACGCGCTGAACCTCCTCGAACAGCTCGGCCGCCTCCGCCAGGCGACCCTGGTCGGAGAGGATCTCGCCGATGTTGTTCGTCAGCGTCGCCGCGCCGAGCACATCGCCGACTCGGTTCATCAGCTCCTTGCTCATCTCGTAGAGGTCGAGCGCGTCGGACCAGCGGCCTTCGTAATAGGCGTCGATGCCCATGTTGTTCAGCGTCTTCGCCTGACCGCCGAGGTCGCCCAGCTCTTCGTAGATCGGGAGCGCGACCCCTCGATACGCCTCACGCTCTGCGCTTCCGAGCGACGTGTAGGCGAGGTGGAGGAGGTAGTAGGCGTGCGCGATGCTCGGCAGGTCGCCGAGCGGATGCGCATCGTCGAGCGCGCGCTTGCACCAGCCGACGCACTCGGAGAACGCCCCCTGGCGGCAGCGGACGGCGGCGGTCGCGAGCGCCAGGCGCACGAGCTGCTTTGTCCGTTCGTGCTCGTCCTCGACCTGCTGTGCCAGCCGCCGCGCCCGGCCGTACCAGCGCAGCGCCTCCGAGTACCGTCCGCTCACCTCGCGGACATGTCCTTCCTTCAGCAGCAGCTCCGGGTGCTCGAGCGCACCCTCAGGACGGAGCCGTCGCGCCTGCCCCAACGCCGTGGCCGCCTCCGAGAGTAGGCCGGCGAGGAGACAGACATCCGAGAGCGCCACCCAGACGGACGCCACCTCTCCGGGCTCGAGCCCTGGCACACGCGGAGCTGCGGCGAGCGCGCGGCGATAGAAGCCGGCGGCTTCGGCGTTCGCGTACTTCGAGCGGGCGCGGTCGCCGGCCAGCAGGGAGTACGTCCACGTGCGGGCATGGTCGCGGGCGCGCCCGAAGTGCAGCGAGAGGATCTCCGCGACCTCCTCCACGCCCTCGCGGTAGCGCTCCTCGTAGACGGCTCCCACGCGGGCGTGCAGCTCCTGGCGTCGCTTGTAGGACAAACCTTCGTAGGCGGCGTCGCGGATGAGCGCGTGCCGGAACCGGAATCCGCCCGGGACCTCCGGATCGCGCTCGACGAACTCGACGAGCCGGTCCCACGCCTCCGACTCGAGGAACCCTTCGGACTCCTCGTTGAGCACCTCGGCCAGGAGGTCGCCGCGGAAGCCGGCCCCGAGCACCGACGCCCAGCGCAGCAGGTTCCGTTCGGCCGGCTCCAGCCTGTCGATGCGCGCGGTCACGACCGCCTCGACGCTCTCCGGCAGGTCCTGCCCGTCCACCTCCGCGACTCCGGGCGTGAGCAGCTCCTGGAGGAAGAGTGGATTACCGCCCGCCCGGTCGGTGATCGCCGCGAGCTCGGCGTCCCCGAGCTCTCCCGGCGCGGCAGCCTCGGCCAGCCGCCTGGCCGCCTCGTGCGGCAGCGGGTCGAGCCTGATCGTGATCGCGGCGAGTGGCGGCGTTCCCTCCGCCGCCGAGAAGCCGCCCTCCATCGGTCGCCGCGTCACGCAGGCGAACCAGGGCCGGTCAGAGAGATGCGCGCCCAAGTGGCGGAGGAGCTCGCCCGACGCCTCGTCCATCCAGTGCACGTCCTCGAACACGAGCATCGTCCGATCCGACAGGAGCGTCCCCAGCAGGCTCGACACGACGCCGTGCAGCCGCGCGCGCCGGAAGGCCGGCTGGAGCTCGTCGACCTCCCGGGTCGGCTCCACATCGACGTCGAGCGGCAGGGCGAGCAGGGGCAGCCAGGCCAGGAGGTCGGGTGCGACCGGCGCGATCCGAGCGCCGAGGGCAATGGTGTTCGCCGCAGCGCTACCGTTCAGGGTCACGTCCAGGACGGAGCGGAGCACCCCACGGAACGCGAAGTACGGCGTCGAGGACTCGTATTGCCCGCAGGCGGCCGAGAGCAGTGTTAGATCTGAGGCCTGGGTCTCCAGCTCCTCGAGCAGGCGAGACTTTCCGATCCCGGCTTCGCCTACGATCTCGACGAAACTGCCGAAGCCGGCGCGGACTGGGGCAAGCGCAGCGCCGAGGATCGCGAGCTCTCGCTCGCGTCCGACGAGCTCGAGCCGGCGCGTCCCGCGCGCCTGGTGCGTGCCCAGGACGCTCCCGACGGAGACGGCGCGAATGGCCTCGGCCTTCCCTTTGACATGGAAGGGCTCGAGCGAGCGGGTCTCGAAGCTCGTGCGCGACCGGTCGACGACCTCCTCCGCCGCGAGCACCTCACCCGGCTCGGCGCGCGCCATCAGGCGGGCGGCGAGCGCGGCCGTGTCGCCGAGGATCGTGTACGTGCGCCGGAAGCGGCCGCCGATCTCGCCGGCGAAGACCCGGCCCCGGTTGACGCCGGCTCGGAGCGGCAGACGGTGGGTCGCCTCGACGACCGCGCGCACGGTGCGGAGCATCCGCTCCTCGTCGTTCTCGGAGGCACGCGGCGCGCCCGCAACGAGGACGATCTTGCCCCCGTCGCCGTCGATGTCGCTCTCGAGGAAGCAGACCCCGTGCTCCGCCGCGGCGGCCTGCACGCCCCGGACGAGCTCGTCGAGCGCGCCCGCGACCGCGTCGGGGCCGTCGGTCTCGAGCAGCGCGTCGACGCCGCCGAAGTGGAGGAACGCGACGGTAGCCGCGCGGTGCTCGGCCTCGATCGCCGACGTAGCGATGTGGGCTCGCACTTCCACCGGCACGAAGTGCTCCAGCGGCAGCCCCGTGAGGGGCGGAAGCGGCACCGGCCGCAGGGCGGTGACCGGGCGTGCGCGCAAGAGGATCCCCTCTCCTTTCGGCTCGCCGAGCGCCTGCGGGTCGAGAGCCTTGGCGGCCGTTTCGCTGAGCAGGATCTCTCCGGCCCCGGCGGTCCCCTCCATGAGCACGGTCCGCGTCGCGCCAGGGCCCGTGACGATCAGCTCCCGATGCGTGTCGCCGACGACGAAGAAGTGGAACCGATCGCTGTTGAGGCCGACGTGCATCTTCAGCGACACAGCGCCGGCGCTCGTCTGCGGGCGGCCGAGCTCGCGGAGCGCCTTGCGCATCCCGAAGGCGGCCGCCGCTGCCCGGACGGCATGCTCCTCGCCGTCGAAGAAGAGCAGGAGCGCGTCGCCGCCGAACTTGACGAGCCCGCCGCCGAAGTCGTAGGCCACGTCGAGGAGACGGGAGAAGGTCGCGTTCATGACCTCCGTCACCTCCTCGGCCCCCGCCTTGCCGAGCCCTGACAGCCGCTCCGACATCTGAGTGAAGCCCGAGATGTCGACGAACGCCATCGTCCCGTCGAGCTCGCGCCAAAGGGCGTCCGGCGTCTCGAGCAGCCACTCCACCGCGACACGCGGGACGTACCGCGAGAGCTGCTCCGCGTCGCGCGACGGACTCGACCCCGGCTTCAACGTGGACATAGCTCGATTCTCGCTCGTATTGACACTTTCGGAAAGGTGTACTAAGAATCAACAGCGGTTCTGTAGTGCGGCGGATGAGCGGGGGGAACGACGAATGGGGAGGAAAGGGCGTAGGGCACTGGCCACCGCAGTGCTGGCCGGGGCGATTGCGACGCTGCCGGCGGCGGGCGCGGACAGCCTCACCCCGGCTACCACGACCCTAACTCTCGTCCGCGGTGGCTCGCAGACGATCGAGAAGTCGCTCCACCTCGACGCGCTGCCGCAGAAGGCGGACGTCGTGATCGCGATCGACACGACCGGCAGCATGAACGCGGCGATCACCGACGCGAAAGCGGACGCGACCGCGCTCGTGACAGGCGTCAAAACGCTGATTCCCGGCGCCCGCTTCGCCGTCGTCGACTTCAAGGACTACCCGGTGAGCCCCTTTGGCGGGCCCGGCGACTTCCCGTACCTGCTGCGGCGCGGGCTAACGGCGGACGCCGGACTCGTGCAGACGGCGATCAACGCGATGAGCGCGAGCGGCGGCGGCGACCTGCCGGAATCGCACAACCGCGTCTTCTTCGAGGCCTACTCCGATCCCGCCCTCCTCTACGACGCGCAGGCGACGCGGATCCTGATCGTCCTCACCGATGCTCTCCCCCACGATGCAGGCCAAGCGACGGCCTTCCCGGCCTGCCCGAACACCCCGCCGACCGACCTCGGGCGCAACGGCGTCGTCGGCTCGGACGACTTGCCCACCAAGACCGTGATCGACGGGCTCGTCGCCCGGCACACCACGATGTCGGCGATCACGTACACGACGTCCTCCTCCGTCACGGCGTGCCTGAAGGCGCTCGCGGAGGCGACCGGAGGCAGCCAGATCGCTCGGGGGGACACCGGGAGCCTGCTCACGCTGATCCAGAATGCCGTCACGACACAGGCGCAGAAGATCGACGAGATCACCTTCCGCGTCCAGCCGGCTTCGTACGCCTCGTGGGTCAGCTTCACGCCGCCGGCCCCGTACGGTCCGTTCACGGCGCCGCGCGACATACCCTTCTCCGAGACGATCACGGTGCCGGAGGACGCGGCGCTGGGTTCGCACACGTTCACCGTCAAGGCGATCGTGGACGGGGCCGAGCGGGCAACCCAGACAGTGAGCCTCAACGTCGCGCTCCAGGCCATCGGGGGGCTCCAGGTCGACGTCGACCGGCGCTCCGTTCCGGTGGGCATCGCCGCCTTCCCCGCGAGCGTCGTGCCAGCTACGCGCGTGCCCTTCTTCGGAGGCGCGAGCGTCGCCTCGCTGCCGGTGGGGTCGGTTCCCGTCGGCTCCGTCCCCGTCGGCTCCGTGCCTGTCGGCTCCGTGCCGGTCGGCTCCGTCCCGGTCGGCTCCGTTCCCGTCGGCTCGGTCCCGGTCGGCTCGGTCGGGCTGCTTTCCCTGCCGGTGGGCTCGGTGCCCGTCGGCTCTGTGCCGGTCGGCTCGGTCCCCGTCGGCTCGGTCGGGCTCGACCGGATCCTGCTCTCGTCGCTCCCGCTCGACCCTGCCAGCGGCACGACGTGGGCGGCGATCCTCGCCGGCACGCCCCTCGCCGGCCGGCCGCTGCAGACGCTCACGCTGCTCGACGTGGCGAAGGACGCCACCGCGGGTGCTCGCTTCAACGCACTGCAGCTCAAGCACGTGTCGTTCCTCACCTCTCTATTGCGCGGCGTCAAGCTCGCGTCCGTCCTGCTCGGTAACGCGACGCTGGCACAAGTCCCTCTCCCCGGCGGCGCGACATGGCCGGCTGCTCTGGACCAGACGAAGAACACCGTGCTCGGCGTGGACATCGCGGGACAGCTGGGCTCGATCCCCGTCGGCTCGGTTCCGGTCGGGTCGGTGCCCGCCAGCACGCCGGTCGGCTCGGTGCCCGTCGGCAGCGTCGACCTGCGCCGCACCCGTCTCGCGTCCGTCCTCGTGTCGGCGCTCGGTGCGAACAACCTCCCTCTCGTCGTCGACTGTGGCGGCGTCTGCGACTCGGCGCTGACGTTCGGCGGCGCGCAGACGGCCGGCCAGATTAAGGGCACGGCGACGATCGCCGACCTCGACCCGGTGCTCGACTCGGAGGGGATCACGCTCGCGGAGCTGATTGCTGCGTTCCTCGGTCTGGAGAACTATCCGTGGCAGACGATCCCGCTCAACGGTCTCCAGGACATCGCCGGCACCGGCGTCAACCCGCATTACACCGTCGAGTTCGACCTCGACTGCGGGCTTGCGAAGAACGTCACGGCTGTCAAGGTCGCACTGCCGGCCGGCTTCCTGCCGGTCGGCGGGAGCGCGCGTTGGGCATTCGGCACTGCCGCGCCGGTGCCGGGGCCGGATGCGTCCAAGAGCGGCGACAGGTTCGCATGGGCGCCTCCCGCGAACGACTGCGGCGCGTCGACAGCGACTCGGCACGTCACGCTCGGCTTCGACGCGTTCGCAGGGCTCGAGCTCGGCGACTTCCCCACCGCGGCCACGGTCTCTGCCTCGGACGGCGGCACGCTGTCGGTCTCGGACCAGGCTCCCGTCCTCGTCGGCCAGAACCACGAGGCGAACGACACCGCTTCCTCACCGACGCCGATCCAGAAGAGCAAGGTCGTCGTCTTCCACGTCGCGTCGTCGGGAGACACGGAAGTCTTCTCGCTGCCGGTGCCGGCCAGAAACACCCGCACGAAGGTGCTTCTGAACGTGCCGGATGGCGCCGACCTCGACCTCGTGATCGGGAAGCCCGCGACGTCGGCGCTCAATTCGGCGCCCGTCGGGTCGGTCCCGGTCGGCAGCGTCGCGATCCCGGACGAGGGAGCGACGACGAACGACGCGGCCCGGTCTCCCCAGCCGGAGACGCTGCAGGACATTCCCGTCGGCTCGGTGCCCGTGGGCAGCGTCTCGGCCAGCCGCGGCTCGGCGGACGAGGCGGTGCAGGTGACCTCGGACGGCGAGGGAGGCTCGTACACGATCACCGTCAGCGGCTACAACGGCTCGCACAGCGTGAAGCCGGCGACGCTCTACGTGACCGAGACACCGGCGCCGCCGCTCCCGCCGTGCACCGCGCGGAGCTTCGGCCATGCCAGCGCCACCTTCGGGACGCTTCCCGGCGGGCTGCCGGCAAGCACGAAGACGCTCTTCCTCGTGAACCGCAACCAGATGGCGCGTCTGCACGGCGAGTCCGCCGTCGCCGACCTGCTCGCGTACGTCGGCGACCAGGTCACGCCGGGGACGCTCGCCGCGCGACCGGAGGTGCTGGGCTCGGTGCTCCAGCTCGACGGCGCGACGGCGGTCCAGACCGCGTACGGCGCCTGGAACACCTCCCCCTGCTCGGTCGCGGCGGCCAACGACGTCGTGCGCGCCAACAACGCGGTCGTCGGCTCGTATCTCGCCTCGCTGCCGAACCTCGAGTACATCGTTCTGCTCGGCTCGGACGAGGTCGTGCCGGCCGGACGGGTGCCCGACCCCGTGCAGCTCTCGCCCGAGCTCGACAACGCCTCCGACCTCGCGTTCACGACCGCGGGGCTCACGAACGGCAACGCGCTCTACGCCGCGGCGGCCGACAACCAGATGATGACCGACGCGGTCTACGGGGCGTTCACGACGATTCCGTGGCGCGGACGGCAGCTCAACCTGCCGCAAGTCCCCGTCTCGCGGCTGCTCGAGTCTCCGGCCGAGATCGAGGGCCAGCTCCTGCAGTACGAGACGGTGAACGGCCTTCTGTCTCCCACGACCGCCTACGTGACCGGATACGACTTCCTCGCGGACGGGGCGGAGGCCGTACGCGACGGGCTCGACCGCTCCCCGCTCGCGCCGACGCTCCAGACGAATCCGCTGTGGGACACGGCCACGGTCAACGGCGAGTTCTTCGGGGCCGCGACCCCGGCGGACATCGGCTCGATCAACGCGCACTACAACCACTACCTCGCCCAGCCCGCGGCGGCGACGACAGCGGCCAGCCTCTTCTCGACGGCGATCGTCCCCCCGCTCCTGCCGCGCCGCGTCCTCTTTACGATGGGCTGTCACGCCGGGCTCAACGTCGCCGACTCCCTCTTCGCCGCCGGAGCCCCTGCGGCCGCGCTCGACTGGGCGCAACGCTACGCGCAGGCCGAGGTCGGCGTCTACATCGCGAACTACACCTTCGGCTATGGCGACACGGCCGCCGTTGCGCTCTCCGAGCGGTTGATGGCGCTATTCGCCGCCCGCGTCGGCGCCGATGACCGCTCGCTCGCGGCGCAATGGGTGGAGAGCCTCCACACGTATTTCGCCACGGTCGGGACGGCGTACGGCGACTACGACGAGAAGGCCATGATCGGGGCAAACCTGATGGGGCCACCCTGGTATCGGGTCTCCGGCGCGCCCGGCCCGGTGTCGCCCGCGACGACGCCGACAACGACCGCCGGCGGGTTGACGGTCGCCCAGATCACGACCACCCCGACCTCCACGCAGGTGGGGCCGGGCGGCGGCGGGAGCCCGACCTTTTGGCGGGGCGAGAGCACCCTCGCGGTGCACTACCGCCCGATCCAGCCGGTAGCGTCGGTGCAGCTCGCGCCGGCGTCGGGCACACCACCGGCACGCGGGATCTTCATCACCGCGCTGACCACGCACGACGTGCCGGACGTCAAGCCCGTTCTCGCGTATCCGACCGTCGATCTCGGCGCGCACGAGCCGAAGGCGAACTTCGACGAGACGTTCTTCCCGGCGAACTACGTCCTGCTCTCCCGGACGGGCGCGCAGACACGCGCCACGATCGCGGGCGGGCAGTTCAGGCCCACTCCCGGCTCGGACCGCGGCACGCAGCGGCTCGTCGACTCGATCTCCTACGACGTCGCGTTCGCGGCCGGCGGCGACACCGCGCCGCCGCAAATATCGCAGGTCGGCGCGACGGTGAACTCGCCGTCGAGCGTGCGGGTGTTCCTCCGCGCGAGCGACACGTCAGGGATCCGGCAGGCGGCCGCGCTCGTCAACGACGGAAACTCCTCGTGGCGGTTCGTCGCGCTCAACGACCAGGGCGGCGGCCTCTTCACCGGAGACGTCACAGGGCTCGCGACCACCAACGTCGAGATCATCGCCCAGGTCCAGGACACGAACGGGAACACCGGCTACAGCACGAAGAAGGGTGAGAACTTCAACCCCATCATCGATACGTCCGCCCCCGAGATCCTCGTCGACACACCGAAGCCGGGTGACGTCTATCTCCTGAACCAGGTCGTTGCGCCGCGGTTCGCCTGCTCCGACGCGGGTGGCGTCGCGAGCTGCACGGGACCGCCGGTCGACACCTCGACCGTCGGACCACACACCTACGGCGTCGTCGGAACCGACCTCGCAGGCGCAAGCACGAGCCATGGCGTCCCCTACGATGTCCGCTTCGCCTACGAGGGCTTCAAGGCGCCGGTCGATGCCGCCAAGACGAACCTGGTGAAGGCTGGGAGCACTGTCCCGCTGAAGTGGCAGCTCCGCGACGCCGCAGGCGCCTTCCAGCGCGACCTGAACGCGGTCACGTCGATGACGTCGCAGAAAGTCAGATGCGCTGATGGGGCCAAGGAGCCGGTCCCGGAAAAACCGCTCAAGACGGTTGCGGGGCTCCGATACGACTCGACCAACGAGCAGTTCATCTTCACCTGGCGCACGGAGAGGGCGTGGGCGGGAACCTGCCGCGTCGCGTACCTCGCGCTCTCCGACGGCACGGTTCACACGGCGCTCTTCTCCTTCAAGTAAGCCCGCCGGTCGCTACCGGCGAGACTTGAGCGCGCGATCCATCTGCCGCTTCGCGTCACGGTCGGCGATCGTGCGGCGCTTGTCGCCCTTCTCCTTGCCGCGCGCCAGCGCAAGCTCGATCTTGACCTTGCCGTCCTTGAAGTAGAGCTTCGTC
>JBKJSM010000123.1:0-10738 GCA_046594445.1 Gaiellaceae bacterium | reverse complement strand
CGAGATCGTTCTTCGCATTTATCTGTTTCCCGGTGGTTTTACGAGGCCGACCGGGGACCTCGGCTTGCAGCTCTACCGGAGAACCGACCACGTCGAAACCAGGTCGCCCCCGTATGTTTTGTCCCCCTATTGTAGCTGCGGAATGGAGATCGTCGAGGTCACGGAGGGAGAGCCGTTCGCGCGCTGGCACGCGGCGATGCAGGCGGCCTCCTTGCGGACGGATGCGCCGGAGGGCTACGTCGACTGGCGGCGGCAGGCGGCCGACACGGTCTGGCTGCTCGCAAGCGAGGACGGCGAGGACGTCGGCGCCGCGATCGCGCTGACCGGCTGGTTCTCCCCTCCCCACCTCGCGATCGTGGACGTGCGCGTCCCGCCGGCACATCGCCGACGCGGTCACGCACTCGAGCTCTACCGCGCGGTGTCGGGCTGGGCGGCCGAGCGCGGCGTCACCGAGCTCAGCGGTGAGGTCTGGGAGGACGACCCCGACAGCCTTGCCTGGGTGGAGCGGCAGGGGTTCAGCGAGACAGGACGCAACTCGAGGCTGGGGCTCGACCTGACGCAGATCGAGGCGCCCGAGCCCGAGCCGCCGGACGGGATCGAGATCCACAGCTGGGCCGAGCGTCCGGATGCGGCGGAGGGGATGTACGAGGTCGCGTCTGAGGCGCTGCCGGACATCCCGGGCGAGGAGGTAACCGAGATCGGGACGTACGAGGAGTGGCTCTCGCGCGACATGCAGGGCGTCAGCGACAAGCCGGAGATGACCTTCGTGGCGTTCGCGGGCGACAAGGTCGTCGGCTACGCGAAGCTCGTGCCGAGCCTCTCCCGCGAAGGGGTCGCGATCCACGACCTGACAGGCGTCCTACGCGACTATCGCGGTCGCGGGATCGCCGCGGCGTTGAAGGCGACGCAGATCTCCTGGGCCAAGGGGAACGGCTACGCGAAGCTCGAGACCTCGAACGAGGTGCGCAACGAGCCGATCCGCCGCCTGAACGAGCAGCACGGCTACGTCGTCGAGCCGGGCCAGATCACGCTGAACGGCCCGCTGGCCGGCTAGCTCGCTCTACTTGAACGAGAAGGCCGCCGTGTGCACGGTGCCGTCGGCAAGCGCCACGTACGCGGTACGGCAGGTCCCGACCCAGCCCTTCTGCGTCTTCAAGTTGAAGATGAACTGCTCGGCCGTCGCGTCGTAGCGCAGGGCGGTGACGTTCTCGGTCACCTGATCCGGGAGCGGATCCGTTGCGGCTGCAGGGCACTTGTTGGCGCGCGAGGTGATCGAGGTGACGGAGTTGAGGTCACGCTGGAATGCACCCGCCGCGTCTCGCAGCTGCCACTTGAGCGGAATCGTCGATCCGGCCTTCGCCACGTTCAGCTTGGCGTTCTCGACGGGCTGCTTGAACCCGTCGAACGCGAAGTGGACGACGTACGGCACGACGTGCGGCGTGCTCGCGCCCGAGAGATCTGTTCCGACGACGTTGTACGTATGCGGCCCGACCGTCGAGGTGTCGACGGACGGAGCGGAGCACGTCGCCACGCCGCCGGCGTCCGAGCAGGCGAACCTCGGCGCCACGACCTCGTTGAGCAGGTAGACACCGTCCGGCCGCGGGGCATCGACGATGACCTCCGGCGCAGCCGTGTCGACGATCGGGTTGAAGTTCTCACCCTTCTTCGTGCTGAAGCCGGTGTAGCCGTTGACGTTCTCCACCTCGGCGACGATCTCGGAGTTGATCGTCGCCCCGGTCACGATCGCCGTGAAGAGGCCACCGCCCTGCGAGGTGAGCGGCACGAACTGCCATGCGGCCGCACCTGCGTTGACGAGGACAGCAGCGCGCCGGATGCTCGAGGTGTCCGTCGCTCGCACGAAGACGCGGATGGTCGACGGCCCGGTCGTGACCGCGCCCACCTCCGAAATCGTTGGCGGTGTTCCCTCGTCGCCGTCGAAGGCGACGTCGAACGAGATCGAGTCGACCAGCCGCTGCGTGCCGCGACTCGACCCCGTCGTGGGCCGGAACTGACCGCCGGCAACGACGGCGCGCGTCTGCGCTCCCGTCCGCGTCAGCAGCACGTAGTTCGCAGGGAAGAACGTCTCGTCGAAGTTCGCCTTCGGCTCGTGCGCACCCAGGTCGACCGTCGGATACGCGAGCACGGGCATCACATTCGTGACGTCGTGCGTCGTGAGGCTGGTAATGAAGACGCCGCGCGCGAATGGTGTCCCGGCGGCCGGGCTGATCCGAGTCGAGCTGACGGGCTGAATCGGACGGTAGTGGGTCGCGAGGACGCTCTCGCCACGCCAGTACGTCGGACCGCCGCCACCGCCGGGGCCAATCTGCGTCGTCGTCGGCGCCACTGTGAGCGACCCCACGACGAGCCCGTCGCCCGCGGTCGTCGTCGGGGTGGTCGCAGGCGTCGTGGCCGCGGGCGCGCCGGAGACCCGGTACCAGGGCGGGCCCATCAGGTTCGCGCCGATCATGACCTTCTCGTCGTAGACGCCGTAGGCCGTGCCCGCGGTCGCGAAGTAGGTGTGGAGCGACTCCACCCACTGCTCCGCGAGCGTGCGATCGTCCGCCCCGGCGCGGGCCGCGAAGAGCGCCATCAGCCGCTCGGAGAGCGCCGCGGCCTCGGTGTCGCCGTAGCCATAGGTGTAGTTCGCGATGTAGACCGCCACCTTCGCCTGGGCATACCGCTGGGCCCAGTCGAGCGCGTCCGGAGGCAGCACCCCGGACAGGAGGGAGTCCGCGACGTTCAGGCCGGCGTGGCAGCCCATCGTGAAGAGGATCCTGCCGGGCAGCGATGCTGGGACGATCGACGTCGAGAAGAGATCGGCTGCGCTAGCCGCAGCTGCCGGCTGGGCCAGGTAGTGATTGTAGTGCGCGTTGATCGAGCCGATGTCCGCCGGAGCCGCGTTGCCGAAGAATTCGTTCGTCACGCTCGTCTTCGTCCAGTTCGGGCTCGTCTGCAGAGTCGTCGCGAGACCCGGGCGGGTGAGCCCGTCGCGGACGGCCTCGGCGCCGTCGGTGAGGAAGTCGTAGCCGGTCACGTACGCGGTCGTGGGCGCAAGCAGGCCGTTTGCCGCCTCGTACTGCGCGAGCTGCCCACCGATCTCGGCGGGTGACTCGAGCAGGCGGGATACGGCAACCTGCGGCAGGTTCAGCTGACGCCCGAGCCACGGTATCGTCGTGAAGGCGCCGTAGACCGCGTCGGACAGGATGTGGTTCGTTGCAGCCGCCGCGTAGAGGGCGTTGCCGTTCGTGAGGCCCGCGGTCGTGAATGCGAGGTCGCTCGCGTTGTCGAGCTCGGGCGAGATCAGGACGGGGTCGGGCACGCGACCAGACGGGACGACCTCGTCGGAGCCGAGCAGGACGATGTTCTTCAAGTTCGGCAACGATGCAAGCAACGAGCCCACGACGTCGTTCGCCGCACGCACGGCCGCGTTGGCTGCCTCGACCGAGCAAGGAGACGCATTCCACGTTGCATAGGCGTCGCGTACCGCCGCGGCCCCGTCGATCTGGAGCACCGAGCCGGCGACCTCCAGCCGGCCGGCGAGCGTGCCGACTGAGGCCTGGTCGCCGATGTAGTTGAGCAGCGTCTGTACGGCCGCCTCACCGTGCAGGCGGGCCATCTGGTTGCGGTTCACCAGGAAGAGCGTCTTCGTGCCGGCGGGAAGCGAAGCGGGCAGCGTCCCGAACGTCGAGCTCGGGTTGAGGAAGCTCCGCGCTGCACAAGCCGGCAACGGCGGCGGCGGCGTCTCGGTGACGTACAGCGTCGCCGGCTTGGGGCTGTGAGAGCCGTTGTAGCCGCTGACGACGACGGTGTAGCGCCCGCTCTCGCCCTGCGAGACGAGCTGCACGGCTTCGTCGACGGAGCCTCTGTTGGCCGAGATGCTGCCGACGGGAATCGAGCCGACCGGGATGTCCTGGAGTGTGTCGGGCTGCGGCGAGCGCGTGGCGTCGTTCACGGTCGCGCCCTCGTCGGGGAGGGCGATGCTGCCGACCGAAATCGAGCCGACCGGGATCGAGCCGACCGGCGCCGAGTTGAGAGCGGTGGTCGCGGGCTTGCCGAGGACGAGGTCGAGATCTGCGCCGTCGGGCACGGAGAGAGAGATCTTCGTGCGGGTGTTGCGCGCGGGGATCGGGAGCGAGAAGATCTCCTTGTCGCCGGCCGAGGCGACGTGGAAGGCGTAGACCCGGTTCTTCTCGATCGTGGTCGCGGACGCCTCGGTGTCGTTCGCCTCGTGGTTCTGCACGACGAGGATCGGCGCCTGGCCCGAGACCGACAGCGACGCGCCGCTCAACGCGGTGGCGGTAGCTGCAGCTGTGAAGTCGCCGAGCTCCAGTCCGGCGAAGGTGTCGACCTCGAACTTGACGTGCCGCGTCAGCGTGGATGCCCCGCAGACGCTCGCGGGGGGAGACCACGTGAACCCGAGGCGCTCCTGGGTGGCGTCGGCGCCGGGCACCGGGGTCGCGGCGCCGAATCTCCAACGCGCGCTCCCGGCGACGGGCACGAAACCCGACGGCAAGGCGAGCTTGACGCCGGAGAGCGAGGTCGCGAGATTGCACGCCAGGTCGAGCTCGACGGTGTACCGAGCCTGCTGCCCGGTGCCGGCGACGTCCTGCAGCCCGACGAGGGGGACCTGATGCCACGGATAGTTGTCCAGGCCGATCAGCGCCGCGATCAGCTCGGCCAGCGTGATCCCTGTGGCGTCGAGGGCCGGATCGAGGTCGGCGATCTTCGCCGAGCTCAGGATCTTTCCATCGCGCTGCGCCTCTCCGAGCGTGCGCGTTGCCGTGCAGTAGCCCCCGCCACAGTCGACGACGCCCTGGTTCGCGCCCAGTACCGACACGAGGACTCCGGCAAGCCTGGTTCGCTCGAGCACGATGCTCCCGACGGGAATCGAGCCCACCGGGATCGAGCCCACCGGGATCGAGCCGACCGGGATCGAGCCAACGGGCGTCGAGCCGAGGCGGCCGGCGAGGTCGAGCCCGAGCACCGTGTTCGTGGCCGTGACCCCGTCGGAGTCACCGCCGCTCGCGTCCAGCAGCGCGATCCAGGAGCCCGCCGCCCCGGGGGCGGGGATGTCCGACAGCTTTGCGTTGCCGAGCAGCGCCGAGGCGAGCTTGACACCGCGCAGGAGCGACGAGAAGAAGGGCACGTCCTTCAGCTGGAGCACGTTGAAGCGCGCGCCGGCGGTTTCATCCTTCGCCACGTCGAGCAGCGTCAGCGTCTGGAGCGGGCGCCCGGCAAGCGGGGTGCCGGCGAGAATCTCCGCCCAGGTCGTGCCGCTGCCAGGAGCGATCGGGAGCGACGAGACGAGGATCCCGTCGAGCCCGATCGAGCCGACCGGGGTCGAGCCAACCGGAATCGAGCCCACCGGGATCGAGCCCACGGGCAGGGAGAGCAGCCCGATCGACCCGACCGGGATCGAGCCAACCGGGATCGAGCCGACCGGGATCGAGCCGACCGGGATCGAGCCGACCGGGATCGAGCCGACGGAGGCGCCGCCGAAGAAGGGAATGCGCGCGGCCGGCACGACACTGGGCGGGAAGGAAGCGATACCGGCCTGTGCCGACCGCCGGTCGACCGCGATCGAGAGACCGCCGATCGCCTGCAACTTCACGTCTACGTTGACGGTGTGCGTCGCTCGTTCCGCCCCGTCGACGAGCGCGGTGACCGTGATCGCGTGGGAGCCGAGTGCCGCGCCGGCCGGCACCGTGATCGTCTCCGTGAACGGGATGTCGCGCGGCGCCGTGAAGGGCCCGTACGGCGTCGGCGGTGTGAACGACAGCCACGAGGCGTACGAGGCGGGCGTGACTTTGAACGTGATCCCGTCGATCCGCTGCGCCTGCTGAGTGACAACGTTTTGAATCAGCGTGAGGAGGCTGCCCGTGTCTCCCCTCGCCACCTGACTACCGCCGGTCGCTTCCGCGAGCGCCTTCAGGCAGCCCGTCACCGACGTGCTGGTTGTATACGTGATCACCGAGAGCGTCGTGTTGTTCGCGCGAAGCCCGGCGATGGTGGCTGCGGTCCGAAGGTCGTCGGCCGTCCCTTCGGTGGCGTCTCGGCCGGGGTCGTTGTTCAACGTGTTGCCGCACTGCGAATACGTGCTCGCCTGCTCCTTGTCGTGCGGGATGGCGTCAGTCAGGACGATCAGGATCCGCGTCGCCTGCGGGTCGTATCCGTGGGCGGCGGTGTAGGTCTCGTAGAAGACACGGTTGTGCGACTCCGGGATGTCGTTGCCCCCGCTCGCGACCAGCTCGTCAACCGCCGTCTGCACGGCCGTTGCATTCGAGGTCAGCGCTTGTCGCAGGAGATACGGGAAGTCGCCGGGCTCCCCGAACGGGCTGAACGGATAGTCCTTGAAGTCGACGACCGCGAAGCGCGCGCCCGGGATCAACCCTTTGACGCCGTTCACGATCGCGGTCGCATCCGCCTTCGCATCGGCGATCGCCCCGCCCATGCTGCCGGTGGTGTCGACGGCGATCACGACGTCCGCCTTCTGCGGCAGGGCATCCAGGTGCAGCACCTGCTCCACCGTCTGCGAGCCGCCGGGGACGAGGACCAAGGTCGTCCCGGCCGGCGTGAGGCTGTCCGCGCCTCCAGCGGGCAGCACGGCGACCGAAAAGGCGACCGCAGCCGCTATGACCAATCGAGTTGGAGCCACACGCCCCATACGCCCTGCTTCCCCTTTACCCCATCCGCAATTAGTGCCAACAAACTCATACGACACCTATCGGAGAATGTCAATACGCGTAACAATCGGACAGTGACGTCATCGCAACCGGTGCGGCTCCCCGGGCGCGAGCCGGCGCAGCTCTCGACATACGTCCCAAGGGTCGCGATCGAATGGCTGGCAGAGGAGCCCGACGCTCGCTTCCGCGAGCTCGCTGGGACGATGGCATTCGTCGACATCTCGGGCTTCACGCAGATGTCCGAACGTCTCTCGAGCCTCGGTCGGGCAGGCGCCGAGGAGGTGACCGGCGTCATGAACGTGACGTTCACGAGGCTCCTCGACGTCGCGTACGACTTCGGCGGAGGCCTTCTCAAGTTCGGTGGGGACGCTCTGCTCCTGTTCTTCGACGGAGAGGAGCACACGGAGCGCGCCGCCGCCGCGGCCCACGGCATGCGAAAGGCGCTCCGCGACCTCGGCCCTCCGCAGACGAGCGCCGGCCCGGTGAGGCTGAAGATGCACGTCGGCCTGAACACCGGCCGCTTCCATTTCTTCCTCGTCGGCGAGTCGCATCTCGAGCTGATCGTCACCGGCCCTGCCGCGACCGAGACGGTGCTGATGGAGTCGACGGCGGAGGCGGGCGACATCCTGCTGAGCCCTTCGGCCGCGGCCGCTCTCGCGCCCCAGCTGCTCGGAAAAACCAAGGGAGCCGGCACCCTCCTGCGCGCATGTCCCCGAGTCGCGCCGAGACCGGCTCCGCTCTCTGTTGGCGCCGACGTTCGCCTCGAGCACCTCGTTCCGGCCGAGCTCCGCGCGCATGTGGCGTCGGCGTCGCTCGAGGCCGAGCACCGAACGGCGACTGTCGCCTTCCTTCACTTCGGCGGAGTCGACGCGCTCCTCGCGCGGGAAGGATCGAGTCGGCTGGCGAACGCGCTCGCGGACCTCGTCTCGACGATCCAGAAGGCGGCGAGTGAGCACGGCGTGTGCTTCCTGGAGAGCGACATCGACGCAGACGGAGGAAAGATCGTCCTCGTCGCAGGTGCGCCGCGTACCTGGGCGAACGACGAGGAGCGAATGCTCCGCACCGTGCGCTCCGTGATCGAGGCGCCGCTCGAACTCCCTCTTCGGATAGGCGTGAACCGGGGCAGGGTCTTCGCGGGCGAGGTTGGCGGCCGTTTGCGGCGCACGTACACGATCCTCGGCGATACGGCCGCGCTGGCTGCCCGGTTGACGGCCCGTGCGGAGCCCGGGCAGGTGCTCGCGGAAGCATCCGTGCTCCACCAGTCGCTGACGAGCTTCGACGCCCGAGAGCTCGAGCCGTTTCACGTGAAAGGAAAGGCCGAGCCCGTGCGAGCGGTCGTGGTCGGGGCAGTCGTAGGGACGCGGAAGCCACGGGAGGCGAGCAGGCTCGAGCTCGTTGGCCGCGAGCGCGAGCTCGCGATCCTCGGCGCCGCCCTGGCTCCCGTCCAGGCCGGATTCGGCAGCCTCGTCGAGCTCGTCGGCGACGCGGGCATCGGCAAGTCCCGGCTACTCGAGGAAATCCAGATACAGGCGGGAGAGATGACGATCCTCCACTCCGCCTGCGAGCAGTACGAGTCGTCGACGCCGTACTTCGCCTTCCGTGACGTGCTCCGCTCGCTCGTCGGCGCGGGCCTCAACGGCAGCGCCGCCGCGAACACGGCTGTCCTCTCCGGTCGGCTCGAGCAGATCGCGCCCGAGCTCGTCCCGTGGGTACCGCTGCTTGCCCTGCCGCTCGACATCGACGTCGAGCCGACACGCGAGGTGGAGGAGCTCCAGCCCGCCTTCCGGCGTGCGCGCCTGCATGGTGTGGTCACAAGCCTCCTTCATGCGCTCCTCCCAACCCGGACGATGTTCCTCTTCGAGGACGTCCACTGGATGGACGAGGCCTCCTCGGAGCTCTTGCGGCACCTGGGGTCGAACCTCTCGACACGACCCTGGTTCGCTTGCGTGACTCGGCGGCCGGTGGACGGAGGCTTCTCGCCCGCGCAGTGCACGCCGCCCGTGCCGGCACTGACGATCAGGCTCGACCCACTCTCCCGAGACGCGGCCCGGCGGCTGGCCACCGGTGCAGCTTCCCGCGTGCTGTCGTCCGCCGATCTCGAAGCGATCACCGAGCGCGCCGGCGGCAACCCGCTCTTCCTGCAAGAGCTCCTCGCTGCGGACACAGCGGGCGAGCCGGAGCAGCTGCCGGAGAGCCTGGAAGCGGTCGTAGCGTCGAGGATCGACGCGCTCGGGCCGGACGATCGGGCGCTCCTACGCTGGGCGTCCGTGTTCGGATCCAGCTTCGCGGGAGAGCTGCTGGCCGCCGCGCTCGGCGAGGAGCCGGACGCCTTCCTCGAGTCGGAGGCGTGGGACCGCCTCATTGAGTTCGTCGAGCGCGATCCTGACGTTGCGGGCGCGTTCCGCTTCCGCCACGCGCTTATCAGGGACGCTGCGTACGAAGGGTTGTCGTATCGCCGGCGCGAAGAGCTTCACGGGCAGGCCGGTCGGGCTTACGAGAAGCGCTACGGCGCGCATTCCGATGAGGTCGCGGAGATGCTCGCGCTCCATTTCTCCCGCGCTCGCGAGGATGCGAAGACCTGGAAGTACGCGCTGACCGCCGGCGATCGCGCACGCGAGAAGCATGCGAACGCCGAAGCGGCGACGTTCTACCGCCTCGCGCTCAAGTCCGCTTCGCGAGTCGCGAACCTGACGCCGCCCGAGGCAGCGCGGGTGTGGGTGGCGCTGTCGGATGTCTGCCTCCCGGCCGGCCTGCTGTCCGAAGCGGGCGCGGCGCTCGCAAAGGCGCGGCGGCTCCTCCCAAGCGCCGCGCCGGAGCAGCTCCCGCTACTCCTCAAGGAGGGACACGTGCGAGAGGCGAGCGGCAGATACTCGGACGCGCTCCGCTGGTACGCGCGTGCGCGACGCTCAGCTCACGCCCTGCCCGAGGGGCCGAAGCAGACCCAGCTCCTCGTCCAGCTCGCGCTGGCGACCGCAGGCGTCCGCTACCGCCAGGGAGACCTGGCCGAATGCGTCGGCTGGTGCAAGCGAGCGCTCGACGAGGCCAATGCGGTCGGGGACCTGCCCAACGTGGCCCACGCCTACTACCTTCTCCACCTCGCCTACACCTCCATGGCCAGCCCCGAACGAGAGGTCTACCGCGGGATCGCACTCCCGATCTACGAGGACCTCGGCGATCTCGGCGGTCAGGCGAAGACGCTCAACAACATGGGCATCGACGCGTACTACGAAGGCCGCTGGGACGACGCGCTGGACTGCTATCGCCTGAGCAAGGAGTTCATGGACCGGATCGGCGACGTGCTCGGCGCGGCGACGCTGACGAACAACATCGGCGAGATCCTCTCTGACCAGGGTCACCTGGCGGCGGCCGTAGAGCTGTTCGAGGAGGTCAGGCACGTGACCGATGCGGCAGGGAATCCGCTGCTGTTCACCGTGGCGCGCGCCAACCTCGGTCGCGCGGCAGCTCGCGCCGGACGGCTCGAAGAGGCCGACGAGCTCCTCCAGGCGGCTCTCGCGGGATTCGACTCGATCCAGGCTGGCGGCTTCGTCCTCGAAACCCAAGCCCGGCTCGCAGAGCTCGCGCTCTTTGCCGGAGGGCAGCCGGAGCTCGCGATCGCGCGCTCGGAAGGGGCGCTCGAGCAGGCGCGCGAAGCTGGATCGACAGTCGTCCTGACAGCGATGTTGGAGCGGATCCGCGGCTACGCGCTGTTGCAGTCCGGCAACCTCCCCGCTGCGCTCGAGGCGCTGGAAGCGAGCCTCGTCGCCGCACGACCCGCAAAGGTCGACTACGAGATCGCACTGACCCTGAACGCACTCGCGGAGGCCGGCGCTTCGAACGCCGACGCGCTTGCCGACGAGAGCGGGAGAATCCTCGAGCGGCTGGGCGTCGTCTCCGTCCCGCGCGTGCCGCTTCCTTAGCGGCGGGACTTCAGCGCTCTGTCCATCTGCCGCTTCGCGTCACGGTCGGCGATCGTGCGGCGCTTGTCGCCCTTCTCCTTGCCGCGCGCCAGCGCAAGCTCGATCTTGACCTTGCCGTCCTTGAAGTAGAGCTTCGTC
>JBKJSM010000091.1:0-25165 GCA_046594445.1 Gaiellaceae bacterium | reverse complement strand
GACGAACGGCTCCGTTCCCGGCACCGGCGCGAGCGCAGCCGGCTCGAGCGCCAGCCTCGGCCGCTCCCGCAGCGCCGCTCGCAGTTCGAAGCCGGGGATGAGGAGACAGGCGATCATACGAACATATGTTCTATACCCGAACAGGTGTTCCTGTCAAACTGTCCTTTGCCGCAGAAGCGGGATCTGCGGGAGCAGATCCCGCTTCGCGAAGACCCCTAAAGGTCGGCCCGCCTCCCAAAAGCACTTAGGCCGAGTGGCTAGCCTTTGCCGTCTGCCTCCAACTTCCGCGCCGTGCGACTTGAGGTGGGGAAAGTAGAGCCGCGCGTGGCTCGATCCGCGCCTGCTCGATCTCGGCCACCCAGAAGACGTTGTGGTAGCCGGCGGAGGGCGCCTGCGCGATCGTCGAGGTCGCGCGGAGGTCGTCGATCACGATCCCCGTCGGAGCGGCGGCTGCCTCGTCGGGTGTGAACGCGACGTGAACCTTCACGGTGGCTAGGCTAATCGGGATGGCGGAACTGCTCAGGTGCTACCGGCACCCGGACCGCGAGACGGGTGTCTCCTGCTCGGAGTGCGGCCGCGGGATCTGTCCGGACTGCATGGTCTTCGCGCCCGTCGGCATCCGCTGTCCCGACCACTCGGGCCAGGCGAAGGGCGCAGCGCGCGCCGTCCAGACGGTGCGGCGCCGCACGACGCGCAACCCCGGGATCGTCACGAAGACCCTGATCGCGAGCATGGTCGGTATCTACCTGCTCCAGCTCGCCGGCGGCGCGTCGGTCAACGCGAACTCCGGCTGGATCTTCGAGAACGGGGCGCTCTTCGGGCCGCTCGTCGCGCACGGGGAGTGGTGGCGGCTGCTGACCGCGGCTTTCCTCCACTACGGGCCGATTCACCTAGGGATGAACATGCTCGCGCTCTGGTGGATCGGACGGCCGCTCGAGGACTGGCTCGGGCCCGTGCGCTATGTGCTGCTCTACCTCGTCGCCGGCCTGGCGGGCTCCGCGGGCGCGCTGATCGCGAGTCCGACCGCGGTGACCGTCGGTGCTTCCGGCGCGATCTTCGGCATCCTCGGCGCGGCCATCGTGCTCGAGCGGCAGCAGACGTTCGTGCTCGGCGGCAGCGCAATCACGCTGCTCGTCGTCAATCTCGCATTCACCTTCGCCGTTCCGGGCATCTCGATCGGCGGCCACCTCGGCGGCCTCGCCGGCGGCGCGCTCGCGATCCTCGCGCTCTCGAAGCTGGGCAAGCGCAGCGCCGTGTACAGCCGGATCGACCTCGTCTCGATCGCCAGCCTTGTCGCGATCGGCGTTCTCAGCGTCGCGGTCGCGTACTGGAAGGTACGCGGGTACGCCTAGTTCGAGAGCTCGACTCCGGCGAACTAGGCCGGGTCGTCGCGCGCGTCAGTCGTACATCGAGGTCGAGCGCACGATCAGTCGACGGATGAACTCACGCAGCCGATGCAGCATCCTCGTAGTCTGGCAGCCCGGCGGTCAGCGAGGTGGACACCCGTCTAGCCGCCGATTGCGACCGCGCTGATCCCCTGCTCCGCGAGTGCCGCCTGCGCGGCAGCGAGACGTGCAAGCGGGACGCGATAAGGCGAGCACGACACGTACTCGAGGCCGAGCCGGTGGCAAAAGGCGACTGACTTCGGCTCGCCGCCGTGCTCGCCGCAGATCCCCAGCTTGAGGTTTTCGCGGACGCTGCGGCCGCGCTCGACGGCGATCTGCATCAGGTCGCCGACGCCGTCCTGGTCGATCGTCTCGAAGGGGTCGCGGTCGAGCACGCCCGTCTCCAGGTAGTGGGAGAGGAAGCGGCCGGCGTCGTCGCGCGAGAGCCCGAGCGCCGTCTGCGTCAGGTCGTTCGTGCCGAAAGAGAAGAAGTCGGCATGCTCGGCGATCTCGTCTGCGCGGACACAGGCGCGCGGCAGCTCGATCATCGTCCCGATGAGCAGCTCGAGCCCGCCTTCCTCCTCAACGACGCGAAGCGTCAGCTCGCGCAGGCGCCTTAGCTCCTCGCCGAAGCCCACGAGCGGGTGCATGATCTCGACGAGCGGTGCCTGTCCGCCACGCTCGCGCACCGTCGTCGCCGCGCGGACGATGGCGCGCACCTGCATCTCGTAGATCTCAGGGTAGAAGAGCCCGAGCCGGCACGCGCGCCAGCCGAGCATCGGGTTCGACTCCTGGAGCCCGCGGATCCGCTCGCGCATGCGCTCGTCCTGCTCCTGGTCGAGCGCGGGCAGGAACTCGTGCAGGGGCCAGTCGAGCAGGCGGATCGTGACCGGGAAGCCGGCCATCGCCTCGAAAATCCCTTCGAAATCTGCCTCCTGGATCGGAAGCAGCCGCTCGAGCGCGGAGCGGCGTCCCTCCTCGTCGGCGGCGAGGATCAGCTCACGCATCAGCTCGAGCCGGTCGGCGTCGGCGAACATGTGCTCGGTCCGACAGAGGCCGATCCCTTCGGCGCCGAACTCGCGGGCCTTGGTCGCATCCTCGGGCGTGTCCGCGTTCGCGCGCACCTTGAGCCTCCGGATTCCGTCGGCCCACTCGAGGACGGCCGAGAAGTCGTCGTTGATCTGGGGCGGCACGAGCGGGACGGAGCCGATGATCACCTCGCCGGTGCCGCCGTCGATCGTGATCGTGTCGCCCTCCTTCAGCTCGTGCCCCGGGAGGCGCGCCGTCTTCGCGCGCACGTCGACGTGCAGCGCCTCGCAGCCCGTCACGCACGGCGTCCCCATGCCCCGCGCGACGACCGCGGCGTGCGAGGTGAGCCCGCCGTGCGCGGTCAGGATCCCGGCGGCCTGCACCATCCCGTGGAAGTCGTCCGGCGTCGTCTCCCAGCGCACGAGGATGACGCTCTCCCCCGCCTTGCCGCGCGTCTCGGCGGTGTCGGCATCGAAGACGATCGTCCCCGAGGCGGCGCCCGGCGAGGCATTCAGCCCCTTGGCGACGACCTTCACCTCGGCGGTCGGGTCGATCATCGGGTGCATGAGCTGGTCGAGCTGCGCGGGATCGATGCGCGCGACGGCTTCTTCCTTCGAGATCAGGCCCTCCTCGACCATCTCCACCGCGGCCCGCAGCGCAGCCGCCGCCGTCCGCTTCGCGGATCGCGTCTGGAGCAGGTAGAGCGTTCCCTCCTCGACCGTGAACTCGATGTCCTGCATGTCGCGGTAGTGCTCTTCCAGCCGGCGGATGGTCTCCAGCAGCTGGGCGTACGCCTCGGGGAGCAGCTCCTGCATCCGCGCGATCGGCTCGGGCGTGCGAATGCCGGCGACGACGTCCTCGCCCTGCGCGTTTTGGAGGAACTCGCCGTAGAGCCCGCTCGCGCCGGTCGAGGGGTCGCGCGTGAAGCAGACGCCGGTGCCCGATCCTTCGCCCTTGTTGCCAAAGACCATCTGGACGACGTTGACCGCGGTGCCGAGCTCGTCCGGGATTTCGTACGTGCGGCGGTAGACCTGCGCGCGGGGCGAGTTCCACGACTCGAACACGGCGCGCACCGCCTTCTCGAGCTGCGCACGGGCGTCCTGGGGGAACGGGCTTCCCGTCTCCTCGGCGTAGGTCCGCTTGAAGGTCTCGATCAGCTCGGCCAGATCCTCGGCTGAGAGCTCAACGTCCTGCTTGACGCCCCGCTTGGCTTTCATGTCGGTGAGCGACTGCTCGAAGCGGTGGCCCTCGACCCCCTCCACCACCTCGCCGTACATCTGGATCAGTCGCCGGTAGGAGTCGCGGGCGAAGCGGTCGTTGCCGGTGGTCTTCGCGAGCCCGGCGACCGCCTCGTCGTTCAGGCCGAGGTTGAGGATCGTGTCCATCATCCCCGGCATCGAGACCGCGGCGCCCGAGCGCACGGAGACGAGCAGCGGATCGTCGGGATCGCCGAAGCGCTTGCCGGCCTTCGCCTCGAGCGACGCGATGTGCTCGGCGATCTCTCCCTCTAGACCGTCCGGAAGCACGCCGCCCGAGGCCATGTACGCGCGGCAGGCGTCGGTCGTGATCGTGAAGCCGGCCGGCACCGGGACGCCGAGCGCGGTCATTTCCGCGAGACCGATCCCCTTGCCGCCCAGCAGCTCGCGGCCGCCGGTCGTCTCCTCGTCGAAGTCGTGGACGTAGCCCATCAGGCGGGGAATCTACACTCGCGGCGTGAGCGGTCACATCATCGCCATGGGCGGAGGCGATGTGCTCAGCGCCACCTCGAAGCTGGAAGACTTGTTACTCGAGCTGAGCGGCAAGCCGCGCCCGCGCCTCGCCTACCTCCCGACAGCCGCCGCCGACAGCGACGATCGGATCGCGCTGTTCCGCGAAGCCTTTGGCGCGCGTGACTGCGAGATCGACGTCGTGACGCTCTTCGGGATGCCCGAACGGCCCGCCGAGCGCGTCGCCGCTGCCGACATCGTCTACGTCAATGGTGGCAACACGGCGAACATGCTCGCGATCTGGCGCGTGCACCGGGTCGACCTCGCATTGCGTGAAGCCTGGGAGCGCGGCGCCGTCCTCGGCGGCTGGAGCGCCGGGGCGAACTGTTGGTTCGAGGACTCCGTCACCGACTCGTACGGGCCGGAGCTGCGCGCACTCGGGAACGGACTCGGCTTTCTGCCCGGCAGCTTCTGCCCGCACTACGACGGAGAGCCGGAACGGCGTCCCACCTTCACGCGGCTCGTGCGCGAGGGAGTGCTGCCGCCCGGCTACGCGGCCGACGACGACGCGGCGCTGCACTTCGAGGGGTCCGAGCTGCGGGACGTCGTCAGCCAGCGCGACGGCGCCCGCGGCTACCGGGTCACGCCCGCGGGCGAGGAGCTCATCGAGCCCCGCCTGCTCTGAGCCCTTAGAGCAGCTCCGCGATCAACGCCGCCGCTCGCGCCGCGCCGCCACCGTCCACCGGCCTGTAGTCGACCTCGCGTCCGATCTCCTCGGCGATCGCCTTCGCGATCTCGTCGGGGCCGTCGTTTTCGAAGTCCATGCACCGCCCGGCGCCGTGGCGCTCGAGCCGGTGGCGGACGTGGAAGTTTTGCTCGAAGTGATGGCGCAGCGGGAAGTAGAGGAACGGCCGCTGATTCGCCGTCAGCTCCATCGACGTCGTCAGCCCGCCCTGGACGACGGCAAGGTCGCACGCAGCCAGATGGCGGTAGAGGTCGTGGACGTATGCCCGGATCTCCAAGCCGTCGTGCGACGGCAACGTCGCCGGATCGATTCTCGGCCCGGCGACGACGATCATCCGCAGCCCCTCGACGTGGCGCGCGGCCGCGGGATAGGAGTCGATCACGCGACGAAGGAGGTGCTCGCCCACGCCGGAGCCGCCGACCGTGACGATGCAGACCCGCTCCCCGGGCAGGTAGCCGAGCTCGTGCCGCAACGCCTCTCGGTCGGCGAAGTCGGCCGGGTCGAAGCCGGTCACGTAGCCGGGGAAGTCGTAGTGCTCGAGCGTCCAGTCCCGGATCAGCGGCAGATCTGGCCCGAAGCGGTCCTGCACGACGTCGTCCGGGTCTCCGACGAAGAGCGCACGATCGCGCAGCCTCGGGAAGCGCGCGATGTGCTCGATCATCTCGGCGTTGTAGTCGGCGGTCAGGAAAGCCTCGCGCTCACCCCCGTCCGACATCGGCAGCCAGCCGACGAAGTCGGTCAGCCACACGTAGGCAGCACGCTTCTCCTCGGGGTTCTCGTGCAGGTAGTAGTCGAGCTCCCACGCCTCGTCCCCGATCCAGAGGTCGTAGTGGTCGTCGCGGACGATGTCGTGGAAGACCATGAAGTTGTTGAGGAGGATCTCGTCCATCCGCCGGATCGCCTGGAAGCAGTGCAGGTCGTGCTCCGCGGACTCGCTCTCGATGTGCCTGGACTCGTTCGCCAAGTGCGCGCTGCCGGGGTGGATCCGCTCGCCCCGCGCCTCGAGCACCGCGGTGACCGGGTGCTGTGCGAGCCAGTCGATCTCCAGGTCCGGGTGGAGCATGCGCAACTCGTCGGCGATCGCCGCGTCGCGCTGGGCGTGGCCGAGGCCGATGGGCGACGAGACGTAGAGCGCGCGCTTGCGCCTCGACTTGCCGCGCACCCAGCGCGGCGCCGGCGGGGGCGGCTGCACGAATTCACGCAGCAGCAGGTTGACCTTGACGGGATCGCGGACGTGCGGGAAGTGTCCGCTTCCCGCCATCGTCACGAGCGCTCCGCGCGTCGCGTCCGCCAAGGCCTCGCCGCGCCGGTGTGGGCTGACTGCATCCTCATCGCCGTGGATCACGAGGACGGGGCAGCGAACGCGCGCGCAGAGATCGCGGACCGTCTGCTCGGTCAAGGAGCGGCTCTTCGAGGCGGTGACGAGCGTCTCACCGTCGGTGTCCAGGGCCCAGCCGACCGCATCCTCGGTCGGCTTCGTCGAGTGGGGCTCGGTCAGGCATTGCGAGATGAAGAACTCGACGAAGCGCGGATAGTCGCGGAGCCAGTAGGCAGCGTTGAACTTCGCCCAGCCCTCGTCGGTGGCGAGCGGCTCGGCGAAAGGGTGAACGCGACGGTAGTCGTGCCCCGGCGCGATCGGGAGCGACGGCGCGATAAAGACGGCGCCGCGGACGCGGTCCGGCTGCTCGGCGGCCAGCAGCAGTGCGCGTTGCGAGCCGAGCGAAAGCGAGACGAGAAACGCCTGCTCGGTACCGGTCGCCTCCATGACGGCGAGCGCGTCCGCAGCGAACTCGGTTTCGGCGTACGCATCGGAATCGCCCGGTCGGTCGGACTTGCCGTTCCCTCTCCCGTCGAACGTGACCACGCGGAAGTGCCGGGCGAGATACGGGATCTGCATCTTCCAGTGCCGGGAGTGGATGAGGGACCAGGTCGGGAGCAGGAGAACCGTTTGCTCGCCCTCGCCGTAGGCCTCGTAGAAGACCCGGACGCCGTCCCGCTCGACGTACCCCTCCTCGTCGGGGTAACGTGCGCGGCTTTGCTCCGACAGGAGCCGGTCAGTGGTTGCCACCGAGCACCTCCTCGATCCACGCGAGCAGTTGGGCGTGGCCTTCGTCTATGCCCATCAGCCGCTCGAGCATGATCCCCTGGTTGAAGGTCGCAACGAGCGCGGCAAGCGCCGGCAGCGGCATTTCGATGCCGCGCTCAATCCGGGCCTGCGCGAAGGCCTCTGTCAGTACGGCGCGCCACTCTTCCGTCACGCGAGCGATCCGCGCGCGTAGATCGGGCCGGTTCCACGCGTGTGCTTGGAGCTCCAGCCAGATCTTCTGGTAGCGCGCGTCCGCCTCGAGGTACGTCATCGCTTGCCGCCACTTCTCCAGGAAGGGACCTTCGGCGGCGTAGAGCGCACGCTGCCGCTCGATCAACCGCGACGTGAAGCGCTCCAGCGTCCGCGCGAGCACGTTCTCGATCGAGCCGAAGTAGTAATGGACGAGGCCGTGGTTCATGCCAGCCTCCTCGGCGAGACGGCGGGTGGTGACGGCCGCGTGGCCCGAGTCGACGAGCAGGCGCTCGGCAGCGTCGAGTAAGGCGGCCTCGGCGACCGCGCGAGGTGTGCGTTGAGCTACGTCCACTGCAATCGCTTTAGTCATCTGCCCTAGACATATGACTAAATCTCCCGGCTCCTGTCAACCCTCCTTGCTCGCGAGTGCCACTCTGCTAGCCATGCCAACCCGCGCAGGCCGAGCCAGATCGGCGTCAGCAGCACGTAGAAGACGAAGATCGCGGCGGCGAGGATCGTCCACCACAGCGCCCACCGCCACCGGGGGACGGGCGGCTTAGCCGGGGGCATGCGCCTCCTGCTTGCGCCGGTCGACGAGGCGGACGACACGGTGCGCCGTCTCCTCGATCGACTGGCCGGTGACGTCGACCACGGGGCAGCCGAGCCGCCGGTGGAGTGCCGCAGCCTCCTCGAGCTCGTCGTAGATCTCGAGCATCTCCGAGTACTGGCGGTTCGCCCCGCCCATCCCGCGAACGCGCGCGGTGCGGATCTCGGCGAGCCGCTCGGCGTCGATCGTCAGGCCGACAATCTTCAGCGGGTCTATCTCGAAGAGCTCGGGCGGCGGCGTGATCCCCTTCACGATCGGGACGTTCGCCGTCTTCTGGCCCAGGTAACCGAGGTAGATCGAGAGCGGCGTCTTCGATGTCCGCGAGACGCCGACGAGCACGACGTCCGCCTCTTCCAGGCCGCTGCCGACGCCGTCGTCGAACTTGACGGCGAACTCGATCGCCTCCATCCGCTTGAAGTACATCGAGTTGAGCGGCGGCCGGGCGCCCGGCGTCATCTTCGCGGCCATCCCCGAAACCTTGGCGATCGCCTCGATCGGATGGCGGAGCAGGTCGCAGTAGTGCAGGCGCGCGCTGCGGCAGAGCGTGCGCATGGACTCGCGCATCTGCCGGTCGACGAGCGTGTAGACGATCACGGCCGGCCGGCCCTTGGCTCGGCTGACCGCAAGCTGGAGGTCGTCGATCGTCTCGATCTGTGGGTGACGGACCTCCTCGAACGGCTGGTTCGGGAACTGGGCCTCGAGCGCGGCGACGAGCCTCGCGGCGGTCTCGCCGGTCGAGTCCGAGACGATGTGGAGCTCGACGGTCTCGCGCGCGGGCATCACGGCGAAGAGGCTAGCCTCTTCGCACTCGTGAGCGCCGAAGCCGTGACCATGGACAAGATCGTCTCCCTGTCGAAGCGGCGTGGGTTCGTCTTCCCTTCATCGGAGATCTACGGCGGCCTCGGCTCCTCGTACGACTACGGCCACTACGGCGTTCTCCTGAAGGACAACGTCAAGGCGCGCTGGCTCGAGGCGATGGTGCGCGAGCGGGACGACATCGTCGCGCTCGACTCTTCGATCATCCTCCACCCGAAGGTCTGGGAGGCCTCGGGCCACGTCGGCGGCTTCGCCGATCCGCTGATCGACTGCAAGACGTGCAAGAAGCGCTTTCGCGCCGACCACCTCGACACGGCGCAGTGCGGTAAGCGCCCGTCGAAGCGGCCCGGCGAAACGGCCGACTGCGATCTGACCGAGGCGCGCCAGTTCAACCTCATGTTCGAGACGCGGGTCGGCGCGATGGAGGAGTCGGGCGTCGACGTCTATCTGCGCCCGGAAACGGCGCAGGGGATCTTCATCAACTTCAAGAACGTCGCCTCGATCGCGCGCCGGAAGCCGCCGTTCGGGATCGCGCAGGTCGGGAAGTCGTTCCGGAACGAGATCACGCCCGGCAACTTCATCTTCCGGACGCTCGAGTTCGAGCAGATGGAGATGGAGTTCTTCGTGCCCCCGGCCGACGCGGATGAGTGGTACCGCTACTGGGTCGACGAGCGCCTCGGCTGGCACAAGCGCTACGGCGTTCGCGACAGCCACCTGCGCGTGCGCCCGCACGAGGCCGACGAGCTCTCCCACTACTCGAGCGGGACGAGCGACATCGAATACCTCTTCCCGATCGGCTGGTCGGAGCTCGAGGGGATCGCGAATCGGGGCGACTACGACCTGACCCAGCACTCGGAGGCGTCCGGGACGAAGCTCGAGTGGGTCGACGCCGGCACCGGGGAGCGGTTTGTCCCGCACGTGATCGAGCCGGCGCTCGGCGTCAACCGCTCGATGCTCACCTTCATGATCGACGCGTACGACGAGGAGGTCGTCGGCGAGCGTGAGCGCACCGTTCTGCGGCTGCACCCTCAGCTCGCGCCCGTCAAGGCCGCCGTCCTGCCGCTCGTCGGGAAGGACACCGGAATGGTCGAGAAGGCGCGAGCGCTCTTCGAAGAGCTGCGCCGCCACCACAGCGTCGAGTACGACGACAACGGTGCGATCGGGCGGCGCTACCGCCGCCAGGACGAGATCGGAACGCCCTATGGGCTGACGATCGACGAGCAGACGCTCGAGGACGACACCGTCACCGTCCGCGACCGGGACTCGCTCGAGCAGGAGCGGGTCCCGATCGGCGGCGTTCGCGCGAAGCTCGGTGACCTGCTGGCCGCCGACTGGCGCTCGCCCAAGTCCTCCTAGCGCGCTCCCCGCTCGAGCAACCGCTCGCCGGGCGCGAAGTCGAGCTTTTCGTAGAGGCCGTGCGCGTCGGCCGTGTGCAGAACCCACCGGCGTGAGGCGAACGGGCCCTCTTCGACGGTGAAGCGGACGAGCTCGACTCCGAGGCCGCGTCCGCGGTGCTCGTCGAGCACGTAGACGTCGGCGAGGTAGACGAGCCCGGCGTCCGAGGCGTCGACCGTGCGGGACTAGCCGACCTGGGAGCCATCCGGGGCGTAGAGCCCGACGTTTCGGGCGGCGCGCTGGATCAGCCCGTCCATCGTCTCCCGCTCTCGCCCCTGCGCCCAGTACGAGTCTCGCGCGATGAACCGATGGACCGCTTCGCGGTCGATGCGCGCGTCGTCGTCGTCGAGCTCATAGCCGTGTCCGAGCGGCATTGTCACCGTGCTCTCTTCACCGGGAGAGCGTTCGCAGGCGGAAGCCGCCCTGGTACTCGTACGAGGCCCGCACGATCGCGAGCGCCTCGCGGGCGCTGCGTTCGGTGAGACCGGCCGCATCCGCGTCGGCCATCGGCGTGCCCACGAGCGTCTGGATCGCCAGCACGCCGTCGGGCGAGAGCGGGATCGATCCGGCCCCGCAATCGCGGCAGACGGCGCCGGCGGACGCGGGCAGGTAGCCCGCGAGCCCTTCGACGGCCCCGCATTCGACGCAGCTCTCCAGGTGAGGCATGTAGCCGGAGAGCCAGAGCAGCTTCAGCTGGAACGAGAGCACGAGCGGGTCGAGAGCGGGGCTAGAACCTGCCGGTGTGCGTGAGGGGATGTGGTCGAGTCGGTCGAGGAAGCGCGTCAACGCGGTGAAAGCCCGCTCGTTCGCCTCCTGCTCGGTGAAGAGCCGCAGCATCGCTTCTGCCCCGATCATCCCCACCGCGAGCCGGTAGCTGTCCTCGCGAGACTCGTGATGGGAAGCGCGCAGGTCGGCGCCCGTGACCGTCTGAAGCTCGCCCGAGCCCTGGTGGAGCATCAGCTCGACATGCGAGAGCGGCTCGAGCCGGCCGCCGAAACGGGATTTGGTGCGCCGGACGCCCTTGGCCACGGCGGCCACGCGGCCCCGGTCGGCCGTGTACACGTGGAGCACGCGATCGGCCTCGCCCAGGCGAAACGAGCGCAGCACCACCGCCTCGGTCCTGTACGTCCGGCCCATCTTCGGAGTCTAGAGAGGCCGGCTGACGGGAACGATCCGGCGCTCATCTGCGTTGTAAACCTCGGTGACCCGAATTCAGATCTACACGACCCGCTGGTGCGGCTACTGCATCCGGGCCAAGGCGCTGCTCGACGGCAAGGAGATCGCCTACGAGGAGATCTCGCTCGACGACGACCCGGCGTTCCGCCGCAACCTCTTCGACCTGACCGGCGGCTGGACCGTGCCGCAGATCCTGATCGACGGCACGCCGATCGGCGGCTATACCGAGCTCTGGCGGCTGGACAAGTCCGGCGCGCTCGACGAGCGCCTCGCTGCCTGAGACGGGACCGGGCTCGACGCCCGGTGTCCCGTTCACTCAGACCTAACGTTTCATGACGCAGTACGGGCTCGATGGGCTGCTGCGGTTGTTAATCGTCGTCATCCGTTCCCTTCACCCTCACTCCGTTGGACTCGAAGTCGTACACCCTGTCGTTGAGGCGAAGGCCGTCCACGGCCCCGATCCACATGCTGTCGCGACCCTTACCCACGGCAAGCGTGTAGATGCCCGGCGGATCGCCGCCGTCGTTCAGCGCTGTCTTTGCCTGCGTGAAGCTGCAGAACGTGGCCTGGTTGCAACCAGTCGTCCCACCCGCGCTGCCGGTGAAGTACCACTGGCCGTCAGTCGTGGCGTCGATGTAGCCGCTCCACTGGTTGACTGACGCGACGGGCCGAGGCCCTGGCACCCAGACCATCGAGGTGTAATTCGACGGATTATTGGTCAGGTTGGGGTCGATTTCGAGCGCGATGTTCGGAAGGTTGCGAGCGCCGCCGTAACCCACGTTCTCACCGGTCTGGAACACGTGAAATCCGACATCGGCGATCGCGAGAACCGGATCGCCGAAGAAGTCGACCTCGTTGCCGAAAGTCGCCTTCTCGGTCGCACCGGGCACGTTGGCGACCTCGATCCCGAGGCTGCCTTTGCCGAAGGGCGGCTCTGCCGTGGGTCCGGTGACTCCGAACGAGCCGTAGGGGCCGTTTCGAAGGTCGGCCACCGGTGACCCAATCGTGTTGCGGGTGATCACACCCCAATGCTCCGACTTCGCCGAGTCCCTGGTCGCCGCGATTGCCGGAACGGCAGCGACGATTGTCAGGGTGGCCCCGAAGAGAATGACCTTCCAGCGAGTGACACGAGACCGTATTTTCATTGCGCCTCCTTCTGTGCGGTTGTCGAACCGGTACCGACTTAGTAACAGATATCGCTAGTCGATACAAACGGTGCTCAAAGCCGTTGGCAGAACCGGCAGAACCAGGTGCCCCGGCCGCCGACGCGCGTCTTGGAGATCGGGGTACCGCAGCGGTCGCACGGCTCGCCGGCGCGGCCGTAGGCCCTGAACTCCCGCTGCATCGAGCCGGACGAGCCGTCCGGTAGCCGGTAGTCGCTGAGCGTGGATCCCTGCCGAGCGATCCCGAGCTTGAGCGCCTTGCGAATCGCACGATGGAGACGGCGTAGCTCGTCGCGATCGAGTGAGCCGGCCACGCGGAGTGGATGGAGCTTCGCGTACCAGAGCGCCTCGTCGACGTAGATGTTCCCGAGCCCCGCCAGCGTCCGCTGGTCGAGGAGCGCGGCCTTCAGCGGCGCGCGCCGGCCCTCCAAACGCTCGCCGAGGCCCGTCGCGGTGAACGCTGCCAGGAGCGGCTCTTCGCCGAGCCGATCGCCGAGGTACGGCTCGAGCTGCCCCGGCTCGAGCAGCAGCCACGTCCCGAAACGGCGCACGTCCCGGTAGCCGACCTCGGTCCCGTCGTCGAGCCGGAGCACCGCGCGCACGTGGGAGATCCCGACGGGGTCTCGGAGCAGGCTGCCGGTCATCCGCAGGTGGATGAGGAGCGCGCGACCGGACACGAAGCGCACGATCAGGTACTTCCCGCGCCGCTCGACGCGGTCGACACGCTCTCCTGTCAGCTCCGCGGCGACGATCAGCGGGTCCTCCGGCCGCGTCAGCCGAACGTCGCTGATCTCGACGTGCTCGAGCCGCCGCCCCTCGAGCGCCGGCGCGATCGCACGCCGGACGGTCTCGACCTCGGGGAGCTCAGGCAATTGGCGACGCCGCATAGGAGGGCGGATAGACAACGCGCCCGCGCAGGGCCGGGTCGTACGCGCGGAGCGGGCAGGCCATCCACGCCACCTCGGGGACACTCGCATCCGGGCGCTCGAGGCCGAGCTCGGTCGCCGACACGAATCCGAATTGCGGGTAGTACGAGTGGCCGCCCTCGACGAGCACGAAGGGCTCTCGCTGCTCGTCGGCTGCGGCCAGAGCCGCCTCCACGATCGAGCGGCCGAGACCTTGCCGCTGGCGGTCGGGCCGGACGGACATGGGTGTCAGGATCAGCACGTCGACGTCCGGTCCTTCGAGTCGCACTCGGCTCAGCATCGTGTGGGCGACGATCGCGCCCTCCTCCTCGACGACGAAAGCCAGCTCCGGGACGTAGCCTGGCGAGGCGCGGATCCGTGCGGCGAAAGCGGAGGTCTCGCGGTCGCCGAACGCGGCGTCGATCAGACCGGAGATCTCGGCCTCGTCCTCGTGGCGCTCCAAGCGGATCATTACGCGACGATGTCGAGCAGGATCGGGTGCTCTCGCGGGGGCTCGTCGCCGAGCTCGTACGCCGCGAGCACTGCTTCCACGGCCTCTGCCCCGCTCGCCTCGTCGCGTGCGTGCACCTCGGCGAGCACCTCTCCCGACTCAACGCGCGCGCCGCGCTTGCGGTGACAGACGACGCCCACCGCATGGTCGACCGCGTCGTTCTTCTCCCGGCGGCCGGCGCCGAGGTGCAGCGCGGCCATGCCGACCGCGATCGCGCCCAGACGCGTGACCGTGCCTGCGGCCGGGGCCGCCACCGGCAGGATAAGCGGGGCTCGGGGGAGCACGCTGGGATCCGGGTCGCCGCCCTGCGCGCGGATCCAGCGCTCGTACATGGCGAGGGCTGACCCGTCGGCTACCGCGGCCTCGGCCCGCCGGCGACCCTCGTTGACGTCGATCCCGAGGTCGGAGAGCGCGAGCAGGTGCGAGCAGGCGTCGAGCACGAGCTCGGTGAAGTCGGGCGGCCCCTGTCCGCGCACGGTGTCGATTGCCTCGACGATCTCGAGCGCGTGGCCGACAGCTGCCCCGAGCGGCTGATCCATGTCAGTGAGCAGGCACACGACCTCGAGGCTCGCGTAGCGGCCCAGCTCCAGCATCGCTTGCGCGAGCGCTCGCGCGTCGTCCAGCGTCTTCATGAACGCGCCGTCTCCGACCTTGACGTCGAGGACGATTGCATCCGCCCCGCCGGCGATCTTCTTCGACATGATCGACGAGGCGATCAGCGGCAGGATGTCCACGGTCGCGGTGACGTCCCGGAGCGCGTAGAGCAGCTTGTCCGCCGGCACGAGGTCGTCCGTCTGGCCGACGATCGCGAGTCCGATCTCCTTGACCTGCGTGACGAACGCGTCGACGGAGAGGTCGACGTGGAAACCGGGGATCGACTCCAGCTTGTCGAGCGTGCCGCCGGTGTGGCCGAGGCCGCGCCCGCTCATCTTTCCGATCGGCACGCCGCACGCGGCCACGATCGGCGCCACCGCAATCGTTGTCTTGTCGCCGACGCCGCCGGTCGAGTGCTTGTCGACGACCTTGCGGCCGAGGGCGGCTCCGAGGTCGAGGGTGCGCCCGCTGCGGATCATCGCGTCGGTGAGCGCATACGTCTCCGCCGGGGTCATGCCGCGGAAGTAGACGGCCATGCAGAACGCAGCGAGCTGATAGTCGGGGATCTGGCCGCGCGCGTAGCCGAGCACGAGCTCGGCGATCTCCTCCGCCTGCAGCTCCTCGCCGTTCCGCTTTCGCTCGATCAGCTCCGCGGGGTGGATCGCGGTCATGTCTTCGTCGCGACGAAGACGCAGTGCGTGGACTGTGTCGAGAACGGCTCGGTCAGATCGGGGATCTGCGCGGCCAGGTGGGATTGCGACATCGTCGCCGCGACGAAGTCGTGCATGGACGCGCGATCGGGGAAGACGACGGTTCCGTTCGCCTCCCGCCGCTCGACCGACGCAAAGTGTGGCGCGAGCGCGGTTTCGCCGTTGTCGTAGGAGAACGAGAGACCGCGGGTGACCTCACCACCGAGCAGGTCCCAGAGCTCCTTCATGTTCGCCTGCCCGAGCGATGCTGCGACGAGGCGACCACCCGGGGCGAGGACTCGGGCCAGCTCGCGCACGCCCTTGTCGACGTTGGGCACGTGATAGAGGACCCAGTTGGCGCCCACGCAGTCGAACGTGGCGTCCTCGAACGGGAGCTCTTGGACGTCCGCAACCTCGGCGCGGATGCCGTGCGCGCGTGCCAGCTCGACCATCCGCGGCGAGATGTCCACCGCGTCGACCTCCGCGCCGAGCTCTCGCTGGACGCGCTCGGCGAGCTCGCCCATCCCGCAGCCGACGTCGAGAAAGCGCTTCGGAGTCACCTCGCTCACCGCCTGGAAGACCGCGTCCTCGGGCTTCACCCCCTCGGTCAGCTCGCTGTAGGTGCGGTTGCGCCTGGCGAGCCGCTCCTCGCTCGCGTACTCCCACTGGACGACGAGAGGGTTGTCGAGCTTCATGAGTCGATCATCGCGCGCCCGGGGATGCCTCTTCCCGGCGCCTTTCCGCCGAGCCATGCGTTCACGGTAGCCCCGACGTCGGCGAACTCGCCGCCTTCGTGTACCTGCCCCGCTGCATTCCTGCCGACCGCGTACGCGAGCAGGAGCGCATGCTCGGGGGAGTGGTCGGTCGACGGCGTCGTCGGATCGCAGCCGTGGTCGGACGTGATGATCAGCAGGTCGCCGGGCCGTAGCGCCTCGAGGATGTCCTCCAGCCGGCGGTCGAAGTCCTGGAGGCAGCGGTGAAAGTTGACCGGGTCGTTCCGGTGCCCCCAGAGCATGTCGGTCTCGACGAGGTTGACGAAGATCAGGCCGTCGTCGAGCGTCTGCAGGAGCTCGACCGTCTTGTTGATCCCGTCGACGTTCGACTTGGTCGGCGACGATTCGTCGACGTCCTGGCCCGCGAAGATGTCGCTGATCTTCCCGACGCCGTGCACTTCGTGGCCGGCTTCGCGAACGAGCGAGAGGTAGTTCGGCCGCGGCGGCAGGAGCGAGAAGTCGTGCCGGTTCGGCGTGCGCTCGTAGCTCCCCGGCTCGCCCGTGAACGGCCTTGCAATCACGCGGCCGACGGCGTGCTTGCCGATCAGGACATCGCGCGCGGCCTTGCACCCCTCGTAGAGCTCCTCCAGCGGAATCGTGTCCTCGTGCGCCGCCAATTGGAAGACCGAGTCCCCGGATGTGTAGACGATCCACTTGCCGGTGCGCTGGTGCTCGTCGCCGAGCTCCTGGATGATCTCCGTACCCGAGGCAGGCTTGTTCCCGAGCACCCCGCGTCCCGTCTTGTGCATGAACGGATCGATCACGTCGTGCGGGAAGCCGTGCGGATAGGTCGGCATCGCCGTCTCCGTGACGATCCCCATCAGCTCCCAGTGTCCGGTCGTCGTGTCCTTGCCCTTCGAGCGCGCGAGCAGCCGTCCGGCGACGGCGGGCGCGCCGGGCTGGGGCGGGCAGCCCTCGAGCGGCATCGCGTTGCCGAGCCCGAGCGCCTCGAGCGCGGGCAGGTCGAGGCCTCCGACGGCGCGGGCGACGTTGCCTAGCGTGTTCGACCCCTCATCACCGTACGAGGCGGCATCAGGCAACTCTCCCGCACCAACGGCATCGAGCACGATCACGCACGCCCGCGGCACGCCGGTATTCTACGGCGCGCATGGACACTGTCCTCGGTCTCGTCGGCCTCACCCTCTACATCGTCGTCATCACAAGCCTCGCCGCGGCGGTGACCTGGGCGGTCGTCAAGCTCAGCCCCTCGAAGAGCCAGAAGCAGCTCGAGGCAAAGAAAACCTAGACCGCGGAGCTGAGCACGCCGTCGAGAGGCGTGTACTCGAGCCCGTGCGCCTCAGCGACGGCCTCGTAGGTGATCCGGCCCTCGACCACGTTCAGGCCCCGCGCGAGGGCGACGTCGCGCGCAACCGCCGCGACGAGGCCGTGATCGGCGATCGCCTCAACGTAGGGCAGCGTCACGTTCGTCAGCGCCTTGGTCGAGGTGATCGGCACTGCGCCGGGCATGTTCGCGACGCAGTAGTGGGTGACGCCGTCGACCTCGTAGACCGGATCGTCATGGGTCGTCGCGTGCGACGTCTCCGCGCAGCCGCCCTGGTCGATGGCGACGTCGCAAAAGACGCTCCCGTCTTTCATCCCGGTGACCATCTCGCGCGTGAGCAGCTTGGGCGCGAGTGCTCCGGGAATCAGCACGGCGCCGATCACGAGGTCCGCGTCCGACGTCGAGGTCTCGATCTGGAGGCTCGACGACATCAGCAGCGTAACCCGGCCATGGAGGACCTCCTCGAGGTGGCGCATGCGATCGACGGAGCGCTCCAGGATCGTCACCTGGGCGCCGAGGCCGAGCGCGATCACCGCCGCGTTGTAGCCGACGATGCCGCCGCCGATGACGACGACCTTGCCCGGAGCGACGCCGGCGACGCCGCCTAGCAGGAGACCGCGGCCGCCCTTCGGGCGCTCCAGGTAGTGCGCCCCGGCCTGCGGAGCCAGACGTCCGGCGACCTCGCTCATCGGGGCGAGCAGCGGCAGCCGGCGGTCATCCGTCTCGACCGTCTCGTACGCAACCGCTATGACGCCGCTGTCGACGAGCGCACGCGTGAGCGGCTCGTCGGCGGCAATGTGCAGGTAGGTGAAGAGAACGAGACCCTCCCGCAGGCGCGGATACTCGACCGCGATCGGCTCCTTGACCTTCAGTAGGAGCTCCGCGCTTCCCCAGACATCCTCGACCGAGGCAATCCGGGCGCCGGCCGCCTCGTAGTCGGCGTCGGGGAACTGGCTACCGGCCCCGGCACCGGACTCGACGATCACCTCGTGACCGTGCAGGACGAGCTCGCGCGCACCGGCCGGCGTCAGCGCGACGCGGAACTCCTGGGGCTTGATCTCCTTGGCTACGCCGATCCTCATGAGGCGCGCAACGATACCGCCTCGGGGGAGCGTGCTAGCTTCGAACGATGAGCTCTAGCTTCAAGAAAGCGCACAAGACCCACGCGCTCGCCCAACCGGCCGGAGTCGGCTACCCGCACACCGGCCAAGACAGCCTCCTCGATAGTCCGGCTGGCTCTGCCGACGGCAGATTGCTTCAGCGCTTCCAGACCTTGTGCGCGCTCGTACAGAGCGTCGACGAGCGCGCTGGGCTGCTGGGCGTCTCGGCCGAAACCGATGCGGCGTGGCAAGCCGGCAAGGCACTCCCATTGCTGCGCGCGCACAGGAAAGCGCTCGACCGAGCTCTCGCAGACGTCAGTCCCGAGTAAGGCCGCGCGCGACCACTCCGGCGGCGAAGGCCGCGCGGAAGAACGCAGGATCCTCGGCGGAGCTACGACCCATGTACGAAAGCGGCAGGCCGGCGCAGGCTTCCTCCCAGCCCACTCCATCGCTGTCCGAGGCGACGGTCACCTCGCCGAGACAGAGGTCGAGCACGGACTGCGTGTGATGCGAGACGCCGCGATGACGCTCGCGGGTATCGGCCCCCGACGTGCGGACGGCGAGCACAGGCCTGCCGCCGAGCGCGGACGTGGTGTTGGCTGCGTCGGCGAGGGAGAGCGCCCCGTGGCCGAGGCTCGAGCCGGTGCCCACGATCCCCGGGCCGACGGCGCACACGATCGCGTCGTAGTCCCGCGAGGCGAGCGCGAAGGCTGCCGCGGTCGTGACGCAGTCGACGTCCCCGTCGAGGCACGGCGCGACCGCGATGGCGACGCCGAGCAGGTCGCGCTCCCGCAGCAAACGCACGGTGTCTGAGAGCGAAACGGGCAGGGCGCCGCCCTCCACCTGCACGTAGGCGACGCGACGGCCGGCGAGCGCGGCGCAGACCGGCGCGACCTGGCTGTGCAACGTGCAGAGAACGACCGGGAGCCCGGCGAGCCCGTCCGGGAGCTCGCCGTCCTCCTCTCCGCGCCGGATCGCCACCTGACCGGGCGTGTAGGGCAGCGCCATCACGTGCGCCCCTTCCTCCGGCTCGAGACCGAGGCCGCGCGTCAGGTTCGCATAGAGGACGTCGAACCCGCCCGATCCGAGCTCGAGGGTGCGCGCCTGCTCGTTGACGAGCACCTCGTCCCCCGCTTCCACCTCACCAGTCAACCGTGGGTAGGCGACGCAGGAGATCCCGTCCACCTCGAGCCGGACGAGGCCGTCGAACCGCTCGACGATCGAGGAGACCGTCCCCCGTCTAAGGCTGACGGGCATCGCGGGCGGCGTCGACCAGGGCCAGCGTCACGTCAACCATCGACTCGATGTCGCCGACGGCGATGTGCTCGTCGGCCGTATGGATCGCGGCCATTCCG
The DNA here is from genome assembly GCA_046594445.1 of Gaiellaceae bacterium. GTDB lineage: Bacteria > Actinomycetota > Thermoleophilia > Gaiellales > Gaiellaceae > Gaiellasilicea. Next base: position 5,656 of record JBKJSM010000091.1, on the reverse strand, counting down.
TTCGCGAGGTTGAGGCAGGGGAGGCCGCGCGTGTTGAAGACGTTCGCATCCGCGCCGCCGCCCGTAAGCGTGGGCACAAGCTCGTAGCCGCACCGGGCGAGAGCACCCGCGGCCAGCTGCACGATCGGATCGGTCACCTTGAACCGGTAGCCCTGGTAGGTCTCGCTGACCTCCGTCTCGACGGTGCACTCCGTGACGGTCGCCGCGTACGCGAACGCGTCGAGCATCTCCTGGACAAGGTCGGCGAGCTTGCGGGCGTCGTGGGAGCGCGCCTCGGCCTCGAGCTCGCACCACTCGGGGACGATGTTGCGCCCGCTCCCGCCGGTGATCAAGCCGACGTTCGCGGTCGTCTCGTCGTCGAGTCGGCCGAGCCGGAGGTCTGCGATCGCACGGGCCGCGGCGGCGATCGCGGAGCGCCCCTCCTCGGGCACCATCCCCGCGTGCGCGGCTCGGCCGTGGAAGCGCACGACCATCGAGCGCTGGAACGGTGCCCCGAGGATCACTTCGCCGATCGGGGCCGCCTGGTCGTAGACGAAGCCGAGCTCGGCCTCGAGCTTCGTGTGGTCGAACGCCCCGGCCCCGAGCAGGCCCACCTCCTCCTTCTGGGTGAACAGGAGCTCGACGCCCGCGTGCGGCCGCCGCTCCGCGAGGATCCGCCGCGCCGCTTCAATCATCGACGCCACGGCTGCCTTGTTGTCGGCGCCCAGGATCGTTCCGCCGGCGTTGCGCACGACGCCCTCCTCAACCACCGGCTCGATCGCGCCCTGCGGCGGCACCGTGTCGAGGTGGGCGCAGAAGAAGATCGGGATGCCGCCGTCGACGCGGCCGGGCAGGCGGCAGAGCAGATTGCCGGCGTTCGAGTCGATCCTCGTCCCCGCGTCGTCCTCTTCGACCTCGAGCCCGAGCTCACGGAGCTCGGCGAGGACGCGGTCGGTCGCGGCGCGCTCGTCGCCGGGAGGGCTCTTGATGGCGGCGAGCTCGAGGAAGAGCCCGAGAGCGTCAGCAGGCACTTGGCGAGTCTATGCAACCGTCCTACAATCTCCCATGTCCATGCCGAGCGCAGTCGCCCATGAGCTGATCCAGAAGAGCCTGGTCGGCGAGGCGATCGACACCGGTCCGGTCGCCGTCTTCGTGGCGGACGAGGACGGCCGCTATCTCGCGGTCAACGCCTACGCCTGCGAGCTGCTCGGCTACAGCCGCGAGGAGCTTCTCGAGCTGAAGGTGACCGCCGTCGCGGTCAACCCTGAAGCGACCGAGGACTACGGCGAGATGCAGCGGAGCGGCTCGAGCACCGGCTTGACGACGCTTCGGCGGAAGGACGGCGCCGAAATCCCGATGCTCTTTCGCGCGTCGCAGACGACCGTCGGCGGGATGCCGCTCTTCGTCGGCATCTGCTGGCCGGTCGACTAAGCCTCCGCTAGCCGGCGGCGCGCAGTTCGACGCCGGCACGAGTCCGGGCTCGCTGGAGCGCGGCGCCGACGAACTCGCGGAAGAGCGGCGCCGGCCGGGTCGGGCGCGACTTGAACTCTGGATGGAACTGGCTCGCGACGAACCACGGGTGATCCGGCAGCTCGACGATCTCGACAAGCCGTCCTTCCTGGAACGTGCCCGAGACGACGAGTCCCGCCTCGATCAGCGCCGGGCGGAAGTGGTTGTTCACCTCGTAGCGGTGCCGGTGCCGCTCGTGGATCACGGCCTCGCCGTACGCGTCACGCGTCCGCGTGCCCTCGGCCACCTCGACCGCCTGCGCTCCGAGCCGCATCGTGCCACCGAGATCCTCAATCTCCTTCTGCTCCGGCAGCAGGTCGATTACAGCGAAGGGAGTCTCGGGATCCATCTCGGTCGAGTTGGCGCCGTCGAGGCCGCAAACGTTACGCGCGAACTCGGAGACGGCGACGTGCATGCCGAGGCAAATGCCGAGGTACGGAATCCCCCGCTCCCGCGCTACCTGGCAGGCGAGGATCTTCCCCTCCCAGCCGCGCGAGCCGAAGCCGCCGGGCACGAGCACCCCGTCGACCTGGTCGAGCAGCTCGGCGGCCTCCTCGTAGGACATGTTCTCGGCGTCGACCCACTGGACGCGCACCTGGCTGCCCTGGTGGACGCCCGCGTGCTTCAGCGCCTCGTGCACGGAGAGGTAGGCGTCGTGAAGCTTCACGTACTTGCCAACCAAGGCGATCGTCACCGGTTCACTCCGCTCACTTCCCCCGAGCTCGCCGATCCGGTCGATCAGGTCCTGCCACTCGCCGAGCACGGCCGGCCCCGTCTCGATCCCGAGCTTCTCGCAGACGAGCGTGTCCAGCCCCTCCGCCTGCAGCACCGCGGGCACGAGGTAGACGTCGGAGACGTCCGGGCAGGCGACCACCGAGCGGATGTCGACGTCGGCGAAGAGCGCGATCTTGTCCTTGATGTCCTGGGAGAGCTCCTCGTGCGAGCGGCAGACGATCACGTCGGGATGGATGCCGATGCGGCGCAGCTCGTTGACGGAGTGCTGCGTCGGCTTCGTCTTCAGCTCCCCGGCGGCCTCGATGTACGGCACGAGCGTGCAGTGGAGGTAGAGGACGTTCTCCTGGCCGACCTCCCGCCGGAACTGCCGGATCGCCTCGAGAAATGGCAGCGACTCGATGTCGCCGACGGTGCCGCCGATCTCCGAGATGACAATGTCGGCGGGCGCCGCTTTGGCAGCGCGCTTGATTCGTGTCTTGATCTCGTTTGTGATGTGCGGGATCACCTGCACGGTCGCACCCAAGTACTCGCCCTTGCGCTCCTTGCGCAGCACGGCCTCCCAGATCGCGCCGGCGCTGTGGCTCGCATTCCGGGACATGTTCTCGTCGATGAAGCGCTCGTAATGGCCGATGTCGAGGTCGGTCTCGGCCCCGTCCTCGGTCACGAACACCTCGCCGTGCTGGAAGGGGCTCATCGTCCCGGGGTCGACGTTCAGATACGGATCGAACTTCTGCGCCTGCACGCGCAGGCCGCGCGCCTTCAGCAGCCGGCCGAGCGAGGCCGCGACGATCCCCTTGCCGAGCGCCGAGACGACGCCGCCGGTGACGAAGATGTACTTGGTCTGCGTCGCGTCGCTAGAGCTCATGCGAACTGCCTCACTCTGCTTGCCTCCCTAGGCCGTCCAACTCGCGAAACACCGGCGTCCGCTCGATCAGCTCACCCAGCGAGCGCCGCTCGCCGAGGAGGGTGAGACCCGCGAGCACCGCAATCGCGCTCCAGCGCTGCCTCTCCGTGAGCACCTCCACGGACCTGAAACCTAGCACGGCGCCGAGTGTGTTCGAGCCCGAGTCCCCCAGCATCGCCATCTCTCGAAGATCGTAAGGAGCCAGGAGGACGGCAACCGCGACGGCGCCGCGCGGCGCTCCTCGCAGGAGGAGCGACCCGAGCGCGAACGCCTTCAGCGCCCGTCCGGGCCGCGTGTCGAGCTGGTTGATCGTGTTCGCCGAGAGCCCGACGAGTAGCGCTCCGGTGAGCGAGCGCGTCCGCCAGAGCGCGAACGCGGGGATTCCGACTAGCTTGAGCACGCCGGTCGTACCGCCGGCGCGCAGGTGCTCGCGGAAGCCGCGCTCCTCGCGGCTCCAGAGGTCGTCCGCGAGCCCGATCGCCGCGACGGCCAGGAGCTCCGGACGGACGACCGCGACCGACCAGCCGACGAGCGGCAGGCGCAGGCCGCGGTGGTTTAGCCCCTGCGGCCCAAGCGCGAGCACGATGTCGCGCAGCTGCCGACCACGGTGCAGGAAGCCGCTCAGGTCGCGTCCGCTGGCGCGGTGCTCGAGCGGCAGCTGCTGCTCCCCGACGGCCAGTCCCCCCGTGACCGCGTCGACCGTCATCCCGACCTCGCAACCGAACCCTCCTGCGAGCGGGAAGCACGTTCTGCGAGCGGCCTCCGTCAGATAGCGCTGCCCGGACAGCGGCTCGCGCGCGTCGAATCCGCTTGCGAGGCGGATCAGCCGCCGGGCAATTCCCTTGGCAATCCCGAAGCCGCCGCCTTGCCGCCGCTCAAAGGTCGCAATCCGTAGGTCGCACCCGCCCTCGAGAAGCGGGCGCAGGTCACCGCGCAGATCGGCGTCGCAGAGAAGGAGCGCTCCGGGCGGAGCCGCGCGCTCCCCGAGCGTCAGCGCCTGCCCCTTGCCCCGCCGCGGCAGGCGAACGGCACGGGCGCCGGCGCTCGCCGCGACGTGCGCTGTCCGGTCGCGCGACCCGTCGTCCGCGACGACGATCTGCGCTCCGGGGAAGAGCCGCTTCAGCTCGGTCACCGTCGTCCCGATCCGCGCCTCCTCGTCCCGCGCGGCGATCAGGATCGTCAGCGGCTCAACCACTCGGGACAGGGAGCGGCTCGATCGGCGGCAGGATCCCGTCCTCAGCGGTGTCGCGGACGCCGTAGTCCCCGGGGTCGGCGTCGCCGAGCAGGAGCACGAGCGCGAGCTGTCCGAGATCCGTGTCGACTCCGTCAACGGTCGACAGCTGATGGCGCTGGAAGACCGAAATCGCGCTCTGGTCGACGCGCGTCGGCTCAACGCCGACAACCGGCTCGCCCGTGCTGCCGAGACCCTGGTACAGACCGGCGAGGAAGCGCGAGCTGTGACCCTGCTGCGGCTCGGCCGGGCGGAGCACGACGACCCCGTCGACGGGCTCGGCAAGGCCGCCCGACTGCTCCTCGACGATCTCACCGGCCAGCGTGTCCCACAACGGCGTCTCGCCGCCGGCAGCGAGCTCGCGACCAAGGTCGCGGCCGAGGTTGCCGAGCTCCTCTTCGCCGACATAGCCGCCGAGCTCCGGCCGAGAGCTCAGCGCCGCCTCGACCGCATCCAGCCTGAGCGGAAGCGTTAGCGCGCGCAGCCGCGCCAGGCGTCCGTCCGCATCGGCGATCGCCCTGCTGACGAAGCCCACGGACTGATCGACCGAGCCGAGCACGAGCACCGCCACGCTCTTTCCGGCGAGCCGCCTCTGGATCAGCACGGGATAGGCGCTCTCGACGAAGTCCTGCGCAGCCTGCTGGCGCAGCTCGAGGTCGTCGGCGGTCGCGTTCGCGACGTCCACCTGCTCGCGCAGCTCGGCGATGTCGCCGTTCAGCCGGTCGCGCTCGGCGTCGTCGACGAAGCCGCGCCCAGAGATCCCGACGCCGAGCAGGATCCCGATCGCGAGCATGAGAAAGATCGCCGCGATCGACGCGATGTAATAGCGGAAGTCGAACACCCGGTCAGCCTAGACCGACGACGTTCCGTACCGCGGGCGACGCCAACACCGCGACGACGAGCGCGGCCAGCGCGGCCAGCACGAAGGCGGCGATCGGCCAAACGCCGATGCGGCGGCTGACGAGCTGCGAAACGCCCCTGGCGTCGACGAGGATCTCCCCCACCTTCAGCCGGGTGACGAACGTCGACGACATGCCCGCGCGGCTGCGCTCGAGGAACTCGACGAGGTTGAAGTGCGTGCCGACGGCGACGATCAGGTCGGCGCCCTTGTCGTGTGCGAGCAGCAGGGCAACGTCCTCGCTGATCCCCGGAGCGGCCACGGAGACGAACGGCAGGCCGAGCCGCTCGAGCCGGGCCGCGCCGGGCTCGCGGCCGTCGGGGTACGCGTGGACGAGCAGTTCCGCGCCCGAGCGGAGCGCGGCGTCCGTGACGGAGTCCATGTCGCCGACGATCACATC
>JBKJSM010000006.1:0-29795 GCA_046594445.1 Gaiellaceae bacterium | reverse complement strand
CGTCGGCGAGCGCCACACGCTGGCCGGCTGGGCCGCGCGGCGACGAGACCATGGCGGGCTGATCTTCGTCGACCTGCGCGACCGCGCGGGGGTCACCCAGCTCGTGATCAACCCGGAGCGCTCGCCCGAGGCGGCCGAGCTCGCCCACCAGATCCGCAACGAGTTCGTCCTCCAGGCCGAGGGCGAGGTCGTCGCCCGCTCCCCGGAGACGGTCAACCCGGCGATGCCGACCGGCGAGGTCGAGCTCGCCGTCGATCGGCTCACGATCGTCTCGCGCTCGACGCCGCTCCCCTTCCAGCTCGACGAGGAGAACGTGGACGAGACGCTGCGCCTGCGCTACCGCTGGCTCGACCTGCGGCGCGACAAGCTCCAGCGCAACATCGCCCTGCGCGCGCGGATGGTCGGGATCATCCGCCGCACGATGGAGGAGGCCGGCTTCCTCGACATCCAGACGCCCATCCTCTTCAAGCCGACCCCAGAGGGCGCGCGCGACTTCGTCGTTCCGAGCCGGCTCCAGCGGGGCCGCTTCTTCGCGCTACCGCAGAGCCCGCAGATCCTCAAGCAGCTGACGATGGTGGCCGGATTCGACCGCTATTACCAGATCGCGATCTGCTTCCGCGACGAAGACCTGCGCGCCGACCGCGTCCAGGAGATCACCCAGCTCGACGTCGAGATGAGCTTCCCCGACCAGGAGTTCCTCTACGACGTGATGGAGCGGATGTACGCGCGCATCTGGAAGGAGTGCCTGGGTATCGAGATCGTGACGCCGTTCCCGCGGATGACCTTCGAGGAGGCAGACCGGCGCTTCGGCTCCGACAAGCCGGACACGCGCTTCGCGCTGGAGATCGAGGACGCGACCGAGGTGACCCGCCGCTCCGAGTTCGGCGTCTTCGCAGGCGCGGACGCGGTGCGCTTCCTGCGCGTGCCGCAGGAGCTCTCGCGCGGCGATTTGGCGAAGCTGGAGGAGATCGCCAAGGAGTGGGGGGCGAAGGGGCTCGCGTATCTGGTCTACGACGAGGACGGCGAGGTCCGCTCGCCGATCGCCAAGTTCCTGTCGGAGGACGAGCTGGCGGCTTTTCGCGGCGACCCGGCGTCGGCCGTCATCTTCGCCGCCGATACGTGGCCGGCGACCTCGCGCGTTCTCGGCGCGCTACGGACGCACCTCGGCCGCGAGCTCGGCCTGATCGACGACGAGGTCTTCACCTTCCTCTGGGTCTACGACTTCCCGATGGTCGAGCGCGACGGCGGTGAGGGCCGGTGGACGGCCGTCCATCACCCGTTCACGCGGCCTACGAAGGAGTGGGAGGACCGCTTCGCCGAGGATCCCGAGCACGCGCTCGCGCACGCCTACGACCTGATCGTGAACGGGAACGAGCTCGGCGGCGGCAGCTTCAGGATCCACGAGCCCGAGATCCAGGGACAGGTCTTCGACCTGCTCGGCATGTCCGAGGAGGAGCAGCGGTCGAAATTCGGCTTCCTGCTCGACGCCCTCGCGATGGGTGCGCCGCCGATGGGCGGGATCGCGCTCGGGATCGACCGGATGGCGATGGTGCTCGCTTCCGAGCCGAACCTGCGCGACGTGATCGCCTTCCCGAAGAACCAGGCCGGCGTCGATCCGATGAGCGGTGCGCCCTCGCACGTGACGCAGGAGCAACTGGCCGAGCTGGGAATAGAGTTACTCGAGCCTCCGAATTAAGATTTTCCGGCTGGACAGCCGATGGAACGGGCATACTCCGGGGCGATCCGCGCATCGCCCTGCCTTCGAAGCGAGAAAGCGTGCAAACAGATGTCGTCAGGTGAGACACACCGTTCCTCCGCGGGATTGACCGCGCTCCCGACCGTGGAGCAGCTTCAGCGCTCTGGCGAGGGGTACGACGAGCAGGGTGTGCGCGAGGCGTTCGACGCCTTCCGGCGCCATACGGCCCAGCTCCAGGCGCAGTTGCGCGTTCTCCAGGCGGCGCGCAAGACCTCGAATGTGGAGCCCACGGGGCACGCCGTCCGCATGGACGCACTCCATCTCATTCGCGCCGCCGCCGAGTTCGCGGACACGCTCGAGCGCGACGCGCAGACCGCCTCCGCAACGCAGTTGCAGCGGACGGAGGAAGAGGTGCGCCGCCGGCAGAACGAGCTCCAGGGGCGCGAAGCCGAGATCGAGCGCTATCGGACCGAGTCCGAGCGGCAGCGCGCGGAGCTTCTGAACGCGGCGAAGACCGAGGCGCGCGACCTGCTCGGCAAGGCCAACGCCGACGCCACGCGCGAGCTGCGCGAGGCCGAGACGCGCGGGAACCGCCTGCTCGAGCAGTCCCGCCACCAGGCGACCGAGCTGACGAACTCCGCGCGCGCCGAGGTCGAGTCGACGCTCGAGTGGGCGCGCGCCCAGGCGACTGCGGTCATGGCCCGGGCCCAGAAGGGCGCCGAGCAGCTGCTTGCAGCCGCTGGCTTGGGCGAGCCCGCGATCAGCCAGGTCGTCGCGTCGATCGTCGAGGCGAACGACAGCGAGATCGCCCGGTCGGGCGTTCCGGCCCCCGCACGGCCCGCGCAGGCGCTCGCCGCCCCGTCCGTCGCACCTGCCGCCGTGCCTCCGTTCACGCCGCCGGTGCCCGCCGAGCCCCCGACGACCTCCGGACCGCCGACGTCCGGGCCACCCACCTCAGCTCCGGCCACGTCCGCACCGTCGAGCTTCGGCGGACCGCCGCTCTCGGGGGCGCCGCCGGTGACCTCACCCACGGCATCCGACGCCGTGCTCGACGAGGCCGAGCCGGACCGGCCCGAAGCCGCGCCCGACAAGGACTCCCCGCCGCCCGCTCCCCCCGTCACGCCGTCAGCCGCCGCCGACACGGATCAGGCCGACAACGCGGAGGACGGGGAGCCCGAGCAAGAGCGGTAGGTCGCGCGCATGCTCGGTCGCCTTCGACCGCGACTCGCGCTCGAAGCCTGCTTTCTCATCGGCGTTGCGATCGTCGCGGGGCTGCTGCACCTGACGACGGCCGCGATCGTCGCGGTCATGCTTGTCGCCTATCTCGCGACGGTGGCCGTCGAACTGACCGCATCCCGCGCCCGCGCCACAGGGGACGCCGCTCCCGCGGGCTCCCGCAAGTCGAAGGCCGCGTCGCCCGTCGTCGCTGCCGCGGTCCAGCCCGAGCCGGATTCCGACCCGGTGATCAGCTCGGTCGCAGTGCTGCCTGCCCCGCCACTCGCCGACGCCGACGAGGACTGGCTCGCCGAGGTCTCCGACCGGGTCGAACCGGCGCCAGAGCCAGAGCTGGAGCCGGACCCCGAACTGGCGCCAGAGCCGGAGCTCGAACCGGAGCCGGAGCCGGAGCCGGAGGCGATCCCGACCTCGGAGCCGCAGCCGTCCGAACCACAGCCCGACGTCGCCGAGACGTCCCCCGAGCCCGAGCCCGAGCTGGAACTGGAGCCGGAGCCACAGCCAGAGTCCGTCGCTCCTCCGCTCGTCGCCGTCCCCGCCGCGCCAGACCCGGAGCCAGCGCCTGAGCCCGAGCCCGAGCCGGTGGTGGCATTCGAGCCCGAACCCCCGACCGTCACACGCCTCCCGGTCTCGTTGGAGCCGCAGACGTGGAACCTGTGGGAGCTCGAGCGCCTCGCGCGCGCGCGCTCGGGCGATGACCCGATGCGCGACGAGGAGTGGGGCTACCTGCTCATCTACCTGCGCGAGTTCGCCTCGCCCGAGGGCGTGCTGCCGCTGGACTTCGACTCGCTCGTGCGTGAGTCGTTCGGCGAGCTCGTCGCCGACCGCGCGCGGTGAGCTTTGGAGTCCTCCAGCGAATGATCGTCCTGGCGGCGGTCGCGCTCGTGGCGGGCGTGGCCGCGCTCGCGCTGACCGGAGCGGGGGCCGAAGGCGACGGAGATGCGGTTGGCGCGGGGCAGGTGACGGTCTCGGGCGGCGAGGCCGGCTGGTACACGGCTCTAGCCGGTTCCCGCGGGCCTGCACGCGACGCCGAGCAGACGACGTGCCGACAGATCCTGACCAGCCGCTCGCTCGGGATCAGCCATCCGGTGCTGCCATGTGGAGCCAAGCTCTTCATCTCCTACGGCGACCTCGAGGTGCTGACCGAAGTGATCGACAACAAGCTCATGCGGCAGGGCCGCCAGTTCGAGCTGACCGAAGCGCTCGCCCAGCGGCTCGGGATCGAGGGCACGCAGCAGATCAAGTGGCGCTTCGCGACGCGGAACTAGCCGTCGCATGACCGGAATCCGCAGAAGCGGATCCCGGTCGCGCAGATCCCTGAAGGGGCCGCTCCGCGGCCCTGCACCGACTCTCCGAGTACACTGTGTCCCGCTCGACCCTGTACGTGGCCTCTCGCGTAAACGTGAACCAACGCTCACGTAAAGGGAGCCTGGGTTCGGAATAGGCCTCACCCGCTGACGTCCGGCACGGCACCCACCTGGTACAGCCAGGTTCGCATCGGCGGGAGGAAGCATCGGCAGGGTCAGGGCGCTATTTCTTGGCGCGCGATGACCCCTGAAGAGTCGGCCCGCCTCCAAGAGCGCCATTACCTAGCCGCTAGGCTGGGTCGATGATCGAAGTCGTCGGCGACTCAGCGCGCGACACCGAGCTCGCCTTCGTGCGGCTCACCGTCGACGGCGACCGGATTGTCGACGCGGACGCGCCCGGGCTCGCGCGGCCCCTCGCTGGGCTGAAGCTGCTCGAAGCCGCCGCGGTTCCGGGGGAGACGCTCGCAGCCGACGCGCTGGCAAACGCGCTCGCGCAGGTCTTCCGCGCCGATCCCGATCCTCGTCGCGTCGCGGTCGCGATGAGCGGCGGCGTCGACAGCGCAGTGGCGCTCCTGCGGGCGGGGAGGAATGCGATCGGCGTCACCCTGCGGCTCTGGCTCGACCCGGACGGCCCCGACTCGGAGCGGGCCTGCTGCTCGCCCGAGGCGGTGATTGCTGCGCGCGAGACGTGTCATGGGCTTGGCCTCCCGCACGTGACCCTCGACATGCGCGACGAGTTCCGGCGGGCAGTCGTGGAACCGTTCGTTCAGGCGTACGCGCGCGGCGAGACGCCGAACCCGTGCGGCCGCTGCAACGGCGAGTTCCGCTTCGCGGAGCTGCTGGCGTTCGCTCGCCGCGCCGGGGCCGCAAAGCTCTGGACGGGCCACTACGCGCGGATCGTCGAGCGGGAGGGCCGCCTGCTGCTGGCTCGCGCCGCCGACCCGGAGAAGGACCAGTCGTACATGCTGGCGCCGCTCGACCCCGCCCTGCTCGGCCTGATCGAGTTCCCGCTGGGCGAGCTGACCAAGACCGAGACACGGGCGGAGGCCGCCGCCTCCGGGCTCGGCGTCGCCGAGCGTCGCGAGAGTCAGGAGGCGTGCTTCCTCGCCGGCGACGACTACCGCGCGTTCCTCGAGCGGCGCGGGCTTTTGCCGGCTGACGGCCCGATCGTTGCCGAGGATGGGACGGAGCTCGGCCGCCACGATGGCGTTTGGCGCTTCACCCCCGGCCAGCGCCGCGGGATCGGCGTCGCCGGGCCGGAGCCGCTCTATGCGCTCCGGACGAACGTCGCCACCAACACCCTCGTCGTAGGCCCGCACGGGTCGCTCGCCTGCAACGACATCGAGGTCAGCGGCACGCTGCACTTGCCGGTCGAGCGCGCGGACGTCAAGCTGCGCTACCGGTCGGCGGCGTCTCCCGCCGCGATCCACTCGCAGGCCGGCGGTTTTCGGCTCACGCTCGATACGCCGTTCTACGGGGTGGCGCCCGGCCAGATCGCCGTCCTCTACGACGGCGGGGTCGTCGTCGGGTGCGGCGTGGTGTCGTCCGCGGGTCGTAACTAGGATTCGGGCGTGTACCTCCTAGCCGTCAGCGCAGGCGACGTCGCCAACTACGCCCTCGCCGCATTCCTGGTCGCCGTCGGCGCCGGACTGGCGTATGCATCCCTCCGCCTGGGCGGAACCTTCGGGCGCCTTTCCTCGTTCATCAGAGGCACGGAGCAGGAATTGCTGCCGGTGATCCACAAGGTCGCCGAGAGCGTCGACAAGGTGAACCAGCAACTGGACAAGGTGGACCGGGTGACTGACAGCGCAGTGGACATGGCCGAGAGCGCGGACACGGCGGTGCGTGCCGTGAGCATGGCGATCGCTCGCCCCGTTCAGAAAATCTCGGCCCTCGCGGCTGGGATCACACACGGCGCCGCCTCGTTGAAGGCGCGGCGGGACTGGTCCGAGGCGGTCCGAACGGGCAAGGAGGCAGCCGCACGGCAGGAGCGCGATCTCGAAGAGGAGCTTCGCGCCACGGACGGCAATTCACCCTAGTCGGATGGACGAGTTCACGATCACGATTCCGCGCGAGCGGCCCTTCACGACCGTTGCCGGCCTCGTCCTCGGCGGAATCGCGGCGCGCCATGACGTCACGCTCGATGTCCTCGACGACCTGCAGTTGGCGTTCGACGCGCTGCTGGAGCACAACGACGAGAACGGTGGGGCGATCGACATCGTGCTCCGCATCGCCGAAGGCGAGATCGAGGCGTCGGTTGGTCCCGTAGACGACGCGACCGCGAAAGAGCTCGCGCAGGACGCGGGCGAGGGGCTCGGGTTGCGGCGCCTGCTGGAGACCGTGGTCGACGACGTCTCGCTCAGCGAGCGGAACGGCGGCTCGTGGGTCGACCTGCGCAAGGGATACGCGCTCGCGGAGCCGGGGCGGTGACGCGCGCTTCCGACAAGGCGCTCCTGCGGCGCTACCACGAGCAGGGTGATCTCGCCGCGCGCGAGCAGCTGATCGAGCAGTACCTCTCACTCGTCCGCTCGCTGGCGCGCCGCTACGCCTACCGCGGTGAGCAACTCGACGATCTCGTCCAGATTGGCTGCATCGGCCTGATCAAAGCAATCGACCGCTTCGACATCGATCGCGGCGTCGAGCTAACCACGTACGCGACCCCGAACATCATCGGCGAGATCAAGCGCCACTTCCGCGACAAAGGCTGGGCTGTGCGCGTCCCGCGCGGGCTCCAGGAGCTGAACGTCCAGCTCTCGAAGATCGTCGAGGAGCAGACCGTCCAGCTCGGCCGCTCGCCGACGATTCCCGAGCTGGCCAAGGCGGCGGGCGTCGAGGAGGAGCTCGTGCTCGAAGCGCTCGAGTCCGGCCGCGCCTACACCTCGCTGTCGCTCTCGGCCGGTGGCTCCGACGAGGACGGGGAGCTCGATCCGCTCGAGTCGCTCGGCACCGAGGAGCACCAGTACTCGGTCTCCGAGGATCGCGCCGTCCTGGCACCGGGCTTCCGGGCCCTCGACGAGCGCGAGCGACGGATCCTGCACCTGCGCTTCTTCGACGGGCTGACGCAGAGCCAGATCGCGCAGCAGGTCGGCATCTCGCAGATGCACGTCTCGCGGCTGATCCGTCGCGCGCTCGAGAAGATCCGCGACGAGATCGCCACGGACGAGCAGCTCGAGGCCGCGTCGGCCCCGAAGCGCGCCGCAAGCTAGCCGGCCCAGCTGGCAAACCCAGCGCCCTACACTTCCAGCGTGCGGACGACGGCCGAACTGCGGGAGGGCTTCTTCACCTTCTTCGAGGAGAAGGGGCATCAGCGCCTGCCGTCGTGGCCGCTCGTGCCACGGGCGGACGATCGCTCGACGCTGCTGACGAGCGCCGGAATGCAGCCGCAGATGCCGTACTTCCTCGGCCGCGAGGCGCCGCCGGCGCTGCTCACCGTCACCTCGCAGAAAGTGTTCCGGACGATCGACATCGACGAGGTCGGGCGCGACGGGCACCACTTGACCTTCTTCGAGATGCTCGGCAACTTCTCGTTCGGCCAGTACTTCAAGCAGGGTGCGGTCGAGTACGCGACCGAGTTCATCCAGAAGCGGCTGCAGCTCGACTGGGACCGAATCTGGGTGACGGTGCACGCCGGCGACCCGCTCTTCGAGCTCGGCCCCGACGAGGTCGCGATCCGGGAGTGGGAGGCGATCGGCATGCCCGCGGAACGGATCGTCGCCCTCCCGAGCTCCGAGAACTTCTGGTCGGTGGGCGGCCCCGGGCCGTGCGGGCCGGACTCCGAGATCTACTGGGACTGGGGGCTCGAGCACGGCTGCGGCGATCCCGCCTGCGCGCCTGCATGCCCCCGCTGCGACCGCTTCCTCGAGATCTGGAACCTCGTCTTCATGGAATTCGAGCAGCACCCCGACGGGACGCTGACGCCGCTCCCGCAGCAGAACATCGACACCGGGATGTCGCTCGAGCGCCTCTCCGCAGTCGTCCAGGACGTGTCCTCACGCTCGGTCTACGAGACCGACGGCTACCAGGCGATCATGACCTGGGTGGCGGCCGAGAGCGGCGTCGCCTACGGCGAGTCCGACCCGGCGACGAAGGCTCACCGCATCCTCGCCGACCACGGCCGCGGCATGACGTTCCTCGTCGGCGACGGCGTCACGCCGTCAAACGAGGGCCGCGGCTACGTGCTGCGGCGGATCATCCGGCGCGCCGTCCACCAGGCCCGCGCGATCGGGCTCGACGACCTCTGGCGGCTCAGCGACGTCGTCGTTGAGCAGATGGGCCCGTGGTTCCCCGAGCTGCAGGAGAACCGCGAGCGGATCCGCGACGTCCTCCGCGCCGAGGAGGAACGGTTCACCGAGACTCTCGCGCGCGGCCTGAAGCTCTTCGAGGAGGTTGCCGCGCGAGGAGCCATCTCCGGCAAGGAAGCATTCGACCTGACCGCGACCTACGGCTTCCCGTTCGAGCTGACCAGCGAGCTCGCGGCCGAGCGCGGCATTCCGGTCGATGCGGACGGATTCGAGGCGCTGATGGCCGGACACCGCGAGATCTCGCGCGGTGGCAGCACGCGCGCGACCACGGTCCTCCCGGGCGCGCCGTCGGACTTCGTCGGCTACGAGCAGACCGAGGTGCTGACGGCGATCACGGCATTGAACGACCTCGGTGACGGGCTGTTCGAGGCGAAGCTCGAGCGGTCGCCGTTCTACCCCGCGGGTGGCGGTCAGGTGACCGACGCCGGCTGGATCGAGCACGACGAGACGGGCGCCAGGGCCGAGCTGCGGGAAGCGGTCAGGCTCGGAGACGACCAGACGCTCGTGCTCGAAGGTGAGGGCTTCGCGGCCGGCGACCGCGTCAAGGCGGTCGTCCCCTGGACGGTCAGATACCCGACGATGGCGAACCACACGGCGACGCACCTGCTGCACGAGTCGCTCCGGCGCGTCCTCGGCGAGCACGTTCAGCAAGCGGGCTCCGCCGTCCGGCCTGACAAGCTGCGCTTCGACTTCACGCACGAGCAGGCGCTGAGCACCGGCGAACGCGAGGAGGTCGAGCGGCTCGTAAATGAGCAGGTCTTCCTCAACCACCCGGTGCGCACCTTCGAGACGCCAATCGACGAGGCGCGCAAGCTCGGCGCGCAGATGCTCTTCGGCGAGAAGTACGGCGAGATCGTTCGCGTCGTCGAGATCGACGGCTTCTCGCGCGAGCTCTGCGGCGGCACGCACGTCCGCTCCACGGCCGAGATCGGGCCGTTCGTCGTCCTTTCCGAAGGGTCGGTCGGCTCGGGCGCGCGGCGGATCGAGGCTGTCACCGCGGGCGAGGCGTACGCACTCCTCCACGAGCGCGCGCGCGAAGGCGACGAGCTTCGGAACGAGCTGGCTCGCGTGCGCAAAGAGGCGAAGCAGCCGGCCGCCAAGGCGGAGGCGGACTACTCCGTCACCCGCGAGACTGCTGCGGGCGGCGTCACCGTCCTCGTCGTCGACGTGAGGAGCGGCGATCCACTCGATGTCTCCGACCGCCTGAAGCAGAAGCACGCGCCCGCCGCCGTGATCGTCGGCGCGCGGGACGACGGCTCCGCACAGTTGCTGATCAACCTGGACAAGTCGCTCGAGGCGCGTGGCGTCAACGCGAGCGACGTGATCCGCGAGGCGGCGGCGCTGATCGGCGGCAAGGGCGGCGGCCGCCCGACGATGGCGCGCGCGGGCGGGAAGCAGCCCGAGGGGCTCGCGGACGCCGTCGCGCTCGCCGAGAAGACGATCATCGAGGCTCTGGGAAAGTGAAGGTGATGGCGCTCGACTACGGCGCCGCGCGCACCGGCGTCGCGGTTTCGGACGCGACCGGAACGCTCGCCCGGCCGCTCACGGTCGTCGAGTGCGCGGCGACCGAGCGCGGGCTTCGCCGTCTCGCGGAGCTCGTCGCCGAGGAAGCCGCCGAGCTCGTCGTCGTCGGCCTTCCCCTGACGCTGAAGGGCGAGAAAGGCGCGCAGGTGCGGGAGACGGCCGAGTTCGTGACGGCCCTTCGCGACGTCATCGGCGTCCCCGTCGAGTCCTTCGACGAGCGCTTCACCACCGCGCTCGCCGCCGCCGGGCCCTCGTCGCGCGCGCCCGAAGACGCCCGCGCCGCGGCGCACCTGCTCGAGAGTTGGCTGGCATGGACGACCGCGAGCGAATAACCCCGGTGATGCCGCCGCGGCCCGGGCGGCCTCCGCGGCGACCGCCGCGCGGCCAGCGCACCCGACGGCGCGCCACCGCGGCCGCGCTTCTGCTCGCCTTTCTCGGGCTCGCCCTGTACGCGGGGCTCGGCCTGCGCTCGGGCGGCGGCGAAACCGACGCGGCCGAGCCCGCGGCGACCACCGCGCCCCAGCCCGTGATCCTGCGGGTCGTCTTCCCGGAGGGCTTCGCGCGCGAGGAGATGGTCAAGCGCGTGGCCGAGGTGCGCCAGATCGCGAAGACGAAGCGGAAGGTGACGCCGAAGCTCTCGGCGAGCGCCTATACGGCCGCGTCGAAAGCGGCCACGATCCCGCCGATGTTCCGCGAAGACGCACGCAATATCGAGGGCTTCCTCTTTCCGGCCACGTACGAGTTCACGCCGCAGACGACGAGTAAGCAGCTCGTCGCCGACCAGCTCGAGTTCTTCAACGCGAACTGGCGCAAAGTCGACCTCCGCTACGCCCGGTCGAAGCAGCTGACGCCGTATGACGTCTTGATCATCGCGTCGATGGTCGAGAAGGAGACGGTCGCGCCCGACGAGCGCCCGAAGGTCGCGGCGGTGATCTACAACCGGCTCAAGGTCGGGATGCCGCTCGGGATCGACGCGACGATCCGCTACGGACTCAAGGTTCCCGGAACGGAGCCGTTGCGGGTTTCGCACCTCGAGAGCGACAACCCGTACAACACGCGCAACCGTCAGGGCCTCCCGCCGACCCCGATCGGCAACCCCGGCCTTGCCTCGATGCAGGCGGCGGCGCACCCGGCGGACGTGGACTTCCTCTTTTTCGTCCGCAAGCCGGACAAGGTCCACCACTTCTTCACGGCGAGCGAGTCGGAGTTCTACGCCAAGGCCTGCGAGTACGGTTACGGCTGCGGATGATCTCGAGCACGACGCGGCTCGTGGCGCTGCTCGGGCACCCGGTCGGGCACTCCCTCTCGCCGAGGATGCAGAACGCTGCCTTCGCGGCACTCGCACTCGACCTCGCCTACGTCGCGTTCGATGTCCCACCTGAGCGTTTCGAGTCCGCGGTGCTTGCCCTCGCCGAGCTCGGGTTCGTCGGCGCCAACGTCACGGCCCCTCACAAGCTCGCGGCCGCCGAGCTGGCCGAGACGGACGAGCCGTCGGTGAACACGCTCCTCTTTCGGGACGGGCGGATCGACGGACACTCGACGGACGCGGCCGTGCTCGAAGGATTGCAGGCGGAGCGGCCTGCAATTGTCGGTGACGGCGGCTCGGCGCAGGCGTTCGCCCGCGTACTGGTCGAGGCGCGGCGCTTCGCACGGAAGGGCGAGTGGCCGCCGCAGGTGGACGGGGCCGACCTCGTCGTGCACGCGACGCCGGTCACGGACGAGGTCGTCGTGCGGGTCGGACCGGGGCAGACGCTCGTCGATTTGCCCTACCCGCGCTCCGCGACCGCCGCGGCGGCACGTGAGGCAGGCGCGACCGTCTACGACGGGCTCGACGTCCTCGTTGCCCAGGGGGCCGCCTCGTTCGAGCTGTGGACGGGCCTGCCGGCCCCAGTCGAGGCAATGCGCGCCGCAGTACGCTCTCCAGCGTGACGCTCCACCTCACTTCAGCTGGCGAGTCGCATGGGCCGGCCCTCGTCGCGATCGTCACCGGCCTGCCCGCTGGATTGACGCTCGACCGCGCCGCGATCGACGCCGACCTGCGCCGCCGCCAGCAGGGCTACGGCCGCAGCCCGCGCCAGCAGCTCGAGCAGGACGTCGTCGAGGTGCTCGCCGGGCTTCGGCACGGCCGCACGCTCGGGACACCCCTCGCGCTCGTCGTCCGCAACCGCGACCACGAGAACTGGGCGTGGGGAATGAGCCCCTGGCCGCCCGAGGGCGAGCCGGAGGGGAAGGGGACGAAGCCGGTGACGCTGCCGCGACCCGGCCATGCCGACCTCGCCGGCGTGCTCAAGTACGGCCACGAGGACGTGCGAAACGCGCTCGAGCGCGCCAGCGCGAGGCACACGGCCGTGCTCGTCGCCGCCGGCTCGGTCGCCAAGAGCCTCCTGACCGAGCTCGGGATCGCAGTCGAGGGGACGGCGCTCGAGGTTGGTGGCGAGACCGGGGACGAGGCGCAGCGTGCCGCCACGGACGCGGCCAAGGCCGACCGGGACACGCTCGGCGGGATCGTCGAGGTGCGCGCCCACGGCCTCTTCCCGGGGCTGGGCTCCTATGCGACGCGCGAGGATCGCCTCGACGCGCGGCTCGCCGCTGCCCTGATGGGGATCCAGGCTGTGAAGGGCGTCGAGATCGGCGACGGCTTCGCGCTCGCCGGACGTCGAGGCTCGGAGGCGCACGACGAGATCGAGCCCGGCCTCACCCGGCGCTCGAACCGCGCGGGCGGCCTCGAGGCCGGGATGACGAACGGCGAGGAGCTCGTGGTGCGTGCGGCGATGAAGCCGCTGCCGACGCTGATGCGTCCCCTGGACTCCGTCGATCTGGCCACCGGCGAGGCTTCGCAGGCGCTCGTGGAGCGGAGCGACGTGCACGCGGTCGAGGCGCTCGCCGTCGTCGCCGAGGCGATGGTGGCGTTCGAGCTCGCCCGCGCGGCGCTCGAGAAATTCGGCGGCGACGCGCTCGCCGACGTGCTTGCCGCCCATCGTGCCTATCTCGAGCGCATCGCATGGCCGCGAACGCCCTAGACCGCCACGTCGCGCTCGCGGGCTTCATGGGCGCGCGCAAGACGACGCTCGGCCGCGAGGCCGCCCGGCTGCTCGGGCGTCCGTTCGTCGACCTCGACGCCGCGATCGAGCAGCAGGCGGGGTCGACGATCGCGGAGCTCTTCGAGCGGGGAGAAGAGTCGTTCCGGAAGATCGAGGAGCGCGTGGCCGGCGAAGTGCTTGCCTCGCCCGTGCCCGCGGTGATCGCGCTCGGGGGCGGCGCCGTCCTCTCGGCGGCGACACGCGCGCTCCTGCGCGAGCGGGCGCTCACGGTTCTGCTCGAGGTCGACGTCGACGACGCCTGGGGGCGCATCGGCGGGTCTCGCAGGCCGCTCGCGAAGGACCGCGTGTCCTTCGGACGGTTGTACGAGGAGCGCCGGCCGGTGTACGAGGAGGTGGCCGACGCTCGGACGACCGAGACGGACGGGATCGTGCTCGCGGCCGGCGGCGTCCACGTCGAGATCGGCTCTCTGCAGCGGCTGGGCGAGCTCGTCCCCGGTGACGGGCCGGTCGAGGTCGTCAGCGACGCGCGCGTGGCCGGGATTCATGGCATGGACGCGCAACTCGCCCTCGGCGCCCGCGCCCGGGCGATGCACGAGCTCCCGCCGGGGGAGCAGGCGAAGACGATCGAGTCGATCGAGGCGCTCTGGCACGCGCTCCGGCTCGAGCGCGGCGGCACGCTCGTGGCGCTCGGCGGCGGCTGCACCACCGACGTCGCGGGCTTCGCAGCCGCGACGTATCTGCGCGGGATCGCTTGGGTCGCCGTGCCGACGACGCTCGTCGGCCAGGTCGACGCCGCGATCGGCGGCAAGACCGCGATCGACCTCCCGGGCGGGAAGAACCTCGTCGGCGCCTTTCACTGGCCGGTGCGCACCGTCATCGATCCGGCGACGCTGGAGACGCTCCCGGAGGAGGAACTCGAAAACGGCCGCGCCGAGGTCGTCAAGACGGGCCTCCTGATGGGGGACCCGCTCTGGGAGCGTCCGGTTCCCGATCAGGTGCGACGGTGCGCCGCCTTCAAGACGGCTGTCTGCATGCGCGACCCGCACGACCGCGGCGACCGGCAGCAGCTCAACCTCGGACACACGTTCGCGCATGCGCTCGAGGCCGCCGCCGGCTTCGAGCTTCCGCACGGACGCGCGGTCGCGCTCGGCCTGCTTGCGGCTCTGCGCCTCTCCGGCCTCGAGACGGACGCCGTCGTCCAGGCGCTCCGACCCGAGCCTGTGAGAGTCGACCGCGAGGCCGCCTGGGCGGCGCTCGCCCGCGACAAGAAGGTCGTCGGCGGCGTCCCGCGGCTCGTGCTCCTCGAAGCGCCCGGAAAGCCGCTGATCGGCGTCGAGCTCCCCGAGGCGGATGTCCGCGCGGCCCTCGATTCCCTGATCGCGGGGTAGCATCGCCGAATGCGCATCGCCGTCCTGAACGGAGTCAACCTCGACGTGCTCGACCGCCGCGACGCGTCGCACTACGGCGGTCTCACTCTGGCCGACCTCGAAAGCCGCATCTACGCGTGGTCGAAGGAGTTCGAGTGCACTACCCGGTGCCGGCAGACGAACCATGAGGGCCAGTTCATCGACTGGTGCCACGACGCGCTCGACTGGGCCGACGGGGTCATCCTCAATCCGGGCGCGTGGTCGCACTACAGCTACGCGATCCGCGATGCGGTCGAGCTCTTCAAGGTTCCCGTCGTCGAGGTGCACCTCTCCAAGATCGAGGCCCGGGAGGAATGGAGGCGCGAGTCGGTGATCGGCGACCTCGCGACCAAGCGCGTCTCCGGCGAGGGTCCCGAGGGTTACAAAACGGCGATCGAGTTCCTGGCGAGCAAGCGTTGAGTCGGATCGAGCGCCTTGCGGCGCTGCTCGACGAGCCGCTCCTCGTCACGAGCGGCGTCAACATCCGGTACCTCACCGGGCTCTCGAGCTCCAACGCCGCCGTCCTCGTCGAGCCGGACGGCGACGCGACCCTCTTCACCGACTTCCGGTACGCCCAGAAGGCGCAGGCGATCGACGGCGTCCGCTTCGAGCAGACTGCGCGTGCGGTCATCTCCGACCTCGCGACGAGACTCGCGGGTCGCACGATCGGGATCGAGGCGCACGTGCTCACCGTCGCGAGCTACGAGACGCTCCAGGCCGGGAGCGTGGAGATGATCTCCCGCACGGGATGCGTCGAGCGCTTGCGCGCGGTCAAGGAGCCCCAAGAGGTCGAGGCCATGCGCGCTGCCGCTGCGATCTCGGACCGCGTGTTCGGGGCGCTGGCCGACGAGCAGTTCACCGGCCGCACCGAGGTCGAGCTCGCCTGGCGCGTCCGTGAGCTCTTCCGCGAGCACGGCTCGTCCGAGCTCTCCTTCGACACGATCGTCGCGGCCGGCGAGAACGGCGCCAGTCCGCACGCGGACGTGCGCGACATCGCCATCCCGTCCAACACGCTCGTCACGGTCGACGCGGGCTGCCGGGTCGACGGGTACGCCTCCGATTGCACGCGAACCTTCGCGACCGGCGACCTGCCCGATGAGCTCGCTCGCGCGTACGAGGTCTGCCTCGAGGCGCAGCTCGCCGGGCTCGCGGCGTTCGGACCGGGTCAGAGCGGACGCGAGGTGGACGCCTCCGCCCGCGAGGTGATCGACGCCGCGGGCTGGGCCGAGGCATTCGGCCACGGGCTGGGGCACGGAATCGGCCTCGAAGTGCACGAGGCGCCCGCGGTGCGCGCGGAGTCGACCGACACGCTCGAGGCGGGCAACGTCGCCAGCTGCGAGCCCGGAATCTACCTTCCGGGCGTCGGCGGCGTGCGCATCGAGGACATGGTGCTCATCACGGACGAAGGCAGCGAGCGGCTGACGACTCACGAGAAGCAGCTCACCGTCGTTTCCTAGGGTATGACCGACGACGCTGCGCGCATCGTGGCCGCGGGGTACGACCGTGTGGCCGACAGGTACGAGGCTCTCGAGGGTGCGGACTCGGAGTGGCCTCGACTGCGGCGTCTGCGCGAGCTGCTCGCAGACGTGCCCGACGACGGTGCCGTTCTCGATCTCGGCTGCGGCAACGGGCTGCCCGGACTTCAAGAGATCGCCGAACGGCATCTGGCCACTGGAGTTGACATCTCGGGTGTCCAGGCGGAGCGCGCCAGGCGAAACGTCCCGGAGGCGACTGTCCTCCACGCCGACATGCTGGAGACAAGGTTCGCAGACGGTTCCTTCGACGGGATCGTGTCGTTCTATGCGGGCGAGCACGTGCCGCGCGAGCGCCACGCGGAGCTCTTCGGCCACCTGTGCAACTGGCTCAAGCCCGGCGGGTTGCTGCTGTTCACGATCGAGGCGCGCAGCACGCACGACGCGGTCGGCGACTGGCTCGGGGCGCCGATGTTCTTCAGCCAGTTCGGCGCCGAGGAGACGGTAGAGCTCGTCCGAGACGCTGGATTTACGGTCGAGCGCACCGAGATCGAGCCTCAACTCGAAGGCGGAACCGAGATCGAGTACGTCTGGGTTCGCGCGAGGCGCTCTCAGTAGACTGCGCCGCGGCAATGGCCGACGTCGTCTCCACCAACGAGTTCAAGACCGGAATGCACATCGAGCTCGAGGGCTCGGTCTGGCGGATCATCGACTTCCAGCACGTGAAGCCCGGCAAGGGCGGCGCGTTCGTACGGACAAAGGTGAGGAGCCTCGATTCGGGCTCGGTCGTCGACAAGACCTTCCGCGCCGGCGAGAAGTTCGCACGCGTCTTTACCGAGGTGAAGAACATGCAGTACCTCTACGACGCCGGCGACGAGGTCGTCTTCATGGACGAGCAGAGCTACGAGCAGCTCTCACTCCCGCACGCCTCGCTCGAAGCAGAGCTGCCGTACATGCAGCCGTCCACGCCAATCCAGCTCCTGTTCGTCGGCGGAAAGCCGTCCGGCGTACAGCTGCCGTCGTCGATCGAGCTGACCGTCACGAACACCGAGCCGGGCGTGAAGGGCGACACGGTCTCGAACGTGACGAAGCCCGCCACGCTCGAGACCGGCGCGGTCGTCGCGGTTCCGCTCTTCGTGAACCCGGGCGACAGGATCAAAGTGGATCCCCGCGAAGGCCGCTACATCAGTCGCGCCTAGTTAGGCTGGCCCTGTGCCGCGCCTCGTCGACACCACTATCCGCCTGCTCTCGCAGGAGCCGCTCGCCGGCAAGGTGCCGACCGCCGAGCTCCTGGCGCTCGCCGAGATCCTCGACACGGCGGGGTTCGCGTGCCTCGAGGTCTCCGGCGGCGGGGTCTTCGACGCGGCGGTACGCCGCGGCGTCGAGAGCCCGTGGGAGCGGATTCGCGCGCTCAAGAGCCGGACGACGACGCCCCTCGGGCTCGCGCTCCGCGGCCGCTTCCTCGTTGGCTCGCGCCCGGTGGGGGGCGACTTCGTGCGCCGTTTCGTCGCCTCGGCGGCGGAGAACGGGATCGACGTCTTCCGCTTGCACGACCCGCTCAACGACGTCTCGAACCTGCGCGAGGCCGGCGAGGCGATCGTCGGCGCCGGCAAGGAGTTCCACGCGGGACTCGTCTACAGCCCCGGCGGCGAGGGCGCAGCCGACGCGCTCGTCGAGCAGGCGAAGGAGCTGGCAGACCTTCACGCCACGCGTGCGCTCATTCACGACCCGACCGGGGGTCTGCAGCCCCACGAGGCCGGCGAGCTCGTCGGGCGCGTCGCAGCGGCCTCCGGGTTGCCGGTGGGCTTCTACTGCCAGGGAGCGGGCGGTACCGGGCTCGCCGACTCGATCGAGGCGGCTCGGGCCGGCGCCGACCTGATCGCGTCCGCCGTTTACCCGGTGGCGCTCTCGCTCCACCGCGTGGCGGGCGAGTCGCTCGCCTTGGCGCTCGACGGGATGAAGCTCGACACCGGTGTCGACGTCGACAGGCTCTGGGAGGCCTCTGACCTCGTGGACGAGCACATCGGCGACGAGATCCTGACGCCGCACGCGCCGCGACTCGCCGTGCGCGCGGCGGAGTACGACCTGCCGACCGGCCTCGTCGCCGCGCTCGACACGCACCTGCGCGCGCACGCCGCCGGCGACCGGCTGCTCGAGACGCTGGAGGAGCTTCAGACGATCCGCCGCGAAACCGGCTGGCCCCCGCTCGCCGCTCCGATCGGCCAGATCCTCGCGTCCCAGGCCCTCGTCCATGTCCTGTCGGCGCGGCGGTACGGCACCGTCGTGGACGAGTTCGGCGCGCTCGTTCAGGGCCGGTACGGGACTCCGCCTGCGAGCATCGACCCGACCGTTGCGCGGGCTGTCACGCTCCTCTCCGACGGCATGGCGCTCGACGAGGATCCGCCCACGGCCGAGGACGTCCGCCAGGAAGCCGAAGGGCTCGCCGCAAGCGAGGAAGAGCTCGTTCTGATCGCCCTCTTC
This sequence comes from Gaiellaceae bacterium, assembly GCA_046594445.1. GTDB lineage: Bacteria > Actinomycetota > Thermoleophilia > Gaiellales > Gaiellaceae > Gaiellasilicea. The sequence goes on along the minus strand of JBKJSM010000006.1, from coordinate 11,334 downwards.
GGTGAGGAGGCGGAACATCTGTTGAAGACGATCCGCTCCCGCGGGACCCGGGAGGACGGTGGCCCCGTGCTCGACGACTCACGCGAGGAGCGCATCCGCGAGATCGTGCGGATCGTGCAGGAGAGCGGCGTTGCCGAGGTCGAGATCGAGGACGAGGGAATGCGCGTCTCGGTTCGACGAACGGACGATCGTCCCGCGCTCGAGCTCGCGGCTACGTCCCTGGCCGAGGATCCGCTCGGAGAGTTGCCCGTGGTGCCGGCCGCTCCCGCCGGCGCGATCCGGGTCGAGTCGCCGATGGTCGGGGTCTTCTACCTCTCGCCCGAGCCGGGCAAGCCGGCCTTCGTCGAGGTCGGCGACGTCGTCGCGCCGGGGCAGACGCTCTGCCTGCTCGAGGCGATGAAGCTCTTCAACGAGCTCAAGTCGGACGTCGCCGGGCGCGTGACCGCGATCTACCCCGAGAGCGGCAAGGCGGTGGAGTTCGGCCAGCTCCTGTTCGAGCTGGAGCCGATGGTCGCCCCGCCGGCGCTGTAGTGGCCAGCTGATGTTCACGCGGATCCTCGTGGCGAACCGCGGCGAGATCGCCGTCCGCGTGATCCGGGCCGCCCACGAGCTCGGGATCGAGACGGTCGCCGTCTACTCGACCGCCGACCGCGACTCGCTCCACGTCCGCCTCGCCGACCGGGCCGTCTGCATCGGGCCGCCGACGGCGGCCGCGAGCTACCTCCAGATTCCCGCGGTGATCGCCGCCGCCGAGACCACCGGCTGCGAGGCGATCCACCCCGGCTACGGCTTCCTGTCCGAGAATCCCGCCTTCGTGCGGGCGTGCGAGGACAACGACCTCGTCTTCGTCGGTCCCGGCGCGGACGTGATGGAGCGTATGGGCGACAAGGCGCGCGCGAAGGCGGAGATGAAGGTGGCGGGCGTGCCGCTCGTCCCGGGCACCGAAGGAGGCGCGACCCTGGAAGACGTCCGTACTGCCGCGGAGGAGCTCGGCTTCCCCGTGTTCTTGAAGGCTGTTGCGGGCGGGGGCGGCAAGGGCATGCGCCTCGTCTATGCGCCTGACGAGCTCGAGGCCGCTTTCTCGACCGCGCGCGTCGAGGCCGAAGCTGCGTTCTCGGACGGCACCCTCTACCTCGAGAAGGCGCTCGTCCCCGCGCGTCACGTCGAGATCCAGGTCCTGTGCGACAAGCAGGGCGGCGTGCTGACGCTGGGAGAGCGCGAGTGCTCGATCCAGCGGCGCCACCAGAAGCTGATCGAGGAGTCGCCCTCCGCCGCGCTCGACCCGGACACCCGCGAGGCGATGGAGGAGGCCGCCGAGCGCGCCTGCCGCACGATCGGCTACGAGAACGCGGGCACGTTCGAGTTCCTGATCGGCGCCGACGGCACGTTTCACTTCATCGAGCTGAACGCGCGGCTCCAGGTCGAGCACCCCGTCAGCGAGCTCGTCACGGGGATCGACATCGTGCGCGAGCAGCTGCGGATCGCAGCGGGCGAGCCGCTGAGCATCACCGGCCGCGCGCCGCGCCGGGGACACGCGCTCGAGTTCCGTCTGAACGCCGAAGATCCGACGCGCGACTTCGCGCCCGCGCCGGGGAGGATCGAGCGCTTCCGGCCGCCGCTCGGCCCCGGGGTCCGGGTCGACACGTACCTCGAGGAGGGCTCGACGATTTCCCCCTACTACGACTCGATGATCGCCAAGCTGGTCGTCTGGGCGGAGGACCGCCCGGCCGCGATCGCCCGCGGCGTGCGGGCGCTCGAGGAGCTCGAGCTCGACGGCGTCCCGACGACCCGGGGCCTTGCGCTCGACATCCTCCGCTCCGCAGAGTTCTCCGCCGGCGTCTACTCGACGAGCTTCCTCGACGAGATGGAAGGGCGGCTGCCGTCGCTCGCGCCCGCGGTCGAGGCGGCTCTGTGAGCCGGGACGGGCATGTAATCCGCGGTCCGCGCGGCGAAATCCGGATCGAGTCGGATGCGCTGGCGGCTCTTGTGATCGCGGCGGCCGAGCGCGTCGACGGCGCGCGCGTCCGGCGACCGCGCCGGGGTCTCGACGTCTCCGTCGCCGACGGTCGCGCGCGGGTCGAGCTGGAGCTGGCCGCGCGCTTCGGAGACGTGCTGCCCGCGCTCGGTCGCGACGTGCAGGCGAGCGTCGCTGCAGCCCTGAGAGGCTCGGCTGGTCTCGTGGTGGAGGCAGTCGACGTCTCGATCGAGGAACTCGGCCTATGAAGGTCGGGCGAAGGCAGGCGCGGCGCACGGCACTCTTCCTGCTCTATCAGTGGGATCTCACCGGCCAGCCGCTGACCGCGCTCTACGAGGGCGAGCCGGACGCCTTCGCGCTCGAGCTCGCGGACGCGGTGGCGGCGCGGGCCGAGGAGCTCGACCGGCGGATCACGTTGTCGGCCGAGGGCTGGACCGCCGATCGACTGGGTACGCTCGAGCGGAACATCCTGCGGATCGGGATCCACGAGCTCGAGGAGGAAAGCGTGCCGCCCGAAGTGGCGATGAACGAAGCGGTCGTCTTGGCGAAGCGGTATGCGTCCGAGGACGCCGCACGGCTCGTGAACGGCATCCTCGCGCGGGTTGCGCGCGAGCAGGGCCACGAGGAGGTGGTCGCATGACCTCGTCATGCGACCAAGAGGGGGTCCGGGGGAACTGGACGGTTCCCCCTTCGGAACGCGCCGATGCGCAGCATCGGCGACAGCGAGAAGGGGGCTCGCGGGGGAAACAGGGTTTCCTCCGCGCGACTGAGCCGAAGGCGAGGGAGGTCGCATGACCTCAGGCTCGGCCGACGAGGCGCTCGGACGTGCCGAGGAGCTGCTCGAGCGGCTGAAGGCGACGCGCGACGAGCTCGAGCGCCTCGCGGCGGCGGAGGACGCCGAGTCGGCCGTCGAGGTGCTGACGGAGCTCGCCGACCTCGCGAAAGAGGTCGAGGCCGAGCTCGCGAAGGCGCGCGGCCAGGCCGACGCTCGTTCGTAGATGAGGCGGTCGCCCGCAGAGCTGCGCGCTCTCGTCGAGGGCTATCTCAGCGACCTGGCGTTCACTCCGGAGCTCGGCCGGCTCGAGGAGGCGCTCCGCTATCCGATCGAATCGGGTGGGAAGCGCGTGCGCCCGGTGATCTCCCTCGCCGTGGCCGAGGCGGTCGGCGCCGTGGCCGAGCACTGCCTCCCGGCCGCAGCCGCGGTCGAGCTCGTCCACACGTTCTCGCTCGTGCACGACGACTTGCCGGCGATGGACGACGACGACGAGCGACGCGGCCGGCCGTCCGTGCACGTCGCCTTCGACGAGGGGACGGCCCTGCTCGCCGGCGATGCGCTGCTGGCGGAGGCGTTCCGGCTTGCCCTCTCGTACCCGACGCCGATGGTCGGCCGCGAGCTCGCGCAGGCGACGCTCGGGATGATCGGCGGCCAGTACCGCGACATCGCGGGCGAGACGGCCGACCTGGCCGACCTGCACCGACTCAAGACGGGCGCGCTGTTCTGCGCCTCCGTCGGCGTCGCCCTGTGGGTCGCCGAGGTGCCGGAGACCGAGCAGCCCGCCTGGCGCGCCTTCGCCGACGAGCTCGGCCTGCTCTTCCAGCTCGTCGACGACCTCCTCGACGGCGACGGCTACGCCGAGGCGCACGGTGTCGACGAAGCCCGGCGCCTGGCCGACGAGTCCGCGACGCGGGCGCGGGCGCGCCTCGACGCGATCCCGGCCGACACGAGCGTGCTCGCCGAGATCGTCGCGGGCCTCGCTGCACGCTCAGCGTAGGCTTCGCACATGGAGCAGCGGGTCAGCCTCGTCACGCTCGGCGTCGCGGATGTGGCGCGCTCGCGGGCCTTCTACGAGGCGCTCGGCTGGAGGACCGGCGCCGACCCTGGCGACGATGTCGTCTTCTTCCAGGCCGGCGGGATGGTCGTCGCGCTCTGGAGCCGCGCCGAGCTCGTGAAGGACAGCGCCGTCGAGGACGGGGGAGGCTGGGGCGGTGTCACGCTCGCCCACAACGTCCGCTCGCCTGCGGAGGTCGATGCGGTGATCGCCGAGGCCGAGGCCGCCGGCGCGACGGTCGGCCGCAGGGGCGCGGAGACCTTCTGGGGCGGCTACTCAGGCGTCTTCCTCGACCCAGACGGCCATCCATGGGAGGTCGCGCACAACCCTCACTGGACGCTCTCCGACGAGGGCTCCGTCGCCCTGGCCTAGACGTTCTGGGCGGCGAGGAAGTCGCGGGCGAGCAGGTCGAGCAGGAGGCCGTCGCGCCAGATGCCCTCCGGGCCGAGCCAGTACTCGCGCATGACTCCGACGCGCCTGAAGCCCACCTTCTCGTAGCAGCGAATCGCGCGCTCGTTGTGGGCCGCCGGGTCGATCGTGAGTCGGCGATGGCCTCGGTCGACGATCAGGTGCCGCGCCAGCGTCCGTATGGCGTCCGTGCCGAGACCATGACCTTGGTATCGAGCTCCGAGAAACAGATCCATGCCCGCGTGGCGATACTCCTCATCCTTTTCCTCGTGGTACTGGATCATTCCGGCCACCTCGCCGCCGAGGAGGATCGCGAAGACCGCGACCCCCTGTTCCTCGGCGCGCACCTTCTCCAGGACGTGCTCCGGCGTTAGCCCGCGCCACCAGCGCTCGACCTCGGGATCAGCGCCGAGTTGCACGATCCGGTCGACGTCGTTCTTGGAAAGCGGCCGTAGTACGACGCGATCTCCGCGCAGTTCCATGACCGTGTTGTAACACCCGCGGCGACTACCCTGGACGCGATGAAGAAGCGCCTGGACGTCCTACTGGTCGAGCGTGGCCTGGCCGAGAGCCGCGCCCAAGCGCAGGCGCTCGTGATCGCTGGGCTCGTCCCGGGCTACGACAAGCCCGGTCACCAGGTCGCGGAGGACGCCGAGGTCGCGGTCGAGCGGCCGCCGCGCTTCGTCTCACGGGGCGGCGAGAAGCTTGCGAACGCTCTCGAGACGCTCGAGGTCGAGCTGGAAGGCCGCGACGCGATCGACGTCGGCGCCTCGACGGGCGGCTTCACGGACTGCCTGCTACAGAACGGCGTCGCGCGCGTGATCGCGGTCGACGTCGGCTACGGGCAGCTGCACCCGAAGCTTCGGGACGACCCGCGCGTCACGGTGCTCGAGCGGACGAACGCGCGCCAGCTCCCCGAGCTCCCCTTCCATCCCGACCTGCTCGTCTGCGACGTCTCCTTCATCAGCGTCCGCACCGCACTGCCGCCCGTTTTGCCGCTACTGGCGCCCGGCTGGGACGCGCTCGTCCTCGTCAAGCCGCAGTTCGAGGCCGGGAAGGCGGACGTGGGCAGGGGAGGAGTCGTCCGCGACCCGGAGATCCACCGGCGCGTGCTGCGCGAGGTCGTCGAGGCGGGTCTTGGCTGGGGTGCGACCGCGGTCGGAGTCGTAGACTCAGGGTTGCCTGGCCCCAAGGGCAATCATGAGTTCTTCGTCCACCTGATCGCAAGCGACGACCCACTGCTCCTGGATGACATCGACGAGCGAATCGACCGTGCAGTCTCCTAAGGCCGTCGCGCGCGCGGCGGTCGTCACGCACGGCAACCCGCAGACGATCGCGCCGGCGCTCGCGCGCCTCGCGACCGTTGCCCGTGAGGCGGGCGTCGAGCTGCTGATGGGGCCGGAGGAAGCGGACAAGCACGGCGCGGCCCCCGACACCGGCGAGCAAACGGACGTCGACATCGCGATCGTGCTCGGCGGCGACGGGACTATGCTGCGCGCGCTCGCTCGTTTCCTCGGGACCGGCGTCCCGGTGATCGGCGTCAACTTCGGTCGAATCGGCTTCCTCGCCTCGATCGCCCGCGACGAGCTCGAATCGGGGCTCGCACGCGTCTTCGCGGGCGAGTACCTCCTCGAGGAGCTGCCGACGCTGGATGTCGAGGTCGGGGCGGAGCGGCGCGTGGCGGTGAACGACCTCGTCGTCACGAGCGGCGTGGTCGGCCGGATGATCCAGCTCGAGTGGGCGGTCGGAGGCGAAGGGCTCGGCCGGCGCGGCTGCGACGGCGTCGTCTGCTCGACGCCACCCGGGTCGACGGGCTACAACTTCTCGAACGGCGGCCCGGTGCTCGTCTGGGGTCTCGACGCGATGGCGGTCACCTTCGTCGCGCCCCACTCGCTCAACGCCCGCCCGCTCGTCGTGCCGCGGGGGACCGAGCTGATCATCTGGAACCGGACGCCCGACGTGCACGCGATCGCGCTCGTCGACGGGCACAGCGTCGGCGACCTCGCGCCGGGCGCGCGCGCCGTCGCCAGCATCGGCGAACAGCGCTCGCTGCTCGCCACTCTCCCCGAGGTCACCTTCTTCAGCCGTTACAACCGGACCTTTGCTTCGTAGCCTGCGGATCGAGAACCTCGTCCTGATCCGCGCGGGCGAGCTTGCGCCTGCCGCCGGTCTGAGCGCGATCACCGGCGAAACGGGCGCGGGCAAGACGATCCTCGCGCAGGCGATCGGGCTGCTGCTCGGCGCGAAGGGCGACGCGGGGGCGATCGGTACCGCCGCCGGCGAGGCCTACGTCGAGGCGGAGCTCGATCTGCCCGACGGCTTCTTCGACGACGACGAGCTCGCCGGCCTTGCGGAGCTCGCGCCGGAGGACGAGCCCGGACTCGTGCTCGCGCGGCGTGTGTTCGCCGACGGGCGCACGCGCGCGTACGCGTGGGGTCGTGCCGTGGCGCGCGAGGACCTCGCCGCCGCAGCCGAGCGGCTGATCGCGATGTCGGGCCAGTTCGAGCAGCGGCGGCTCGGCCGGCCGTCCTATCAGCTCGACGTGCTCGACTCGTATTGCGGCGAGGAGCAGCTCCGATGCCGCCGCGAAGCGAGGCTCGCCTGGCGCGAGCTGAACGCCGCCCGGAAGAGGCATGGCGAGCTAACGCGCGGCGCCGCAGTCGAGGAGGCGCGGCTTGCGGAGCTCGCGGCGCTCGTCGAGGCGACCGAGGGCTTCGAGCCGGGGGCGGAGGAGGCTCTGCGGGCGGAGCGCGAGCGGCTCCGCCACGTGACGGAGCTGGCCGAGGGTGCGATGCGAGGCGCCGAGGCGCTCGCGCCGGACGAGGGCGAGGGCGCGGCTGGGCTCGCCGCGGCCGCCGAGCACGCAATCGCGCCGCTCGACCGGCTGGCGCCCGAGCTGGCGCGCGCGGCCGAGGAGCTTCGCGACCTCGAGTTGCGGCTGCGCGAAGTCGGCTCGGACCTGCGCGGCTTCCTTGCGTCCCTCGAGGCGGAGCCGGACCGGCTCGACCACGTCGAGGGGGAGCTGGAGCGGATCTCCGACGCCAAGCGGCGCTTCGGCGCAGGGGACTACGAGGATCTGCTCGCCCGCGGCGACGCGGCCCGTGAGGAGCTCGACGCGCTCGCCGGCGGCCTCGACCCCGCCGCCGCTGCCGCCGAGGCGCTCGCCGCCGCGGAGGCGAAGTCGAGCCGGCTCTCCGCGGATCTTCGCGAGGCCCGTCGGGAGGCGGCCGAGCCCTTCGCCACGGCGGTCGCCGAGGAGCTGCGCGGCGTCGGAATGGGGGAGGGCGAGTTCCGCGTCGAGTTGCGGGAGCGCGATCCGGGGCCGGCCGGGGTCGACGAGGCCGTCTTCCTGATCCGCCCGAACGCGGGCCTGTCGTATGGGCCGGTTGCGGACACGGCCTCCGGCGGTGAGCTCTCCCGCGTGGCGCTCGCGATCGCGGCGGTCGGGGGCGGCGAGACCATGGTCTTCGACGAGATCGACGCGGGTATCGGCGGTGAGACGGCGCACGCGGTCGCGGCGACGCTGAAGCGGCTCGCCGAGCGGGCGCAGGTGATCACGATCACGCACCTGCCGCAGATCGCGAGCGTCGCCGACGCGCACTTCCGGATCGAGAAAATCGCGGGCGATCCGACGCACACGACGATCGAGCAGCTCGACGACGCTCAGCGCCGAGACGAGCTGGAGCGGATGCTAGGGGGCAAGGAGTTCATCTCGGCCCTCCGATGAACACCCTCATCGAGCACACCGGCACGGTGCGCCTCGGCAAGCGGACGAAGGAGCTCGTCCGCCGCCTCCACGAGGACGACATCGCCGTGATCGACCACACCGACATCGACCGCGTCTCGGCCGAGGAGCTCGTCGAGTCCGGGGTGCGCGTCGTCGTCAACGTCGCGCCCTCGCAGTCGGGCCGCTACCCGAATCCGGGGCCGCTCCTCCTCGTCCGCGGCGGCGTCTCCCTGATCGACGTCTCGGGCGTCGAGCTCTTCGAGGAGCTGTCCGACGGCGAGCGGCTGACGATCCGGGGCGCGAGCCTCTTCCGGAACGGCACGTGCCTCGCGACCGGGCGTGCACTCGAGGAGCGCGAGCTGATGCTCGCGCTCGCCGAGCAGCAGAGCCGGGTCACCGACGCGCTCAAGGAGTTCGCCGACAACACGATGCGCTACCTGCGCGAGGAGGGCCGGCTGCTCGCAGAGGGGATCGACTTCCCAGTGCTCCGAACGGGCTTTCGCGACCGCCACGCGCTGGTCGTCGCACGCGGGCCGGGCCACAAGCGCGACCTGCGGATCGTCCGCTCCTACGTGCGCGACTTCAAGCCGGTGCTCGTCGCCGTCGACGGGGGCGCCGAGGCGCTGCGCGAGGAGGGCTGGAAGCCGGACGTGATCGTCGGCGACATGGACTCCGTCACCGACGAGACGCTGCGCTGCGGCGCCGAGATCCTCGTCCACGCCTACAGCGAGGGCCACGCGCCTGGAGAGGAACGGCTGCGGCGGCTCGGCGTTCCCTTCCAGACCGTTGCCGCGCCGGGGATCTCGGAGGACATTGCGCTCCTGCTCGCGCACGGCAAGGGCGCCGAGCTGATCGTCGCCGTCGGCACGCACTTCAACCTCGTGGAGTTCCTCGAGCGCAACCGCCCGGGCATGTCCTCGACCTTCGTCACGCGGCTGAAGGTGGGAGAGATCCTCGTCGACGCGAAGGGCGTCTCCCGGCTCGTCAGCCGCCGGGTCGGCGTCGCGCCGCTGATCGCCTTCGTCGCGGCCGGACTCGCCGGGATCGCGACGGCGATCGCCGTCTCGCCGGGGCTGCGCAACGTCATCGACCTGCTCGTCGGCGACGTCCGGCGGGTGCTCGGGCTGTAGAGCTCTGGGAGACTTCGGCCGCCGTGTTCGACTTCCGCTACCACCTCGTCTCGCTCACGGCCGTCTTCCTGGCGCTCGTGATCGGGATCCTCGTCGGCATCGGCATCTCCGGGCGCGGCTTCGTGGACCAGGCCGAGCGCAAGCGCCTCAACCGCGAGATCGAGCAGCTGCGCACGCAGCTTGCCGCGGAGAGGGAGCGCTTCGCAACGCTGCAGCGGCGCGAGCAGGCCGAGCAGGACGTGATCGAGGTCTCCTACCCCGTGCTCGTCGAGGGACGGCTGGCCGCGAAGCGGATCGCCGTCCTCTTCGTCGGCTCGAACGACCAATCGTTCGCCTTCGCCGTCGGGCAGGCGGTGCGCGACGCCGGCGGCCAGGTGGCGCGGTCGCGGGCGCTGCGCGTGCCGATCGACGCCGTGGCGATCGAGAAGCAGCTGTCCGCAGTGCCGGCTCTCGCGGGCTATGTGGGCGATGCGCAGCTTCCGAACCTCGGGCGCGACCTCGGCAAGGAGCTCGTCCAGGGGAGGGAGACGCCCCTCTGGGACGCGCTCGCGGGTGTGCTCGTCGAGGAGCAGTCGGGCGCGCCCGTGCTTCCCGCGGACGGCGTCGTCGTGCTCCGCACCGCGGCTCCGCAACAGGGCCCGACTGCGATCTTCCTCGCCGGCCTCTACGCGGGACTCGCGACCGCCGGCGTCCCGGCGGTCGGGGTCGAGGGGGAGGAGGCCGACCCGAGCGCCGTGCCCGTCTTTGCACGCGCACGGCTCTCGACCGTGGACGGGATCGAATCGCCGCCCGGCCGGCTCGCGCTCGTGCTCCTCCTCGCCGGCGGCGAGCCGGGCAACTACGGCGTCGAGCGGACTGCGACCGATGGGATCCTGCCGCCGCTCGAGCCACTGCCCGCGGGTGGCTGAGCCGGAGCTCCTCACGATCCTCGTCGCCGCACGCGACGAGGAGGAGCGGATCGCGAGCACGGTTCACCGCCTCCGTGCCACCTTCCCCGGGGCGCAGGTGATCGTCGCCGACGACGGCTCCCGCGACGGGACCGCGGCGGTCGGGGAGAGCGCCGGCGCGCGCGTCCTCAGGCTGCCCCGCCGCGGCAAGGGCCAGGCGCTGTGTCTCGCGGAGCGCGAGGCCCCGCCCGGGGCACTGTTGCTCTGCGACGCCGATCTCGACGGCGACCTGCGGCCGCTCGTCGATTCGCGCGCAGAGCTCGCGATCGCCGCCTTCGCGCGCCGCGAAGGGGGTGGCTTCGGAATCGCCAAGCGCGTGGCGCGTGCGCTCATCCGGGAGCTCTCCGGCTTCGACGCACGCGAGCCGCTCTCCGGGCAGCGGCGCCTGTCCGGCGTGGCGCGGGCCGCCTGTTTCCCGGTCGCTGCCGGCTTCGGCGTCGAGACCCGGATGACCGTGGACGCCGTTCGGGCCGGCCTCACCGTCGAGGAGGTTCAGCTCGACCTCTCGCACCGCGCAACCGGTCGGGACGCGCGCGGCTTCCTCCACCGGGGCCGCCAGCTCGCCGACCTCGTGCTCGCGTGCGGCCCGGCGGCCGTCAACCACCGTGGCCTGCGCCTGCCGCTGGTCGGCTGGACCGTTGCCGTGGCAGAGCCGTCGTCGCTGCCGGTTGCGCTGGTCGGGATCGCCGACGACCTCTGGAGCGGCCCCGAGCGCGGCTTCCGCGCGCACCTCCGCGCCGGGAGGACGACAGGCGTGCTCAAGCTCGCCGCGATCCCCCTCTACGGCCTCGTGCGCACGCGCTCGCTCTCGGGCGCGCTGCTCGTCGCGCTCTCGGCGAACACGCTCAACCAGCTCGACACGAAGCCGGGACGAGCCTTGAAGGCCTTCCTGCTGGTCTCAGCGCTGCTCGGCTTCCGGCCCCGCAGGGCCGTTGCGGTCGCCGTCCTCCTGGCTCCCTACGATCTGCGCGAGATGGCGATGCTCGGAGACTCGGGGGCGAACGCGCTCGGCGCGCTGGTAGGCTGTGAGTCCGTGACCCGCATCTCGAGGACACGGAGGTGGGGCGCGATCGCCGCGCTCGCAGGCCTCACGTACCTCGGAGAGCGACGTTCACTCGGCGCCCTGATCGAATGGACTCCCGGGCTGCGGCAGATCGACGCGCTGGGGCGCCGGCGGTGAGCGCGACCCCGACGAAGTACATCTTCGTCACCGGTGGCGTCGTCTCGGCGCTCGGCAAGGGGATCGTCGCCGCCTCGCTCGGCCGGCTGCTGAAGGCGCGCGGCCTGCGCGTGCAGGCGCAGAAGTTCGATCCGTATC
>JBKJSM010000135.1:0-5323 GCA_046594445.1 Gaiellaceae bacterium | reverse complement strand
CGACTCCTCGGTGTCGAAGACGCGCGCGGGGCCGGTGTGCGAGCGGCGCTCGGTGCCAGCCAGCTTGATCAGGCTCCCGTCGGGCGCGAGGTTGCCGCGCAGGGCATAGAGCGCGCCCGTCGCTTTGAACGGGCGCTCGAGCGGCAGCAGCACCTCCCCGTCGGGGGCAGGTGCGTTTGCGGTCGCCTCCTCGAGGGTCGTTCCCTCGACGGTCGGTGCGGCGCCATCGATGTGGCCGCCTCGCACCAGCTCGCGGATTAGAGCGCCGGTGCCGCCGACGCGGTGGAAGTCCTCCGCCATCCAGGGCCCGGACGGCGCGAGGGCCGCCAGCACCGGCGTCCGGCTGCCGACCTCGGTCAGGTCCTCGAGCGTCAGCACGACGCCGGCCTCGTGCGCGATCGCGAGCAGGTGCAGGATCCCGTTCGTCGAGCCGCCGCTACCGACGATCCCGGCCATCGCGTTCAGGAGGGCGCGGCGGTCGAGGAACCGGCGCGCGCCGCCGTTCTGCCCCGCTAGCTGCACGGCGAGCGTCCCGGCCCGCGTTGCGGCGTCGTCCTTCGCGTCGCGCTCGTCGGCGGGGATCAGGCCGTCTCCGATCCTCGCGATGCCGAGGCAGTCGATCGCGACGGCCATCGTGTTGGCGGTGAAGTGGCCGGCGCACGTCCCGACGCCGGGGCACGCGAGCCGCTCGAGCTCGTCGAGGTCTGCGCGCGGCATCAGCCCTCGCTCCTCCGCGCCGACGGCCTCCCAGACGTCCTGGATCGTCACGTCGCGCTCACGCCATCGCCCCGCCCGCATCGGGCCGCTGTGGAGGACGACCGCCGGCTTGTCGACGCGGGCGAGTGCCATCAGCGCGGCGGGGCCGGTCTTGTCGCAGCCGACCAGGCAGACGAGCGCGTCAAAGTCGTGTGCGTGCACCATCAGCTCGATCGAGTCGGCGATCACTTCGCGCGAGATCAGCGACGCGCGCATGCCGGGGGTCGCCTGGGACTGGTTGTCCGAGACCGCGATCGTGTTGAAGTGGAGCGGCACGCCGCCGGCGGCGGTCACGCTTTCGCTGACGCGGGCGGCGAGCTCGAGCTGGTTCAGGTTGCACGGCATCGTCCCGGTCCACGTCGAGGCGACACCGACGATCGGCCCCCCGAGCCGCGCCGGGTCGATCCCCATCGCCCAAAAGTGCGCCCTGGCGCCCGCCCGCTCGGCGCCGCTCTGGAGGCCGGCCCGAGCGCGCCGCCGCAGCGCATCCTGCGCGGTCAAGCCCGTGGCCGGTGGCGCTCGACGATGACGGCGAGGTCGAGCGACGCAGGCAGCGTTCCGTACACGCCGCCCGCGCCGGCGAGGCGCGAGGCGCAGAACGCGTCTGCCACCTCCGGAGCCCCGTGGCGGACGAGGAGCGATCCCTGCAGTACGACCGCCAGCCTCTCCAGCAGGCGTCGCGCGCCCTCCTCGTCGGGACTGGCGAGCTCGGGCTCGAGCTCTCCGATCGCGGCGTCGAGCCGCGCGTCGGCGCCGCTCGCGAGGCGGACTTCGGCGAGGAACGCCTCGGCGGTCTCGGGCTCCCGCGTGAGCGCGCGCAGGACGTCGAGCGCGTTGACGTTGCCCGATCCCTCCCAGATCGAGTTGACGGGGCTCTCGCGGAAGAGCCGGGGCAGGTGCGACTCCTCGACGTAGCCGTTTCCGCCGAGGCACTCGAGCGCTTCGGCGACGAGCCCCGACGTCCGCTTGCAGATCCAGAACTTGGCGACCGCTGTCGCGAGCCGGCGAAACGGGCCGTCCCGCTCGTCGTAGGCGCGCGCAAGCCTGAGTGCGGTGACGGTGGCGGCCTCGGACTCGACACAGAGGTCGGCGAGCACGTTCCGCATCAGGGGCTGCTCGCTCAGGACGCGCCCGAAGGCGGAGCGGTGCGCGGCGTGGTGGGTCGCCTCTGCGATGGCGCGGCGCATCAACGCGGTCGAGCCGAGTACGCAGTCCAGTCGCGTGTGGTTGACCATCTCCAGGATCGTGCGGACGCCGCGGCCCTCCTCCCCGACCAGCCGTGCAGTCACGCCGTCCAGCTTGATCTCTGCGGAGGCATTGGAGCGGTTGCCGAGCTTGTCCTTCAGCCGCTCGATCCTGAAGCCTGGCTGCGGCCGCTCGAAGAGGAAGCACGAGAGACCGGCCGGCGCCTGCGCGAGCGCGAGGAAGGCGTCGGACTGCGGGGCCGAGCAAAACCACTTGTGCCCGTCGAGCAGCCAGGAGTCGCCGTCGCGCCGCGCGGTCGTCTCGTTCGCACGGACGTCCGAGCCGCCCTGCCGCTCTGTCATCGCCATCCCGCAGAGCGCGCCTCCGGAGGTGAGGCGGGGAACCCACTCGTCGGCGAGGTCGGGCTGGTGCCGGAGCGCCGGCACGGACGCGAAGGTCATCGAGATCGGGCAGCAAACGCCGGCTTCGACCTGGCCCAGCAGCATGAAGAGCGCGGCGCGCGCGACGTGCGAGCCCGGGCGCGGGTCGACCCACGGCAGCGAGTGCACCTGTGCCTCGAGTCCGAGCCGGAGCAGCGAGTCCCAGGCCGGATGGAACTCGATCTCGTCGATCCGCTCGCCGTAGCGGTCGTACGAGCGCAGCGTCGGCGGGTGCTCGTTCGCGAGGCGGCCCCATTCGAGCGGCTCGCCGCCGAGCACCTCGCCGAACGACGTGACCTCGTCTTCCCACGCGCCGCCGCCCTCGCGCCGCAGCCCTTCCACGAGGGCGGTGTCCTGCTCGAAGAGGTTGTAGCCCGCGAGCGGCGGCGGCTGGTTGGCGGAGGAGCGCTGCGTGGTCGCCATGCGTGCCATTGTGGCCTTCATGGCGTCGACCCGCTATATCGGCCGCGACAACCTCGCCAAGCGCCTGGCGCCGCTGGCGGGAGCGCCGGGCCGAGCCGTCTACCGCGAGGGCAGCGCCCGCTTCGAGCTCGACGAGGGCACGCTCGTCGTCACACCGCCCTTCGGGCTCGAGGAGGAGTGCGAGTACGAGGTGCTGCGGGTGCAGCCGGTGCTCGACGCGCTGCTCGCCGAGCCGACCGTCGCCGTCCTGCTCGTGCGGCTGGGCGGGTACGCGGTCGGCATCTTCGAGGGCGAGCGGCTCGTCGCGTCCAAGGTCGGCTCGCGCTTCGTCAAGGGGCGCCACAAGAAGGGAGGATCGTCCGCGAACCGCTTCCGCCGCCGGCGCGAGGGGCAGGAGCGCGAGCTGATCGACGTCGCCGCGGCGGAGGCCGCCCGCGTGCTCGCTCCCTGGCGTGGGCGCGTGGAGCACGTCGCCCTCGGCGGCGACCGCTCGGCGGTCGGGCGGGTGCTCGCCGCTCACGCCGATCTCGCCTGGCTGGAGCCGCTAGCGCTCGAGCGCTTCTTCGACGTGCCCGAGCCGCGGCAGCGGGTGCTGGAGGCGCTGCCGTACCAGTTCTACGCGGCGAAGGTGGTCGAGGAAGACTACGAGCCGGCGTAAGCGATCAGGATTCCCGTCGTTGCGAAGACGGCGAAGCCCGTCATGCCGAGCGACACGAGCCCATGTGCGAGGCGACCGGGCGTGCGCTGCCTGTCCGGCGCCAGAAGCTCGACGAGGAACGGCACCGGCGCGGCCGTCAACGCCACCGAGGCGACGATGAGGAAGAGGCTGAGTGTCACCGGCAGGAACGAGAAGTCCTCGCGGTTCCCCCGAGCGATCTGTCCAAGCAGGAACGCGGTTGTGCCGAGCGTGAAGACGAGCGTCCGCACCGGCGTCCCGGAGGGGAGCAACGGCCGAGACACGGCGTAGGCGAGGCCGAGAGCCACCCCGGCGATCGCGCCGAACACGTAGATCGCAGCCGTTCCGCCGCCGGTGAACTCGCCCACGATCGCACCCATCGCGGTTGGGAACCCGAGCGCGTCCTCCCTCGCCAGGAACAGAACGCGCATGAAGACCCGACCAAGCGTGCCGCCCACGACGACACCCACGGCAAGACCGACCGCGGCACCAGCTCCAAGGCTGCGAAGCCACCAGCGCATTCAGATCCTCTCAGGCGTCGTCGAGGTGCGCGATGGTAGCACCGTCGGCGGAGTCGCTCTCGCGCCGGTCGACGAGGGGATGGCCGTCGAGTTCCTCGCGGACGGCCGCTCGCAGCGCGCCGGTCGCCCGCCCGTGAACGACACGTATCGAGGACAGCCCCGCGAGCGACGCGTCGTCCACGAAAGCGCGCACGGCCTCACGCGCCTCCTGGGCGCGCTGCCCGCGCACGTCGAGCTCGTCGGAGACGTCGCCGCGCGCAGAGGCGAGGACGCGGATGGGCGCCTCCGGCTCCTCGGCCCGGGTGCGGGAGGGCCGGAGCTGGGCCAAGGGGATCCGGAGCCGGTGCCCCGCCGCTCCGACGACCTCGGCCTCCTTACCTTCGATCGCTGCGATCGTCCCGTGCACGCCGAGCGTCGGCGCCTCCACGGGGTCCCCGGCCGCGAGCGGCCCTGTCTCCGGCAGTGGCTCGTCGAGCGCCCCGATTGCGCGGTCGGCGCGTTCCGCTCGCTCCGAAGCTGCGCCGAGGCGCCGGTCGCGCTCCGGCTCGTCGCGCCGCTTGCGCCGTGCCATCCGGATCTCGTCTCGCAGCGCGTCCAGCTCCGTCCGCGCGGTCGCCAGTTCACGGTGCGCCTCGGCCGCGGCCCGCTCACGCTCGGCGGCGGCGCCCGCTTGCACCGCCGCGATTTCGGTCTCGAGCTCGCTCTCTCGCGCCCGCGCGCGCCGGAGCGCCTCGGCGACCTCCACGCGCTCCTGCACTGCCGCCGCCTGTTCGTCCGCGGCGCCGCGTTCGGCGGCCTGGGCCTCGGTGAGCAGCTCCTCGATCCGCAGCCGCTCCGGCGCGACGCGCTCGCGCGCGTCTGCGACCACTGCAGCGTCGAGCCCGAGGCGCTCCGCGACCTGCAGCGCGTGCGAGGTCCCGGGCCTCCCCAGTGCGATCCGGTACAGCGGCTCGTGTGACTCCGGGTCGAAGCCCGTCGCCGCGTTCGCCACATCATCGCTCGCGCTGGCCCACTCCTTCAGCTCGGCGTAGTGGGTTGTCACGACCGTCAGCCGCGCCTGCTCGGCCAGGCGGGCGACGAGCGCCTGCGCGAGCGCCGAGCCCTCGACAGGATCCGTGCCCGCGGCGACCTCGTCGAGCAGCACGAGCGAGCGTGGCCCGGCGGCGCGCAGGATCGCGATCAGATTCGTCACGTGCCCGGAGAAGGTCGACAGGCTCATCTCGATCGACTGCCGGTCGCCGATGTCGGCGAGCACACGGTCGAAGACGGGGAGCGCGACGGTCTCCGCCGGCGGCCGCAGGCCGGACTGGTGCAGCAGCGCG
>JBKJSM010000138.1:0-14949 GCA_046594445.1 Gaiellaceae bacterium | reverse complement strand
CCACTGCGTCGCCCGCAGCGCCTCGGCCACCTGCGGGTCGGTGTGCTCGGCGTAGAAGACCTTTGCCTCCAGGTCGCAGCAGATCGCGACGTCGCCGAGTGAGACGTGGTCGATCGTCGTCAGCACGTCCACGGGCAGCTGCGCCTCGGCGACGGTGTAGTGCATGAACTGGAGATCGGGAGCGAGCTCCATCAGATCCGGCCAGTCGGGACAGGTACGCGAGCTCATAAGGCGTCAGCCTCATGAGCTTTAGGGGGTGTGGGGGAACTTGGAAGTTCCCCCACAGAGTCGAAGAAGGGGGTACGCGGGGGAAACCTGGTTTCCCCCGCGGGAACGAGCCGAAGGCGAGTGACGCTCATAGCTGTTCGGAGTTCTCCTCCGCCGTCCAGCTCCCTTCCAGCCGGACGACGCCGCCTCGCTCCCCGCCCGCCGGGTAGACGAGAAAGCCGAGCGCGTCGTCCAGCCAGTGGAGGATCCGGTCGTCGTCCGAATCGGCGAGCCCGAGCCGTAGGTGGAAGCGACCGTCGGAGAGCGGCAGCCGCTCGACGTCGTAGCGGAGCTCGCGCTTGCCCGCCGCCCAGCCGACGCTGCCCGTGTCGAGCACGTCCGTTGCGATCAGGAGCCCGCCGTCGTCGCGCAGCTCGAGCTGGAGCTGCGGCGCCGCGACACCATTCTCCGCCTCGATTCGCAGGCGCAGCGAGAAGGGCTCTCCGGCGAGGAACTGCTGGCGCTCCTCCCCTTCCGCGCCCACGAGCCGGGCCGCCACGATCGAGGCCTCGCCCGTCCCCCACTCCCGCAGGCCCGCGGCGCGCTCGGCCGGGTCGGCGTCCGCCGCGAGCCCCTTGCGGTAGCGCACGACCGCATCGTGCGTCGGCCCGTCGAACTCGAGCCGGCCCTCCTTCAGCAACACCGCCCGCTCGCACAGCCGCTCTACCTGCGACGCGTCGTGCGAGACGAAGACGATCGTCCCGCCGCGCTGCTTGAACTCGAAGACCTTGCCGAAGCACTTGCGCTGGAAGGCCTCGTCGCCCACGGCGAACACCTCATCGAGCAGGAGCACGTCGGCGTCGAGATGGGCAGCGATCGCGAAGCCGAGCCTCATATACATCCCCGAGGAGTACGTGCGCACGGGCCGGTCGATCGAGTCCTCGAGCTCGGCGAACGCGACGATCTCGTCGAAGCGCTCGCGGATCTGCGTGCGCTTGAGGCCGTAGATCGCCCCGTTCAAGAAGACGTTCTCGCGACCGGAGAAGTCCGGGTGGAAGCCGGCGCCGAGCTCGAGTAGGGAGCCGATTCGGCCCTCGGCCGCGACTGTCCCCTCGGAGGGCTTGATGATCCCCGCGATCAGGCGCAACAGCGTCGACTTCCCGGAGCCGTTGCGGCCGACGAGCCCGACCGCTTCGCCGGGCTGGACCGAGAGCGTGACCTCCTGCAGCGCCTGCACGTCGGCCGCCTCGGTGCGGCCGCCGAGCACGAACAGCTCCTTCAGGCTGCGGGCGTCGTTCGCGCGGACGCGGAATCGACGCGAGACCCTGTCGACGCGGATCTGCCCCGTCTTCACGTCCGGGACGGTACAGCGGCGGCGCGCCTGACCAGGGTCGCCAGCACCTGGATGAAGGAGGCGTCGGCGTTCGGCAGCTCGATCCGGTCGAGCCGGAGGCCGAGCTCCCGCGCTCGCTCGGACGCCTCCACGTCGAGGTCCCAGCGGATCTCGAGGTGGTCGGCGACGAAGCCGACCGGGCAGATGAGAACCTCCTCGACGCCGCGGGCGTGCAGCGCGTCGAGGTGGTCGAGGATGTCCGGGCCGAGCCACGGCTCGCCGGTCGGCGACTCGCTCTGGAACGAGAACGACCAGTCTTCGATTTCCGCCTTCTCGGCGACGAGCCGCGCCGTCTCGAGCAGCTCGTCGCGGTAAGGGTCGCCCTCGTCGACGATCCGCGCGGGGAGCGAGTGGGCCGTGAAGACGACGTGCGCGGAGGTGCCCGCGACCCGCTCCGCCAGCAGATCGATGAAGCCGGGCTCGTCGCCCCAGCGCTCGACGAATTGGAGCTCGGCGCGGCCCTCGAGCGCGTCGACGAGCTGGGCTCGGTAGCGCTCGATCGACATCGACGAGTAGTGGGGCGCGAGCACGAGCCCGACGATCGCCTCGGCGCCGGTCGCGAGCGCCTGCTCGACCGCGTCCGCGATCCGCGGCTGCCAGTGGCGCATCCCTGTGAAGACGGGGCTGCCGAGCTCTGCCTCGAGCGCGGCGCGTGTCGCTTCGGTGATCTCGTTGAGCGGGTTCGACTCTTCGATCCCGAGCCGCCGGTAGCGCGCTACGAGATCTTCCATGAGCTCCGGCTTGATCGGCCGGCCGCCGCGGATGTCCGCGTAGTACGCAGGCACGTCCTCGATCCGGTTCGGCGAGCCGTACGCCATCAGGACGACGGCCGTTTTCATACGGTGACGCGCACGGTCTGCTCGTGCACGAACGCGCGCAGGCGGCCGAGCACGTCCGGATCGGTGTCCGGCATGACGCCGTGGCCGAGGTTGAAGATGTGGCCCGGGCGGCCGGCTGCGCGGGCGAGCACGTCGAGCGTCGCCGCCTCGACCCGCTCCCACGGGCCGAAGAGGATCGCCCCGTCGAGATTGCCCTGGACGCCGCGGTTCTCGCCGACCTGCTCCCAGCCCCAGTCCAGCGGAATCCGCCAGTCGAGCCCGATCACGTCGCCGCCTGCATCGCGCATCTGCTCGAGCAGCGTCGCGGTGCCGGTGCCGAAATGGATCGTCGGGCAATCGACCGCCGCCAGGATCCGCGCCGAGTAGGGCTGCACGAACTCGAGGTAGTCCGCGGGCGAGAGCGCGCCGACCCAGGAGTCGAAGAGCTGGATCGCGTCGGCGCCGGCGCGCACCTGTCCGGCGACATAGCGGCAGAAGGCGTCGGTCAGCTTCTCCATCAGCGCATGCCACAGCTCGGGCTCGCGGTACATCATCCGCTTCACGTTCAGGAACTCACGGCTCGGCTTCCCCTCGATCAGATAGCCGGCGACGGTGAAGGGGCCGCCGCAGAAGCCGATCACCGCCTGGTCGGGGCGGAGGTCGCGCCGGACGATCGAGATCGCCTCGAGGATGAACGGCACCGCCTCCTCAGGCTCGGGGACACCAAGCGCGTCGACCTGGGCCCGCGTCGTAATCGGATCGGCGATCACCGGGCCGACGTTCTCGACCAGCTCGACCTCGACGCCCATCCCGAGCAGCGGCAGCATGATGTCCGCGAACATCACCGCCGCGTCGACGTCGTGGCGAAGCACCGGCTGGAGCGTTACCTCGGCGCAGAGCTCCGGCTCGTAACAGACCTCGAAGAGCGTGTGCGTCTTGCGGATCTCGCGGTATTCCGGCAGCGAGCGCCCGGCCTGGCGCATGAACCAGACCGGCGTGCGTTCGGTCGGCTCGAGACGGGCGGCGCGGACGAGAAGGGGAGTCTCGGACATCGCGGAAGTAGGCTAGCTGCGGCATGGAACGAGTCGGCGAGCATCCCGTTCCCGTCGGCCCGCTCGCGGTCCGGTGGCTCGGCTACGCGCTGCCGGAGCTTCGTGCGGGTACCACCGGGGCTGCGCGCCTGCGATTCCAGAACGCCGGCTCTGCCACCTGGCGCGCGCGCGGCGACGCCGGCGTGCTGGCCTCGTACCATTGGCTCGACGACCGGGGCAACCCGATCGTCTGGGACGGGCTGCGGACGCCGCTCGAGCACCCGGTCGAGCCGGGCGATACCGCTGAGCTCGAGATCGCCCTCCGCGTGCCGCAGCCACCCGGCCGCTACCGACTCGCTTTCGACTTTCTCGAGGAGTTTCGCTTCTGGTGGGCCGATGTCGGCCTCACACCGCTCGAGGTGGACGTGGAAGTCCGTGCGCGCATCGACGAGCGCCGCCTCGGCGTCGCGATCAGTGGCGGGTTCGACGAGCACACGGCCGCCGCACTCGCCGGCCAGCAGGAGCCGCTCGTCGACGACGACCCGCTCGCCGTCGCCCACCTCGTCGCCGGAGCGATCCCCGCTCCCGACTGGTCGCGACGTCTCCTCGACGCGCACGCCGAGGGCTACGCGGCCGTGGGAGGGTCGATCAAGTCGTCCGACCGGGGGCTCCGGCCCTGGGCTCCGGGCGGTGGGCGCAACCCGGCGTTCCCGCACCCGCTCCTGCTCCCGTCCCTGCTCGCCGGGCTGGAGCCCGTCGAGCACGCCGGTCTTCCCGCCTACGAGCCGGGCGCCGACACGTGGCTGTTCGACGGCCGGATCACGGTGGAGCTGGCCCGGGCGCAGCGCCGGCCCTGAAGAGAAAGCCTCGGTGCCCGACCGGATCCTCCGGGGCGCCGACGGCGGAGAGCCACGCGTCGATCACGAACTCCCGCTCGAGCTCGAGCTCGAGCTTCGCTGCGCAGTCGAGCAGCTCCTCGCGGTTGACGACCCAGCCGACGTACTCGGTCCCGTAGCCGTAGCGGTAGGCGCTCTGGAGCACGTGGAACGACGGGGCCGAGTGGGCGTACGGAAGACGCGTGACAAAGAGGTACCCGGTGCAGGCTGCGGCGAGCTCGGCCAGCTGGGCGCGCCAATCCTCGGCGTACTGGAGCGAGCCGCTGGCCATGACGAGATCGTAGGTTCGGTCGGCCCACGAGTCGTCGGAGACGAAGCGACCGGCGGCGCCGACCTCGTGCGCGACGGCCACGATCTGGGCGACCTCGCGGCAGTGATAGTCCACTCCGACGGGGAGGACGGCGCGGGCGATCGCGCCGTAGTGGCCTAGACCCCCGCCCCAGTCGAGGAACGTCAGCTGCTGCTTACCCTGGGCGGCGAGGGCGGAGACGTAGGCGAACGTGAGTAGCAGGTTGTGTGCGGCGACGTCCTCGCCGGTGATCTCCTCGCCGACGGCGACCTCGTGGCTGACGCCGAGCGGGCGGGCACCCTCGATCGCCCGCAGAAATCGCGGCCACTTCTCGCGATAGGCGGCTGCAACCTCCTCGACGTCCCATCCCTTCACGTTCGGGTCGCTCGTCGTTCGGGCCCAGCCCTCGGGCACGAACTCCCACTCGGGATCCGCTTCCGGCTCGATGGTGGGCGGCACGTCCTCGGACTGCTCGTCGGGCGGCCTGAGACCGAGCTTGATCGAGATCACCTTGACGGCGAGCAAGAAGATCGGCGGCGTGACCGCCTTCACGATCCACTTCAGCTTCCATGCGACGCCGTTCACGCGAGCACCTCGCCGAGCGCCGAGCACACGCAATCGACCTCGTCGTCCCTGAGCTGCGGGTAGAGAGGCAGGCTCAGCGCCTCTCGCGCAAGTGCTTCGCTACCCTCGAGGCCCGGGCGGGCGAGCTCCGTGTATCCGGGGTGCTGGTGCAGGGCGAGGGGATAGTGCACGAGCGTCTCGATGCCCCGGGCCGCGAGACGCTCTCGCAGCTGCTCCCGATCGCTGACTCGCACGACGTACAGGTGCCAGGCGTGGCGGGTGCCGGCTGACTGGACGGGCAGGTCGAGACGGAGCTCTGCGAGCAGGCGGCCATAGAGCTCCGCCAGCTCGCGCCGTCGTTCGTTCCAACCCTCGAGCAGCGGCAGCTTCGCCCGCAGCACCGCCGCTTGGAGTGCGTCGAGCCGGCTGTTTCGGCCGTACTCGGCCGAGCGATTGCGCTCGACCTCGCCATACGACCGAAGTCGGCGGACACGGGCCGCCAGTTCGCGGTCGCCGGTGAGGACGGCGCCGCCGTCGCCCAGAGCACCCAGGTTCTTCGTCGGGTAGAAGCTGAACGCTGTCGCGTCGCACAGGCCACCCACGCGCCGGTCGCCGAGCGCCGCGCCGTGCGCCTGCGCCGCGTCGTCCACGACCGCGAGCCCGCGTTCGCGGGCTAGCTCGAGCAGGGGCCCGAGGTCGGCACACTGGCCGTACAGGTGAACCGGGACGAGCGCGCGGGTACGCGCGCCACAGACTCGACTCACCGAGTCGAGGTCGAGGGTGCAGGTGACGGGGTCGATGTCGGCGAGGACAGGGATGGCTCCCGCGGCGACGATCGCCGCCAGCGTCGGAACACACGTGCTCGCCGACGTGACCACCTCGTCGCCCTGACCGACGCCGACGGCACGCAGCGCAAACTCGAGGGCATCGGTGCCCGAGCCGACGGCGATCGCCTCACGGGCGCCGCACCAGGCGGCGAACTCCTCCTCGAACGCCGCGACCTCCGCTCCTGCGAGAAAGACGCCCCTGTCCAAGACGCGTTCCCAAGCGCCGTCGAGCGCACCGCGCAGCTCCTCGGTCTGTCGCCGGAGATCGAGGAAGGGAACGCTCATTCCTCGGCTCCCCAGTAGCGTTCACCGTGAGCCCGGAAGTAGTCGAGCGTTCGCCTAAGACCCTCGTCGAGCTCCACCTCGGGCGCCCAGCCCAGCCGCCGCTCGAGCTTGGACGAGTCGGCGAAGTAGTCGCCGATGTCGATCGCGAGCCGATCGGGTGGAAACGGGACGATGTCGTACGAGCCACCTCCGTTCAGGGCGACGAGCCGCTGCGCGAGCTCGAGCAGCCTGACAGGCTCCCGCGAGCCGACGTTGAGCACCTCCCCCGAGACCGCGTCGTCGACAGCCGCCAGGCACAGCGCCCTTACCGCGTCGTCCACGTAGGTCAAGTCCCGCCGCTGCGAGCCGTCACCGTAGATCTGAAGGCGCTCCCCCGTCAGCAATTGCTTGATCCAGATTCCGAGGAAGGTCTGGCGCGCGTCGCGGACACGCATACGCGGACCGTACGTATTCGTCAGCCGGAGCACGGTCACGGTCGGCCCATACACGCGGCCGTAGAGAAGGTGGTACCACTCGCCGGCCAGTTTGTGGATGCCATTGACGTCGACCGGATCGATCGGATGCTCCTCCGACACCGGCAGCGCCCGCGGCCGGCCGTACACCTGGCGCGTCCCGGCGAAGACGATGCGTACGTGCGGATTTCGGCGCCGGCAGTTCTCCAGCAATGCGAGCTGCGCAGCGCAATTCAATTCGAGGTCTCGGAGCGGATCGTCCATCGAATCGAGGTGGCTGGTCTGCCCGGCGAGGTTGAACAGCAACTCCGTGCGCTCGACCAGGGGCGCGAGCCGATCCGAGTCACGGAGATCGGCGAGAACCACCTGCGCTCCCTCGAGCCCCTCGACATTGACCGGGTTGCCGCCGTGCCCTGGCACGAGTGCGTCGACGAGGGTGACGTCGCACCCCGCAGCGACGAGCGCGAACGCCAGGTTCGACCCGATAAAGCCCAGCCCTCCGGTGATGAGCGCCGTACGCCCGCGTACGCGGCTCGCAAGCTCGTCCGGCAGCACCGGCGTCACCGCGGTATCGCCCTTGCGACAGCCGCGAGCGCTTCCTCCTCGTCGGCGACCTCGACGACTTGGATCCCGAGCGTGCGGGCCGCCTGCATCGCCGCACGATGCTGAAAGCGCTCGCGCCGCCCCTGCGTTCTGCCGAGGTCGAGCACCA
This sequence comes from Gaiellaceae bacterium, assembly GCA_046594445.1. GTDB lineage: Bacteria > Actinomycetota > Thermoleophilia > Gaiellales > Gaiellaceae > Gaiellasilicea. The sequence goes on along the minus strand of JBKJSM010000138.1, from coordinate 7,475 downwards.
GGCTCACCTCCGCGAGCGGAGCGAGAACCTCGTCCGCCACCGTCGGTGCGCCCCCTGGGTGGAACCGCCGCGCGTAGAGCGACAGGCGGGTGGCCCGGAAGAGCGTCGCCAGCCGTGAGGCACCGCCTCCTTCGAGCACGTAATGACGCGCCCCCGGCAGCGAGCGGTATCCGGCGGTGCCGAGCCGGGCGCCGACGTAGACCGGCTCGACTCCGGGCACGCCCTCGCAGACCGCCGCCGCGAGGTCGGCGAGCGTGCTCTCGTCGGCTCCTGCGAGCAGCACGAGCGGCTGGGGCGCAACCGCGACGCTGAGCGCGATCGGGCTGCCGAACCAGCGCACATGCTCGTGCACGAGATCCAGCTCGAGCAAGTACGTGCCCGGCTGAGCAGGCGCAGTCACGTGAACCGGGACGAGGGCCGACTCGCCCGGCCTGACGATGTGGGGGAACGGCGTCCGGAGCCCCTCCTCAACGACCACCGCGCCGTCCGACGTGCGCCAGCGGTAGCTGACGCGGATCTGCGGAGAGCCGAGGGTCCCCGGCGGCCAGGTGCGAGTGCCGTCATTGGTGACCCGAACGTCGAACGCACGAGTCTCGCGCGCAGCGAGGGAGAACTGCTCGCGGAGCGGCTCGAGGCGAGCCTGGTAGTGCTCCGGCCCGACCGGCCAGCCGTGCCAGTGGATGTCGACTTCGGCACGCGTCGCACGACGCACGCCGCCCGGCGGCGTCCGCTCCCCCCAAGGGTCGCCGGCAAGAGCGGCCTCGATCCGGAGGACGTCCTCCTCCGCCACCGGTGCAAGCGCCACTTCACCCCGATCCTCCGGCAGGTAGTACGCGTGGTTGAGCGGCAGCCCCGCGACCCGCTTGCCCGGAAGCAGCCGTTCGTAGCTTCTGGACTTCTCGCGCCGACGTTCCAGCGGGTTGAGCAGCAGATCGGTGTGGTACAGCGGTGCCTCCACATACCGGTGCGGACCGACCGCCTCGATCGGCCAATGGGTGATCCCGGGGAACCACACCAGCGCCGGGTCGTTGCGGACGAGTCTGAGCTGGTAGTCCGGATACCACGGCGCGTCGTCGAGAACCGAGCGGACATCGCGGTAGAGCCACCGGCGCGTAATCCAGTAGTGCGTCACGTCCGGGGCGCGCAGAAGCGATTCCAGTTCGGCCAGAAGGCGTGCGGACACGATCTCGTCGTCGTCCACCGAGAGGATCCAGTCGCCACGACAGAGCGCGTGTACCCAGCCTGCCGGCCGATCGACGGGTTCCTCGTAGGGGTAGAGCACGACCTCGTCCGCGACCTCGACCAGCGGGCCGAGCAGCTCCGGGTCGATGCGGTCGTCGACAGCCACGACGATCTCGGCCGCGACAGGGCGCAGGAGCCCGAGCTGATGGGCGACCCGCCGACTCGGGCCGCGCGTCATGCAGCAAACCGAGAGGGTCGGGGAGCTCACCGGCTCAGACTTCGACCGCGATGCGGTCATCCACGAGCGCGAAGACGAACGCGCCGAGCCAGAGCGCGAGCACTGCAGAGACGGCCAGATACGCCGCGTCTGCCGCAGAGGGGGCGGTGCCGAAGAAGAGCGGGTCCCGTACCGCCTCGATCGCGGGCGTGAGCGGGTTGCCCCAGTGGAGGAGGTCGACCACGCGAGGGTGATCGCTCAGGGCCGGAATCCCCTCGAGTGAATAGAGCACCGGCGTGAGGAAGAACCAGGGCAGCAGCAATGCAGCGACGAGATGCTCGACGTCGCGGTAAAGCGCGTTCAGTGAAGCGACGGCGAGCGAGAGGCCCGCCACAAGGCCAACGGCGAGCGCGCCCAGCGGGACGGCCAGCCAGACTGTCCCACGCGCCTCCGGCAGGTAGACAAGGCTAAGTCCGACCACGATCGCGAGCATCACTGCGAAGCCGACGAGCTGCGTCGCGACCACCGAGAGCGGCAGCAGCTGGCGGGGAAAGCGCACCTTGCGGATCAGGTTCGCGTTCTCGAGGAGGCTGCGCGACGCCGTCTGGAGCGACGTCGCGAAGAAGACCCACACGGGCAGGCCGGCGAGCAGGAAGAGCCAGTAGTGCTCGAACTCGGCGGTCGGGATCTTCAGCATCACGCTGAAGACGAGCAGGTAAACGAGCATCAGCACGACGGGGTGCGCGAGCGACCACGCCAACCCGAGCACCGACCCCTTGTACTTCGCGCGCAGGTCGCGGCGGAAGAGGCTCCCGAAGAGCTCGCGGTAGCGGAAGAGGTCGAGGTACGTCGTCACCCGAAACTAGTCTACGAGCGGCCGTACCCCTGCCGTCGATCCGCACAAAGTGCGAACAACCTTCCTTTACCCTTCCTCCTCGTGAGCATCGCTGCGCCGTTGCTGGCGCTGCCGGTCAGCGCCCTCGTGATTCGTGCGCTGCTGCAGTCGTCTCGAGTGTCGGCCCTGCTGAGTGCGACCCCCAGCGCGGATAGATGGCACACCGCCAGCACGCCCACGTTCGGCGGCGTCGGCATCTTCGCCGGCTTCGCGGTGGCGCTCGGCGCCGCCCTCGTCTTCGGAGGCATCGCCTCGACTGGCGAGGCGGCCAGCATCCTCGCGGGCTGCGCGATCCTCTTCGCCGCGGGTCTCGCCGACGACCTGAGGGCCTTGAACCCGCTCGCCAAGCTCGGGCTGCAGATCCTTGCCGCGTCGCTCGTCCTCTCGAGCGGGATCTCCGTCGAGGTCGTGGACAACGACATGCTCGGGTTCGGGCTCGGCCTCGTCTGGCTCGTCGGGATCACGAACGCCTTCAACCTGCTCGACAACATGGACGGGCTTGCTGGGAGCATGGGCCTTGTCGCGAGCGGCTTCTTCGCGATCGCCGCCGCGACGGTCAATCCCAACCGGGACATCTTCATCATCTCGGCCGCGCTCGCACTCGCCTGCGCAGGCTTCCTCCCCTTCAACCTCCGCCGCGGCAAGCCCGCCGCCGTCTTCATGGGCGACTCCGGCAGCCAGGTGATCGGGCTCGCGCTCGGATCCCTCGGGCTCGCCGCCTCGTACAAGGTCGCCGGGACCACGCTCGCCACCCTCGTGCTGCCGCTGCTCGTGCTCGCCGTGCCGATGCTGGACACCGGGCTCGTCACCGTCCTGCGCCTGCTCGAAGGCCGTCCCGTCTCCCAGGGCGGGCGCGACCACACCTCTCACCGGCTCGTCTACCGCGGCCTGTCCGAGAAGCGCGCTGTCCTCCTGCTGGCGGCGATCGCGACCGGGCTCGGCGCGACCAGCCTGGCCTACATGGTGCTCGACAACGGGCGCATCACCGCCGTCGGAGTCCTGCTCAGCTTCGCGCTCCTGCTCCAATTCGGAAGCTTCCTCTCCGACGCCCAGTCGAGCGACGCGGCCCCGGGCGCGCTGCGCGTGCACTGGCGCCGGCTCCTCGAGGTCGTCGTCGACGGCGCGCTCGTGACGGCAGCCTTCTATGCGGCGTACGTGATCGCGGTCGAGGGCACGGGCACGGTCAATCAGCGCCACCTCTTCGTCGTCAGCCTGCCTATTCTTCTCGCCGCCCGCTTCCTGGTCTTCGTCCCCTTCGGGCTCTACCGGTCGGTCTGGCGCTACGCGGGAGCGCGCGATGCCGCGCTCGTGCTCGCCGCCGTCGGCGTCTCCGAAGTGCTCGCGTATGCAGTGATCGCCGCCACCCGCGACTACGGGGACTTCCCCACCTCGATCTTCGTCGTCAACGCGCTGCTGTGTGCGCTGCTCGTCGGCGCGGCCCGCTTCGGCGAGCGAGCGTTCGTCGGCCTCGTCGGCGGGATCGCCGGCAGGAGCCACGGACGCCGAGTGCTGATCGTGGGCGCCGGCCGCAGCGGTAGAAGCTTGCTCCGGGAGCTGCGGGAGACACCGGACGAGCGCGTTGTCGGTTTCCTGGACGACGATGCGCGCCTGCGCGGCCGGCGGATCCACGGCGTTCGGGTGGCAGGGTCGTCGGGCGCCGCGGCGGACGCGATCGCCCGCACACGAGCCAACGCCGTCGTCGTCACGATCCCCGGCGCGCCCGCCGAGCGTCTGGCCGCGATCGTGGTGGCGTGCGAGCAGGCAGGCGTCTCGATCCAGTTCATGCAGCGCAGGCTCACCGAGACGCCGCCGGCACTCGTCGAGGCACCCCTGCGATGAGCGCCGAGCAAGCGGTTCCCCAGCCGCTCAGCGGCCGTGCGCTCCTGCTGCTCGACCGCCTGCTGGCAGCGCTACCCGTGCTCCTGCCGTACTTCATCCTGACGATCGTCTACGGCTGGCAGGCGTCGCGGCACGGGGCGCCGTGGCTCTTCACGGACGAGCTGGAATTCGCACAGCTCGCACGGTCGGTCGCCGAGACAGGCGAGCTGTCCCGCCGCGGCGAGCCCCTTGCCGGTCAGTTCAGCCTGTACCCGTACCTCACCGCCCCGGCGTGGTTCCTCGACGACACCAAGGCGGGATACGAGGCCGCCAAGCTGATCGGGGTGCTCGGCATGACGCTCGCGTTCTTCCCTGCCTACGGGCTCGCGCGCTTCGTGGTGTCTCGGCCGGCCGCGATTCTCGCTGCGCTCGGCGCCACGATGATCCCGGCGTACGCATACACCTCGATGCTCGTCGAAGAGCCGCTCGCGTATCCGTGGGCCACCCTGTGTCTCTACCTCGGCGCGCGCTGGTACCTGGCTCCCACCCGCCACACCTTTGCAGCAACAGCGGCCGCCGCAGCGGCTGCGCCCCTCTTCCGCGACGAGCTCGTCGTGGCGCCGTTGATCCTGCTCGGTGTCGCGGTCGTTCTCGCCTGGCAGCACCCGCGCGCACGGGCGATCCGGGCGAGCTGGCATCCCGCGGTCTACGCCCTCCTTGCGAGCGCCCTTGCCGTGGCGGTGTACTTCGCGGAGCGAGAGGTGACAGCGCGCTCGGTCGAGTGGCGGACTGTCACGCGGGTGTTTCCGGAGCGCTTGCTCGAGTACGGCACGTGGGCTGCCGGGGCGTTCACGATCGGGATCGCCGTGCTGCCGGTGGTCGCTGCACTGGTCTTCCTTGTTCCCGGGCGGCGGGAGCAGCGCGATCGCGGCGTCGACGCTCTCCGGCTGGTGCTCGGTCTCTCGATCGTCGGATTCGGCGGCTACACGGCGGTGAAGGCGGCTTACGTCTCCACGGTCGCCTTTGACCGGGTGGCCGAGCGGAACCTCATTTACCTGAGCCCCCTGGTCTTCGCCGCGACCGCTGCCGTGCTCGAGCGGCGCCGGATCCGACTCTGGGCCCTTCCTCTGGCCGCACTCGCCGTCTTCTACCTGCTCACGGCGACGCCGTATCAGATGGACGTCCACTTCTACTACGACGCACCCGGGCTCGGAATCCTCTCGCGCGCCAATCGCGACTACGGCTGGACGCCCGAGCACGCGGAGACGGTGCTGTTGTGGATGCTCGCCGCCGCGAACGTCGTGCTGATCGCTGTCGCGCTGCTCCGTTCGCGGCCGCGCCTCTCGCTGGCGATTGGCGCGTCGGCGGGGGTGCTGGTGCTCGCTTGGACGATGACGGCCCAGCTCGCGGCCGCGTCCGCGTCGAACAGCTTCTCTGTCGAGTACCTGCGCAACCTGCCCAAGCCGGTGGACTGGATCGACACCGCCACGAGCGGCGAGCCGACCCTCTACCTGGGCCAGAAGATCGCCGATGCGAACGGCCTGTGGCTGTACGAGTTCTGGAACCGCTCGATCAAGCGCGTGTACAGCCTCGACGGCAGTGCGCCCGGGCCTGGGCCGACGGTGACTCCGAGCCTGCTGAACCGCCACGGCGAGCTCGCTGGCGATCCGGGGTACGACTTCGTCCTCGCGGAGACCAGCATCGATCTCGTCGGCAGGGTGCTGGACGCGAAGGGCGGCTGGCGGCTGTACCGGATCGAGCGTCCGCTGCGGCTCAGCTCCTCCCAAGCCGGCATCTACTCGGACGGCTGGGTGGGCTCGCAGGACCCGGCGGACGTCGTCAGCGCGAGCTACAACCGCTACGAGACGCCCGGCAACCGGCCCAGCACGATGGTGGTGACCGTCTCCAAGAAGGGCTGGTGCGGGAAGAATGTGCCCGGCAAAGTGTTGATCCAGGTCGGGCCGCTCGCACTGGGGCAGCAGCGGAACGGGATCCTTCAGAGCGTGACGCAGGAGCGTCGCTGGGTCGCGAACTCCTGCAAGGAGCAAACGTTTACGATCCCGGCGCCCGCGCCGCCGTTCCACGTCGAGGTCACGATCGACGGCACGTTCGTCCCGCACGACCTCGACCCGACGCAGAGCGAGCGCCGCCGGCTCGGCGCGAAAGTCGGGTTCACGTGGGTTCCCGGGCCGTCCGGGAACGGCTAGCGGAACGCACGCAGCTGCCGCGGATGCTTGCGCAGGAAGCGCAGCATCCCGCGCAAGTGCCACAGCGTGTGCAGCGAGAGGAAGCGCTTGTCGATCACCGCCGCGTAGTCGTGGCAGACGACGGCGTCTGGAACGAGCCAGCGCTCCCAGCCGGCCTGCGCGGCCCGGTAAGCGACGTCAATGTCCTCGACGTAGTGGCGGAAGCCTGCGTCCCAGCCGCCGATCTGCTCGAGCATCCGGCGTCGCATCAGCATGCAGGCGCCGCCGAGGAGCCAGTCGCCCTGGACGGGCTCGCTCGGGCGCGTCCCGTAGTGGGACACCTGATGCTCGTACGGGGCGCGGACGAGTCGCAGCGGCGTGCGCCGCCAGATCGTCCCGGCGACGGTGGGGAAGCGGCGGAGGCTCGGCTGCCAGGTGCCGTCGGGCCAGAGGACGAGTGGGCCGACGAGGCCGGCTCGCGGATGCTCGTCGGCGAAGCGCACGAGCGTCTCCACGGTGCCCGGCTCCGCGACCGCATCGGGGTTTGAGACGATCACGTACTCGCCGGTCGTCTCGACGATCCCGCGATTGATGTTCGCGGCGAAGGAGAGCGCGCGCGGGTTTTCGAGCACTCGCACCCCATCCGGGACGGCGCCGACGCTGCCGGGCAGGTTCGCGATCACGAGCAGCTCGTCGACCTGCGGCGCGAGCGCGGGTAGCGACCGCTCGAGCTCGGCGGCGTGGCCGTGGGAGACGACGACGGCCGACACGCTCATAGGCCGAGCACCTCCCGGTAGACCTCGAGGGTCATCCGGCCAGTCCGCTCCCAGGAGAAGAGGCCCGCTCGCTCGAGCCCGGCCGCGACGAGGCGGTCGCGCTCGGCGAGGGCGCGGCGAACCCCGTCGCCGAGGGCACTCTCCTCCGCCCAGGCGGCAGCGTCCCCGGCCACCTCCTGCAAGGCGGGGTCGGGCACGGCGACGACCGGCGTGCCGCACGCCATCGCCTCGAGCACGGGCAGGCCGAAGCCCTCGTAGCGGGAAGGCTGGACGAGGCAGGCCGCGCCGCGATAGAGCTCGATGAGCGCATCCTGCTCCACGTAGCCGAGGACGCGCGCACCGCGGCGCTCGAGCTCCTTCGCCAAGGACTCGTCCTTGCGCGGGCCGGCGACGACGAGCGG
>JBKJSM010000015.1:0-10482 GCA_046594445.1 Gaiellaceae bacterium | reverse complement strand
GGCGGATACGCGGCGGCGGGGTTGATCCCCATCGGAAACGGCCCAGCCGGAATCCACACCCAGTCGATCAAAGAATGACGGGCAGCATCAGCGTGCCGCCGTGTACCGACTGCTCGGCGACGACGTGGTGCGTGTGCCGGCCGATCGGCTCGCCGGTGTTCGGGTTGCGCTCGAGCCTCGGGAAGTTCGACGAGGAGACGTCGACCCGGATCCGGTGGCCTTTGGCGAAGACGTTCGACGTCGGCGGTAGGAGCATCCTCACCGTGTACTGCGTGCCCGGCTCCATCAGCACCTCGCGGTCGAACCCCTCGCGGTAGCGCGTCCGGATGATCGTGTCGTTCAGGAGCAGGTCGTAGCCCTCCGGGTAGTCCTCGTTCGGCGGGTAGACGTCGACGAGCTTGGCAGTGAAGTCGGTGTCGACCGCACTGGAGGAGATCGTCAGCTCGACGGCGACGCGGCCGGTCACCTCCAGGGGCTCCTCGAGCGGCTCGGTCTGGTAGACGAGCACATCCGCCCGCTCCGACAGCCGCTGGTAGGGCTCGCGCGCGGTGAAGTAGTCGGCTGACTCCTTCTGGTCTGCGGCGCCCGGGACCATGATGTTCCGGAGCATCAGCACCGGGTTGAGCAGGCGCGCCCAGGCCGGCTCGAGCTCCGCATCGCCGGTCGGGAATTCGCCGACGGCGCAGTAGAGGCCGCCGATCGTCGGGACGGGATCGTCCGGGTCGTAAGTGAACTGCCGCGACTCGGCGCCGGCCGCGGGCGCCTCGGCGCGGAGCGAGCCGTCGGAGTGGAGATGCAGCGTCCGCTCGGTCGCGCGGGCGAGCGGCCACTCCTGCTCGTCGCGCCAGCCGCCGCCGTGGTCGAGCTTGCCGAGCTCGGTCTTGCGGCCGCTGCCGCCGCCCATCACGAAGATCTTCACCGGCGCCTCGTCCGCGGGGTGGCCGTTCGCGTCGTCTGGCAGCCAACGGTCGAAGAACGCGAGCTGCTCCTCGAAGTAGCGCTGCACGCCCCAGACGGAGGTCGGCCCGTAGTCGACGTCGAGCGTCCAGCTCGCGTCGCCGCGCATGCCGACGTGGCTCCACGGCCCAATGATCAGCCGCTGCGGCGACTCGTTCTTCGCCGTCATCGCTGCGAAGTACTCGCTGTCGGCGTGCGGGAAGGGGTCGTACCAGCCCGTCGTCATCGTCGCGGGAATGTCGGCGTGCTCGTGCCAGAAGGCCGTGAAGTCGTTCTCCTTCCGCGCCCAGAACTCGTCGTAGGCGCCGCGCGTGCAGTAGTCCTCGAGCGCCTGCGCGAGCGTCGGCGTGTGCCGCAGCGCCAGGTCGTCGCGCAGCACCGGCGAGTTCCAGAAGAGCTCGCGGAGCCGCTGCAGGTCGCCGAAGACCTCGCGCTGCTTCTCCCAGTCCTCCTTCACGCCCTGGTGATCGGCGGCGTGGATGTAGAGCGCCCAGAACATGTGCAGCTGCATCGCGCCGCCCTCGCGCGTCTGGTTCTCGAACGCGTTCGTCGGCGCGACGTCGGGCCAGATCGCGGTCAGGTGCGGCGGGCGCTCGAGCGCCGTGCGGATCTGCGTGATCCCGGCATACGAGCTGCCGACCGTCCCGGTGCGACCGTTGCTCCAGGCCTGCGCGGCGATCCACTCAATCGTGTCGTAGCCGTCGGTGCCGGTGTGCGGCGTCACCGTGTGGAAGTACTCGTCCGTCCCCTCGGAGCGGTGGCGGTCGCGGTGATCCTGGAGCACGACCGCGTACCCGTGCGGGACGAAGAAGTCGGCGATCTCCGTGTAGCGGCGCTCTGTCTTGTCGTACGGCGTCATGCAGACGACCGTCGGGTAGCGCCCGGGCACGAGCTCGCCGTCGCGCGCGGGGCGGTAGACGTCGGTCGCGAGGCGGATCCCGTCCCGCATCGGCACCATCACGTCCTTCGAAACGACGATCCCGTAGCTCATGGCTCCCTTTCGATCAAGAGGTTGCCGGTCTCGTCGACGAGCACGACGTAGCCGGGATGGACGACGGTGGTGGAGTCGAACTCCTCGACGATCGCCGGGCCGGGGAAGGTCGCGCCGGCGGGTAGGGCGTAGCGGTCGTAGATCGGGCAGTCGACGTAGCCGGTCGACTCGGCGAAGTAGACCGGCCGCTGCTCTTTCGGCTCGACCTTCCCGCCCGTTTCGAGCGGGCGGGCGGGCGGCTTCGCGATCGCGCCGACGCTCGTCAGCCGCAGGCTCACGACCTCGACCGACTCCTCGGGCGCCGCGAAGCCGTAGGTGCGGTCGTGCTCGGCGTGGAAGCGCTCCAGCAGGCCGTCCCCCGCCGGGATCGTCAGCTCGAAGCTCTGGCCGACGTAGCGGAGGTCGATCTTGCGGACGAAGCTCATCGCCTCGCGGGCGAGCCCCTCCTGCTCGAGCTCGGCCTGGCCGGCCGCTTCGAGCCGGGCGAAGCTCGCCTCCACCTCGGCGCCGTCGAGGTCGTCGAGCCGGCGCATCACCGTCACGGCCGCGTCGCGCTTCAGGTCGGTCGTCAGCAGGCCGGTGGCGGAGAAGATCCCGGGGCTGCGGGGGATCAGCAGCGTCGGCATCTCGGCGTCGCGGGCGAGCGCGTTCGCGTGCACGGGGCCGGCGCCGCCGAAGCCGAAGAGGACGAAGTCGCGCGGGTCGTAGCCGCGCTGGACGGAGATGAGATGCAGCGCGTTGACCATCGCCGCGTTCGCGATCTCGACGATCCCGTTCGCAGCCTCGGTGACGTCGAGCCCGAGCGGCTTCGCACAGCGCTCCTCGATCGCGCGCCGCGCGGCCTCGACGTCGAGACCGATCTCGCCGCCGAGGAAGTAGCTCGGGTTCAGTCGGCCGAGCACGACGTTCGCGTCGGTCACGGTCGGCTCCACACCGCCGCGCCGGTAGCAGACCGGCCCCGGATCGGCGCCTGCGCTCTGAGGCCCGACGCGCAGGAGCCCGCCCGAGTCGACCCAGGCGATCGAGCCCCCGCCCGCGCCGATCTCGACGAGGTCGACGACCGGCGTCCGCACGGGGTAGCCGGAGAGCGACATGCCGCCGATTCCCGCGCCCGCGTGGCCGCCGACGTTGTAGTTCTTCGTCACCGACGGCTGCCCGCCCTGGATCAGGCCGACCTTGGCGGTGGTGCCCCCCATGTCGAAGGAGAGGATGTCCGGACGGCCGAGCGTCTCCCCTAGGTACGCGGAGGCGATCACGCCCGCGGCGGGACCGGACTCGACCATGAAGACGGGCCGCGTGCGTGCCGCCTCGGAGCTGAAGACGCCGCCGCTCGACTGCATCACGAGCAGCTTCGCCTGCACGCCCGCGTCGGCGAGGCGGCTCTCGATCCGCTCCAGGTACCGCTCGACGACCGGCCGGATGACGGCGTTGATCACCGTCGTGGAGGCGCGCAGGTACTCGCGGAACTCGGGCGCGACCTCGGCGGAGAGCGAGATCGGAATCCCGGGCAGCTCCTCGGCGAGGATCGCACCGACCCGCTGCTCGTGCTCGGGATTGACGTAGGCGTGCAGCAGGCAGACGGCGACCGACTCGACGCCCTCACGCCGCAGGATCGCGGCGGCCGCGCGCACGGAGTCGTCGTCGAGCGGGCGCAGCACCTCGCCGGCGGGGCCGAGCCGCTCGGCGACCGTTACCGCCCGGTCACGCGGGACGAGCGGCGTCGCCTTCTCGAACTGGGTGTCGTAGAGAGACGGCCGCACCTGGCGGGCGATCTCGAGCAGGTCGCGGAAGCCCTCGGTCGTGACGAAGCCACCGCGCGCGATCTTGCCCTCGATGATTGCGTTCGTCGCCACGGTCGTCGCGTGGACGACAAAGCCGACCTGCGCCGCGGCAACGTTCCCGTCCGCGAGCGCGCGGTCGACGGCCTGCATGAAGCCCTCGGAGGGATCGGCCGGCGTGGTCAGCACCTTCGCGATCGAGACCGCGCCCGTCTCTTCGTCGATCAGGGTCGCGTCAGTGAAGGTGCCGCCGATGTCGACTGCGACGCGGACGCTCATGCGCGCAGCACCTCGGTCGCCGCCACGTCGATCTGCCGCGAGGCGATCTCGACCCGGTAGACGTCTCGCGCCCGCTCGGCGCTGACCTTCCCTTCGAGCACGTCGCGCAGCACCCGCTCGGGGTCGCGCTCCGCCGGTGGGCCGTAGCCGCCGCCGCCGCAGGTGCGGACGCTGATCACGTCGCCGGGCACGAGGTCGAGCGTCGTCTTCGACGAGAGCCGCGTCTCGACGCCCTCGCGGACGTGCACGTACTCGGCGATCCGCCCCGACTGGCCGCCGAACGCGCCCCAGGGGCCGACCTTGTCGCGGTCGGCGAGGACGGTGAAGGTCGTGTGCAGGTCGAAGAGGTAGTCCTTGCGCAGGCCGAGACCGCCGCGGAAGCGGCCCGGCCCGTCGGAGTCCTCGACGAGCGAGAGGCCGTTGATGTGCACCGGGTAGTTGAGCTCGGTTTCCTCGATCGGCGCGTTCTCGGTGTTCTGGCCGTGCGCCTGGACGGCGTCGGGGCCGTCGCTCGCGTGGCGGCCGCCGTAGCCTCCCGCGAACGTGTCGTAGAAGCACGTGTACTTGCCGGCCTCGATGTCGAGGGAGCCGAAGCCGGCCTGACACATCATCCCCTTCGTCCCTGCCGGGAGCCGCTCGGGGAAGGCGGGGATGAGCGCACGGACGATCACCTCGACGAGCCGCGAGTGCGTCTCCCATCCGCCGACGACCGGCGCGGGCCAGCTGCAGTTCGTCACCGTCCCCTTCGGCGCGTCGAGCGTGATCAGCCGGTAGAAGCCGTCGTTGACGGGCAGGTCCGGGTCGACCAGGCACTTGAGCGCGTAGGCGCAGGCCGAGAAGGACATCGCGTAGGTCGAGTTGACCGGGGCGCGCCGCTGCGGGTCGGAGCCGGTCGTGTCGAAGCGGACGCCCTCGGCGCCGATCTCGACGCGCACCTTCAGGACGACGGGCTCGTCGGTGTAGCCGTCGTTGTCGACGGAGCCCTCGGCCTCGTAGACGCCGTGCGGCAGCGCCGCGATCTCGGCCCGGGTGCGCCGCTCGGTGTAGTCGAGCAGCTCCTCCATCGTCGTCAGGATCGTCTCGCGCCCGTGGCGGTCGACGAGCGCGGTCACGCGGCGTACGCCCGTCGCGTTCGCCGCGATCTGGGCGCGGAAATCGCCCGCCGTCTCGTGCTTGGAGCGGATTTGCGCGAGGACGAGCTTGAAGATGTCCTTGACGATCGCGCCGCCCGCAACGAGCTTGACCGGCGGAATGATCACGCCCTCCTGGAAGACTTCCTGGAACGCCCCGATCGAGGCGGGCGCGCCGCCGCCGACGTCGACATGGTGCGCGAGGTTCGCGACGTAGCCGATCAGCTCGCCCTCGTGATGGACGGGTGAGATCAGGCTGACGTCGTTCAGGTGGACGCCGCTCGGGTGCGGATCGTTCGTGACGAGCACGTCGCCCGCGGAGAGGTTCTCGGGCCCGTACGCACGCACCGCCTTCGGCACCTGCTCGACCATCGAGCCGAGGTGCACGGGCTGGGAGAAGCCCTGCGCGACTGAGCGGAGCTGCGCGTCGAAGAACGCGCACGAGAAGTCGCCGCGCGTCTTGATGTTCGTCGAGTAGGCGCTCCGCTTCAGCGCCAGCGCCATCTCGTCGGTCGCGGCGACGAGCGCGTTCCGGATCACCTCAAACGAGATCGGATCTACGGCCGCCACGCGTACAGCTCCCTCGCCCGCTCGGCGCTGACCTTGCCCTCGCGCACGTCGCGCGCGACGAGCTCGCGGTCGCGCTCCTCCGGCGGCCCGTACCCCCCGCCGCCGCAGGTGCGGTAGCTGACGACATCGCCTGCCTCGAGCTCGACCGTGCCCTTGGCCGAGAGCCGCCGCTCCTCGCCGCCGCGGATCAGGACGTACTCCGCGACCTTGCCGTCGTGCCCGCCGAAGGCGCCGGCCGGGCCGCGCGAGGTGCGGTCGGCGAGCACGGTGAACGTCGTCGGGCGGTCGAAGAGGAAGTCCTTGCGCAGCCCAAGCCCGCCGCGGAAGCGCCCCGGCCCCTCAGAGTCCTCCACCAGCGAGAGCCGCGCGATCCGCACCGGGTAGTTCAGCTCCGTCTCCTCGACCGGCGCGTTCTCGGTGTTCTGGCCGTGCGTCTGCACCGCGTCCGGCCCGTCGCTCGCGAAGCGCCCGCCGTAGCCGCCGCCGAACGTCTCGAGGAAGCAGTAGTACGTGTTCGTCGCGACGTCGACGCCGCCGAAGCCGGCGTGGCACATCATCGCCTTCGTCCCCGCCGGCAGCCGCTCGGGCAGCGCCGGGAGGAGCGCGCGGAAGATCACGTCGACGAGGCGGGTCTGCGTCTCCCAGCCTCCGACGACCGGGCTCGGCCAGGTGCAGTTCGTCACCGACCCCTTCGGCGCGTCGAGCCCGATCACGCGGTAGAAGCCGTCGTTGACGGGCAGGTCGGGGTCGATCAGGCACTTGACCGCGTACGCGCAGGCCGAGAACGTCTGCGCATAGGTGGAGTTGACGGGCGCGCGGCGCTGCGGGTCGGAACCGGCCAGGTCGAACGAGACGCCGTCGGCGGTGATCTCGACCCGCGCCTTCAGCAGCACCGGCTCGTCGGTGTACCCGTCCACGTCGACGGTGCCCTCGGCCTCGTAGATGCCCTGCGGCAGAGCCGCGATCTCGGCGCGCGTACGGCGCTCGGTGTAGTCGAGCAGCTCGCGCATCGTGCCGGTGACCGTCTCGAGGCCGTGGCGGGAGCAGAGCGCCTGGAGCCGCCGCACGCCGGTCGCGTTGGCGGCGATCTGGGCGCGGAAGTCACCGGCGGTCTCGTGCTTGGAGCGGATCTGCGCCAGGATCAGGTCGAAGACGTCGCGCACGATCCGCCCGCCCTCGACGACCTTCACGGGCGGGATGATCACGCCCTCCTGGAACACCTCGCGAAACGCTCCGATCGAGGCGGGAGCGCCGCCACCGACGTCGACGTGGTGCGCGAGGTTGGCGACGTAGCCGAGCAGCTTGCCCTCGTGGTGCACCGGTGAGATCAGGCTGATGTCGTTCAGATGAACCCCGCTGGGGAACGGCTCGTTCGTGATGATCACGTCGCCGGGCTCGAGGTTCTCGGGCCCGTAGTCGAGGATCGCGCGCGGCACCTGCTCGACCATCGAGCCGAGGTGGACGGGCTGGGTGAAGCCCTGTGCGACCGCGCGCAGCTCGGCGTCGAAGAACGCGCACGAGAAGTCCGAGCGCGTCTTGATGTTGGTCGAGTAGGCGCTGCGCCGGAGCGTGAGCACCATTTCGTCCGTTGCCGCGACGAGCGCGTTGCGGATCACCTCGAACGTGATCGGGTCGAGGCTCACGCGCGGTTCCCCGGCCCCCAGACCGAGCCGAAGGTGCGCCCCTCGGCGAAGCGCGTCCCCGACAGGCTGGAGATGTCGATCTTCGGCTCCCGACCCGCGATCACGGACGCGAGCGCCTCGCCGATCGCCGGGCCGAGCTTGAAGCAATGGCCGCTGCCGCCGAAGGCCGAGTAGTAGCCGCCGACCTCTTCCTCGCCGACGATCGGATACCAGTCCTCAGTGATGTCGTAGACGCCGGAGTAGCCGGTGATGTAGGTGCCGCCGTAGCCGTCGCTGCCGATCGTGGCGGCAAGCGAGGGGATGCGGCGAACGAGCCTCGGCACCATCCGGGCGAGGTGCGCCTCGTCGGTGCTGCTGTCGTAGGTCTCCGGGTCGTCGGGCTCGATCTGCTTCGGCCAGCCCTCGCCGACGAGCACCTTCCCCTGGCCGTAGTGGCGGAAGTAGAGCTGCTGCGCCGCGTCGGACATGACCGGGAGCTCGCCGAAGCCGGCGGGCGCCTCGAAGATCGCCTCGTGCTCGCGGCTGAACCTGATCGGGTAGTCGACCCCGACCATCCGGCCGGTGCGATCGCCCCAGGGGCCGCACGCGTTGACGACGACCCCGGTCGAGATGGTGCCCTGGCTCGTGACGACGCCGGTGACGCGGCCACCCTCGGTCGTGATGTCTGTCACCTCGCAGCCCTCCAGCAGCTCGAGTCCCTGCTGCTGGGCCGAACGCACGAGTGCCGTCACGGTCGCGACCGGGTCGGCATAGCCCGACGTCCGCTCGAAGCACGCGAGCGCGATCCCCTCGACGTCGATCTCAGGCCAGCGGTGCTCGACCTCTTCTGGAGTGAGGATCTCTGTCTCGACGCCGAACCGTCGTTGGACAGGGACGACGTCCCGGATCGCCTGCTCCTGGTCGGCCGGCGCGATCACCGCGTAGCCGTGCTGGACGAAGCCGACCGGACCGCCGAGCTCCTCTTCCGCGTTCGCGAACATGCCGGCGCCGCGGACAGCGAGCCGGATCGCGACCTCGTTCGAGTAGTGCTGGCGGATGTGCGCGGCCGAATACTGGGTCGAGCCGCCGCAGATCTCCGATTTCTCGACGAGCGTCACCTGCCCGTAGCCGAGCTTCGTCAGGAAGTGAGCGACGCTCGCCCCGATGATCCCACCGCCGATCACGACCGCATCCGCTCGCTCGATCACGCGCTCCTCCTCTCTCCGCTGCCGTCGGCAGCGATCGTGACGCCGTAGAGCCGCAGCGCCGCCTCGGGGCTGACCTTCTCATTCCGGACGTCGTCGGCCACGGCGGCCGGATCGCGCTGGAGCGGATCGCCCCAGCCGCCGCCGCCCGCCGTCCGGTGGTCGTAGACGTCGCCGGCTCCGATCTCGATCGAGAACATCGGCGGCAGCACCTCCTCGCTCCCGTCCGGGTGCCGCAGCAGGTTGACCGAGAGACCGCCGGGGCCGCCGCCCGCCAGGCCGTAGGGCGGGTGCTTCGCGCGGTCGGAGCGGACGATCAGCGACGTGTTCGGAGTGAGGCAGCGCCAGACGCGCTCGATCGCGAGGCCCCCGCGGTGCAGACCGGCGCCGCCGGAGTCGCGCACAAGCCCGTAGCGCTCGACCACGATCGGGTACTCCGACTCGGCCACCTCGACCGGGATGTTCGCGGCGAGGCTCGCCGGGTTCGTCAGGCCGTCGTTGCCGTCGGCCTCGGGCGTGCCGCCCCAGGTGCCGACGACCAGCTCGTAGAAGATGAAGCGCCCGCCTTCCGGCCGCTCTGCGCCGAAGATCGCCAGCGTGTTGCCGCCCTCGCCCGCAGCGGCCACCCGATCGGGGAGCAGCTCGGCGAGCGCGCCGCTGACGGCGTCGAGGATGCGGAACCCCGTCACGCCCCGCATCGAGGAGGCGCCCGGCATCACGACCTCCGCGATCGTCCCGGGCTTGGTGACGATGTGGATCGGGCGGAAGGCGCCGGCCGTGTTCGGCACCTCGACGGTCAGCGCAGCACGCACGGCCTGGTAGACGCAGGCCTGCACGAACGAGCGGGTGCTGTTCAGCGAGCCGCGCACCATCGGCGACGAGTCGGTCAGGTCGGCCGTGACCTCGTCGCCCGCGATCGTCACGTGCGCCGTAATCGGCACATCGCAGACGTCGACCCCGTCCGAGCCGAGGTAGTCGGTGAAGGATGCGGTGCCGTCGGGCCAGGTCGCGATCTCCTGCCGGACGAGCCGCTCGGTGTAGTCGATCAGCGCGTCCAACAGCTCCGCGAGCGTCTCCGTGCCGTGCCGTTCGGCGAGTTGGACGAGCGCGCGCTCGGCGACCGAGCAGGCGGCGACCTGCGCGCCGAGGTCGCCGAAGGTCATCCGCGGGATGCGGACGTTCGCCTCGATGATCTTGAAGACGTCCTCGACCGGCTCGCCCTCGGAGTAGAGCTTCAGCCAGGGCAGCCGGATCCCCTCCTGGAAGATCTCCGTGTTGTCGCAGGCGCTCGAACCCGGCAGCCGCCCGCCGACGTCGCCGTGGTGCGCGGTCGTGCAGGTGAAACCGATCAGCTCGTCGCCGAGGTGCACGGGCTTGAAGACGAAGATGTCCTGTAGGTGCATGCCGCCGTCGAAGGGGTCGTTCATCACGTACACGTCGCCCGGCCTGATCCGGTCGCCGTAGTGGTCGAGCAGCCGCTCCATCGCTGCGGGGATCGAGCCGAGGTGGAAGGGAACGCTGACCGCCTGCGCGACGGTGCGGCCCTTGGCGTCGCAGACGCAGGCCGAGAAGTCCATCCCGTCGCGGACGACGGTCGAGTGCGCGGTGCGGCAGATCGTCGTCGCCATCTCGTCTGCGATCGAGGCGAGCGCGTTGCCGACGATCTGGAGCGTGACCGGGTCGACGCGAGTCTTAGTCGCCATCGGCGGCTCTCTCCAGGACGAGCGTGCCGGTGCCGGCGTCGCGCCGCGCCGACCAGCCGGGCGGGACGACGACGGTCGTGTCGTACTCGTCCACGAGCAGCGGGCCGGGCTCCGGCGCCTCGCCGAAGGACGCGCGCGTTCGCACGGGCACGTCGATGGCGTCGATCCGGCGGGTAGCGCCGTTCGAGGCGGCGAGGTTCGAACCGTCGAGCTGGAAGGAGTGGGTCGTCGCGGCCTGGCCGAGCGC
>JBKJSM010000088.1:0-7437 GCA_046594445.1 Gaiellaceae bacterium | reverse complement strand
CACGAGCTGTCGCGCCTCGTCGAAGCGACGTACGAGGAGGACTGACGGCCTCGGTACCCTGAGTTCGATGGCCACCGCGGAACGGGACTACTACGAGCTGCTCGGCGTCGCGCGCGGCGCGACCGACGCTGAGATCAAGAAGGCGTTCCGAGCGCTCGCCCGCGAGCTGCACCCGGACGTCTCCGCGGCCCCCGACGCGCAGGAGCGCTTCCGCGCCGTCGCCGAGGCCTACGAGGTGCTCTCGAAGGCGGACACGCGGCAGCTCTACGACCGCTACGGCCACGCGGGGCTCCGCAAGCAGGGGTATGCGCCGTCCAACGTCGATTTCTCCAACCTGACCGATATTTTCTCCGCCTTCTTCGGGGACGACCTCTTCGCCCGGAACCGCGGCGGGCGCGCGCGCGGCGGCGACGTCGGCGTGCCAGTCGCGATCGAGCTCGCCGACGCGTTCACCGGCGTGAGCCGAACCGTCGAGATCGAGGTGGCAATCGTCTGCGAGCGTTGTGACGGAGACGGCGCGGAGCCCGGCACCGAGGTCGTCACTTGCGACACGTGCGCGGGCCATGGGCAGCTGCAGCAGGTCTCGCGCAGCGTCTTCGGCGAGTTCGTGCGCACGCAGGCCTGCCCGGCCTGCGCGGGCGCCGGCCGCGTGGCCGAGAGCCCCTGCAGCGCGTGCGAGGGCGCCGGCCGCACGATCGGGATCAGGGAGCTCGAGGTAGAGATTCCGGCGGGCATCCACCACGGCCAGCAGATCCGCGTCCGCGGCTCCGGGCACGCAGGCGCGAGCGGCGGCCTGCCCGGCGACGCCTACGTCGAGGTGCACGTCGGCCGCGACCCGCGCTTCGAGCGCGACGGCGACGACGTCCTCTCCTCCGTCGACCTGACGATCGTGCAAGCCGCGCGCGGCGCCCAGATCGCCGTCCCCACACTGGAGGGGGACGCCGACCTCGAGTTCGAGGCGGGCACGCAGCCCGGCGAGGTGCGGGTCCTGCGCGGCAAGGGCATGCCCTCTCTGCAACGCTCCGGCCGGGGTGACCATCGCGTGCTCGTGAACGTCGCGGTCCCGCGCAATCTGACCGACGAGCAGCGCGAGCTCCTCGACCGCTTCGAGACGCTCTCGGGTGAAGACACCTACCGACGCGACGAAGGCTTCTTCGAGAAGCTCCGAAACGCGATTCGGTGAGTCTGCTCAAGCGCGTCTCGATCACAGTGCCCCCGGCGCGGGCCGAGCAGGCGCGCGCGGTCATGCTCGAGCTCTTCCCCGAAGGCTTTGAAGAAAAGGTGTTCGAGGAGGTCGAGGGTGGTGGCGGGGTGGAGATCGCCGCGTACACGAACGCGGCCGGCGAGGAGCGGATCTGGCAGGCGTTCGGCGGCGCCGCGACGACCGACGTCGAGGAGGACTGGGCCGACCGCTGGCGCCAGTTCCACAAGCCGGTGCGGGTCGGCGGCCTTTGGATCGGCCCCCCCTGGGAGACGCCCGACGGCGATGCGATCGCGGTCGTGATCGATCCGGGCCGCGCCTTCGGCACCGGCGGTCACCCGACAACTCAGCTCTGCCTGCAGCTGCTCGAGGCGGAGGAGCGGGGAAGCGTTCTTGACGTAGGCTGCGGCTCCGGCGTGCTCTCGATCGCCGCCTCGAAGCTCGGCTTCGCGCCGGTGGTGGCCTTCGACTTCGACCCCCAGGCGGTCGAGGCGACGGAGCGGAATGCGACCGACAACGGCGTCTCGATCGACGTGCGCCAGTCGGACCTGCGCGAGGACGAGCTGCCCGAAGCCGATCTCGCGCTCGCGAACATCGCCGCGGAGGCCGTGCTTGCGATCTCCTCGAAGGTGCGCGCTCCTCGGGTGATCACCTCTGGCTACCTCGTCTCTGACGACCCGGCCCTCG
The DNA here is from genome assembly GCA_046594445.1 of Gaiellaceae bacterium. Classification (GTDB taxonomy): domain Bacteria; phylum Actinomycetota; class Thermoleophilia; order Gaiellales; family Gaiellaceae; genus Gaiellasilicea. The sequence continues at coordinate 5,549 of JBKJSM010000088.1, read as the reverse complement.
AGGGGTATCGCGTCGAGCGCCGTATCCAGGACGGCGGCTGGGCGGCGGACCTGCACGTGCGTCAGTAGCCTTTCGCCGTCATGGCGAGCTTCTCCGTCCGCTTCCTGGGCTGCAAGGTCTCGCTGACCGACGCGCAGGCGCTGCGTGAGCGGCTGCTCCGCGACGGCCACCGCGAGGTCCAGAGCCAGGGCGACGTCGCCGTGGTGAACAGCTGCTGCGTCACGAACGAGGGGCTTGCAAAGTCGCGGCAGGCGGCGTCGCGTGCGGCCCGGTCGCACGGACGGGTCTACGTGACCGGTTGCGGCGCCCGGCTCTCGGAGTCGGCGTTCGCCGGCTTGCCGGAGAACGTCACGGTCGTCGCGGGGCAGATCGAGCAGGCGGTGGAGTCGGTGGCCGGCGACGTCGGCGCGATCGGCTGCGTCCAGGCGGATGCGCGGCTCGACCGCGTGCGCGCCTTCGTCAAGATCCAGGACGGCTGCTCGTTCTCGTGCTCGTTCTGCGTGATCCCGCTCGTGCGCGGCGCCACTCGCAGCCGCACGGCCGAGGGGGTGCTGGCGGAGATCCACCGCCGTGTCGCTCAGGGGCACCGCGAGATCGTGCTCACCGGCGTCAACCTCGGCTGCTTCCGCGACCGCTCAGCCGGCCTCACGCTCGCAAGCCTGATCAGGGCGGCCGGCGCGATCGAGGGCGTCGAGCGGCTGCGGCTCTCTTCGATCGAAATCAACCACGTCGACGACGAACTGGTCGCGGCGTTGCGCGAGACGCCGGCGGTTGGGCCCCACCTGCACGTGCCGCTCCAGTCGGGCGACGACGAAGTGCTGCGCGGGATGGGGAGGCGGTATTCGGTAGCGACCTACCTGCGCCGGCTCGAGCCGCTGAACGGGTTCAACCTGACAACGGACGTGATCGTCGGCTTTCCCGCCGAGGACGAGCCCGCGTTCGAGAGGACGCTCGAGACGGTGCGCGCCGCCGGGCTGACCAAGGTGCACGTCTTTCCGTACTCGCCGCGCCCCGGGACGCGCACCGCCGCCGAGGACACCGTGCCGCCCGAGGTGAAGAAGGAGCGCAGCGCCAGGCTGCGGGCGCTCTCCGACGAGGCCTGCCGCGCGCGCTGGAGAGAGAAGGTGGGTCGCGACGACGTGGTGCTGGTCGATCGCCCGGGCCGCGGCTACGGCGCCGACTACTCGCCCTGGCTCGTCGAAGGCCCGCTGGGCGAGCTCGTCCCTGTCCACGGCGTCGCCGTCACCGAGGAGGGGATCCTCGCGCATGGCGCTTGACGACTGCCTTTTCTGCCAGCTCGCTCGTGAGGGCGACCACGTCGCGAAGGCGGAGGGCTTCGTCGCGATCCGCGACATCAACCCGCAGGCGGAGACGCACCTGCTGATCCTCCCCGAGCGGCACGTCGAAACGTTCCGAGACATCGGCGCCTTCCCGGCCGACGAGGCGAAGCGGATGCTCGATTTTGTCGCCGAGGTTGCGCGGTCGGCCGGGCTCGACGACTATCGTGTGCTCGTCAACGTCGGCCCCGGAGGCGGACAAACGATCTTCCACCTGCACTGGCACGTGCTCGGTGGGAAGATCAGAGGGATGCCGGCATGAGTTTGATCACCGAGATCGAGTCCCAGCTGACCAACGCCATGCGCGAGGGTGACGCCGCGCGGCGCGACACGTTGCGCCTGATCCTCTCGAGCCTGCGCAGCGCCGAGAAGGAGCTCCAGCGGCCCTTGCACGACGACGAGGAACTGCAGGTGCTCCAGCGCGAGCGCAAGAAGCGCATCGAGGCGTCCGAGGCGTTCCGGGCGGCCGGCCGCGAGGAGCAGGCCGACAAGGAGGACGACGAGCTCGAGGTGCTCGAGGAGTTCATGCCGGAGCCGATCTCCGAGGACGAGCTCGAGGCGATCGTCGACGACGTTATCGCCGAGGTCGGCGCGACGAGCATGCGCGACATCGGCCGCGTGATGGCAGACGTGATGCCGCAGGTCGCAGGGCGCGCCGACGGCTCGGCCGTCAGCCAGCTCGTGCGCGAGAAGCTGGCCTGACGCGCAGCGCGAAACGGTTCGCTCGCCGCCTACACTGAGGCGCGTGCAGGAAGTCCTCTCCGTCCCGAACGAGGTTGCCGCCGAGCTCGGCGGCATCGGCGACGGCGTGCTCGACTCGCTGCGTGACCGGCTGCGCTGCACGCTGCGCCTGCGCGGAAACCAGCTGACGATCGAGGGCGACGACGACAAGGTCGCCGCTGCGAAAGCCGTGGTCGACGAGCTCGTGGAGCTGGTCGAGGGCGGTCACGAGATCGGCCCGGAGACCGTGGGCGCCGTCGTCGCGGCGCTCGACCAGGCCGAGGACATCCGCGAGGTCTTCGACGACGTCGTTTGGCGCCACCGCGGCAAGAAGATCGCGCCGAAGACCGTCAACCAGAAGCGCTACGTGGACGCGATCCGCAACCGCACCGTCACCTTCGGGATCGGCCCCGCGGGGACGGGGAAGACCTACCTCGCGATGGCGCTCGCCGTCGCCGCGCTGCAGGAGAAGCAGGTCGGCCGGATCATCCTCACGCGTCCCGCGGTCGAGGCGGGCGAGCGGCTGGGCTTCCTGCCGGGCGACATGCTCGCGAAGGTCGACCCCTACCTGCGGCCGCTCTTCGACGCGCTCCACGACATGCTCGACGCCGAGACGCTCACCGCCCACATGGAGCGGGGCGTGATCGAGGTGGCGCCGCTCGCCTTCATGCGCGGCCGCACGCTGAACGACTCGTTCATCATCCTGGACGAGGCGCAGAACACCTCGCCGGAGCAGATGCAGATGTTCCTCACCCGCCTGGGCTTCGGCTCGAAGGTCGTCGTCACCGGGGATGTGACGCAGGTCGACCTGCCGCGCGACCAGTCCTCGGGCCTGATCCAGGTGCGGGACATCCTGGGCACGATCGAGGGGATCGAGTTCGTCGAGTTCACGCACCAGGACGTCGTCCGGCACAAGCTCGTGCAGCGGATCGTCGAGGCGTACAAGCAGCACGCCGAAGAGACCGGCACCGCGCGCAAGCGCTAACCCATGATCGTCGTCGAGGTCGAGAACCGCAGCGGCGCCGAGGTCGACGAGGACGCCGCGGTCGAGCTGGCCCGGCGCGTGCTCGCCGCCGAGGAGGTCGAGGAAGGTGAGCTAGGTCTCTCCTTCGTCCGCGCGGACGAGATGCGCACGCTCAAGCATGAGCACCTCGGGATCGACGAGGCGACCGACGTCCTCTCCTTCCCGCTCGACGGCCGGGACGAGCTGCCCGACGGGCTCCCGCGTGCGCTCGGCGACGTGGTGCTCTGCCCGGAGGTGGTCGGAGAGGCCTGGCGCGACCCGCTCGTGCACGGGCTCCTGCACCTGCTCGGCCACGACCACGGCGACGAGATGCGCGCCAAGGAAGCGTCGTACCGATGAGGATGAGGGCGCGTCCCGGCGGCTCGGTGCTCGAGTCGTTCAACTTCGCCTTCGAGGGGATCATCCACGTCCTCCGGACGCAGCGGAACATGCGGATCCACTTCGCGATCGCCGTGCTCGTCCTCGTGGTCGCGCTCGTTTCGGGAGTCGACAAGATGGAGCTCATTGCGCTCCTGCTCGCGATCGCGTTCGTGCTAATCGCGGAGATGCTGAACACCGCGGTGGAGGCGGCCGTCGACGTCGCCACGACGTCGTTCGATCCGATGGCGAAGCTCGCCAAGGACATCGCCGCGGGCGCCGTCCTGATCGCTACCGGCGTCGCCGTCGCCGTCGGCTACCTCGTCTTCTCCGGTCAGGTCGCGACCCGCAGCTCGAAGCTGCTGCACCGGCTCACGGACGCGCCTGCCGAGCTGACCCTCGTCGCGCTCGTGCTGACGACGATCCTCGTGATCGGGACGAAGGCGGTCACCGGGCGCGGAACGCCCCTGCGCGGCGGCCTCCCCTCCGGCCACTCGGCCGCCGCTTTCGCCGGCTGGATGGCGGTGACGGTGATCGTCGACGATTCGAGGCACCACTTCCTGATCTCGTCCTTGACCCTCATCATGGCGTTGCTCGTGGCACAGACGCGCGTCGAATCCGGAGTCCACTCATCCGCCGAGGTTGCGTACGGTGGCCTGCTCGGCGCACTCGTCACCCTCGCCGTGTTTCAGGTCGCCCGGTGAGTTCGCCAGTGAGCCTCGTCGAGAAAGCCGAAGCCGTCGCGTCGCGGGCGTATGCGCCCTACTCGAATTACAACGTCGGCGCCGTCGTGCGCACGACCGACGGCCACGAGTTCGAGGGCGTCAACGTCGAGAACGCCGCCTATCCGCTCGGGGTCTGCGCGGAGAAGAGCGCCCTCGTCGCGGCGGTGGCCGGCGGGTATGGGCCTGGATCGATCGCGGCGATCGGGATCAACGCCTCCCCCTGCGGCGGTTGCCGCCAGTGGCTGCACGAGTTCCGGATCCCGGAGGTGAGCTTCCGGCGGGGCGACGGGTCGATCGCGACGTACGCGGCGGACGAGCTGCTGCCGGACACCTGGGACTTCCCGGACGCGTGAAGTCGGGATTCGTCGCCGTCGCCGGACGGCCGAACGTCGGCAAGTCGACGCTCGTGAACGCCCTCGTTGGTGAGAAGGTCGCAATCACTTCGCCCGTGCCGAACACCACGCGGCGGCGCATCTACGGGGTTGCGAACGGCGACGACTACCAGCTCGTGCTCGCCGACCTCCCCGGCTTCCAGCGGCCGATGGACAAGCTGACGAAGCGGATGCAGGCCACGGTCGACAGCTCGTTCGAGGACGTTGACGTCGTTCTCTTCGTCATGTCCGCCCGCGACCGAATCGGCGCCGGCGACCGCTTCATCGCCCGACGCGTCTACTCGCTCGGGATCCCCGTGATCGTGGCGCTGAACAAGGTCGACAACCTGAAGCCGAGCCACATCATCACCGGGATGAAGGCGGCGGCGGCACTCGGTGACTTCCACGCGCTCCACCCGGTCAGCGCCGTCACGAAGGACGGGATCGACGAGCTCCGCGACGACCTGCTGCACCTGCTGCCCGAGGGACAGCCGTTCTTCGAGCGCGAGTCGGCGACCGACCAGACGAGCGCGGAGCGGATCTCCGAGCTGATCCGGGAGAAGGCGCTGCAGCTGACGCGCGACGAGGTGCCGCACTCGATCTCGGTCGAGATCGACGAACTGGACGAGAAGCTGCTGCGGGCCTTCGTGCTCGTCGAGACCGACTCGCAGAAGCAGATCCTCGTCGGCAAGAAGGGCGCGATGATCCGCGAGATCGGCACGCGCGCCCGCCCGGAGATCGAGGCCCTGCTCGGGCACAAGGTCTTTCTCGAGCTCGTCGTCAAGGTGCGCCCGAAGTGGCGCCGCGACGACGCGACGCTCGAGCGGCTCGGGCTCTAGCCGGCACAAAGACGTTCATACTGCGGTTGAACCCGACGGCGAGGTCCGCGACTGGCCAAGAGCCCGGATGTGACGAAGGCGGCGCTCCTCGAGGCGGCGGTCGCGCACGTCCACGAGCGTCTCGAGCCCGCTCACGTGGCGGACGTCGAGCGGTTCGTGCGCGCGTACTACGCCCA
>JBKJSM010000024.1:0-2576 GCA_046594445.1 Gaiellaceae bacterium | reverse complement strand
TAGCGCTCGGCGAACGCTGCCTCGCAGACCTCCGCGAGTTGGTGGATCGCCGGTTGGGTGCCGTCGGAGAAGTCCGGGTAGCGGTAGCCGAGCTCCTCCGTCAGGTCGAACTCGAGTCGCTCCGCCACCTCGGCGGTGCGCAGGACGGCGTCGCGGTCGTCGGGGAAGAGCTCGAGCATCTCGGCCGGCGCGCGCAGGAAGCTCTCGCGATTGCCACGTCGCTCCCGCTCGCAGGACTCGAGCGAAGAGCGGTGGCGGATCGCGACGAGGACGTCCTGGAGCGCGGTGCGGCGGGGATGGTGCGCATGGACGTTGCCGGTGACGAGCGTGCGCACGCCGGCGTCGTTCGCGAGGTCGCGCAGGAGCGCGTTCCGGCGCACGTCGCCTCGCTCGAAGGGCCGCTGTAGCTCGACGTAGAAGCGCTCCGGCCCGAAGGCGAGGGCGAGCGCGGCGGCAGCGTTCGGGTCGCGTACCCCGAGCCCGTCGCGGGCGCAGCCGGAGAGGCAGACGAGCCCCTCGTGCAGCTCGGCGAGCAGGGCCGGATCGAGCGCGGGCGGCAACAGCTCTCCTTCCTTCGGACGGGTGTGCGCGTGCGCGGCGGTGAGCAGGCGGCAGAGGTTCGCGTAGCCCTGCGACGACTCGACGAGCAGCGTCACGTGCGAGCCGCCGTGGAGCGTCACCTCGGCGCCGGTGATCGCGCGAACGCCGACGAGCTTCGCCGCGTGCGCCAGCTCGAGCGAGCCGTAGACGCCCTCGTGGTCAGTAAGCGCGAGCGCCTCGTAGCCGAGCTCTGCTGCCCGCAGCGCCAGTTCCTCGGGATGCGATGCGCCGTCGAGGAACGAATAGGCTGAATGGGCGTGGAGCTCGACGTAGGCCAACCGGTCTTCCTAGTCCCCGGCAAGGGCGAGGTCATCGCCGACTCGCCCGAGCGGCGCGTCGAGATCCGTGCGTAGGCCGCACCCGGGCTGGACACCCACGCGTTGCACATCCACATGCGCCTGCTCGCGACGCTGATGGCCTCGATCACGCTGGTGACGACCGCGCTCTTCGCGCATGCGCTCGCCGGCGCGAACGATCGCCCTGTGCCGGTCGTCGCGCCCGCTCCTGCGCGTTAGCATCCCCTGCGCACGCCGGCTAGTGGGGCGTCCTTCTCGTGCGAAGCGCTCAAGCTCCCCGCTGGCTGAACCAGCAGCCGGCCTCCACGTCGCGGAAGACGCACGCGTTCTGGCCCGACTCGAGCACGAGGTCGAAGTAGCGGCGGTCGAGTGGATCCTCGGTCCACCAGCGGTCGACGACGCGCCATTCCTCGCGCACGAGCGAGACGGCCTCACGGTTGACGCGGATCGGGACCCCGACGGGACTGGCCTCCACCAGCGCGGGCCGGGGCGCGTTTATTCGTCCCGCGACACGAACAGCGCTCGCGCTTCGGGAATCCGCGACCATGGCGCCACCTCCACGACGGCGACGACGGAGCCGGAGCCGGTGCTTGCGCGCACCTGGCGCAGCCCGTCGCTCAGGCGTGCGTTGATCTCTTCGCCCACCGGCTTGACGAGCTCGAGCTGCTGGCCGGTCGACTCGGAGAGCTCGACCGCCTCCAGGCGCAGCTCCAGGACCGGCGCCGGGATCTCGAGCAGCTTCGGGCCGAGTGCGGCGCGCAGGCGCGGCCGGTCGGCGGTCGGGTCGCGCAGCGTCACCGTGCGCCGCCAGGAGCCGCCGCCGACGAGGCGGGCCGAGAGTGCGACCTTGCGGAAGGGCCGGCCCGCTCGCTCCGGCCGCGCGAGCAGCCGGTCGAGCAGCGAGCCGAAGGCTCGGCGGAGCGTCAACTCGTTCCCGATCGCCTCCGGGAACTCGAGCACCTCGGCCAGCTCGACAGGGGCGCGGCGTCCGCGGATGCGCGCGCTCGCGCCACCGCGGGCGAGCGCCCAGGCCTGCGTGCCCTCCCGGCCGAGCCGCTCCGCGACCGCTCCCCCGGGCAGCGCCGCAAGCTCCCCCAGCTTGCGGACTCCGAGCCCTTCCAGCTCCGCGTAGCGATCGGCCGGGAGCGGCAGCAGCGAGAGCGGCAGCGGCGCCAGGAAGCCCTGCTCGTTCCCGTCCGCGACCACGAGTGCCTGCCCGGGGCGCGCGACGCTCGCCGCCGCAAGAGCGGCGAACCGGCGCCGAGCAGCGCCCGCGCGTGGATCCCAGGCAGTTCCGACGGAGGCGAGCGCCCGCTCGAGCACCGCCTCCAAGCCTCCGTACAGCCGCTCGACGCCCTGCGTCTCGAAGTAGACGCGGCCCGGCTCCTCCGGGTCGACGGCGAAGCCAGCGTCCTCCAGTCGCTGCAGCACGCCCTCCCACTCCCGCTCGACCGTGGCGGGATCCTGCTCGACGAGCACGAGCTGCGGACACATCGCGAGCGCCTCGCCCAACCGCATCCCCGGCTGCACGCCAGCAAGCTCCGCCGCGGCGGTCACAGCGCCGACGAACGGCTCCGTTCCCGGCACCGGCGCGAGCGCAGCCGGCTCGAGCGCCAGCCTCGGCCGCTCCCGCAGCGCCGCTCGCAGTTCGAAGCCGGGGATGAGGAGACAGGCGATCAT
>JBKJSM010000103.1:0-18842 GCA_046594445.1 Gaiellaceae bacterium | reverse complement strand
CCGCCGACTCTAACGACTAGGTCGCTACCCCTCCGACTTCGACACGGTCGCGAACGACTCGAGCGAGACCGGGCTCGGCTCGTAGCCCTCGATCCCCGCCTTGAAGGCGAGAGCGGGCTGCGAGTGCGCGTACGGGACGCCCGGAAGCCAGTCCATGATCTTCCGGTTCGCGTCCTGGTAGAGACCCGTGCGGGCGTCGCCGTCCGTCTCGGTCTCGGCTGCGGCGAGCAGGTCCGTGACTTCCTTGTTCGGCTGGTCGATCGTTCCCCAGGCCTTCTGACCGTCCTGGAAGAACGTGCCGATGAAGTTGTCCGGGTCACCGTAGTCACCCGTCCAACCGAGCAGGTAGACCTGGGCCTTGCCCTCGTCCACCGTGCCGAGGTAGTCCGGCCGCCACGGCGCCGACTTCGGGGTCACCTTGAAGCCGGCCTCGTTCAGGCTGGCCGCGAAGGCCTCGAAGTTGCGCTGCGGATCGGGCATGTACGGCCGCGAAACGGCGGTCGGATACCAGAAGGTGATCTCGACCGGGAGCGTCAGGCCGGCGGCCTGCAGCAGCTCCTTCGACTTCTCGGGGTCGTACGGGTACTCCGTCACGTCGTCCGCGTAGCCCGTGACCTCCGGCGGCATGAACTCCTTCGCCACCTCGCCGCGGCCCGAGTAGAACGAGTCGACGACCTCCTGCCGGTTCAGGCCGTGCGCGAGCGCCTGCCGGACCTCGATCTTGTCCATCGGCGGGATCGACTGGTTGATCCCGACGTACGCGACGTTGAACGCCGGCCTGTTCAGCAGCTGCAGGGTCTCGTCACCCTCGATCGTCGGGATGTCCTGTGGCTCGACGAGGTCGTACCCGTCGATCTCGCCATTCTGCAGCGCCTGCAGGCGCGCCGCGTTGTCGGCGATTGGCCGGAAGATGACCTTCTCCAGCTTGGCTTTTTCGCCCCAGTACTCGTCGTTGCGGGCGAGCACGAGCCGGTCGCCGACCGTCCACGACTCGAACTTGAACGGGCCAGTGCCCGTCGGATGCTCGGTGCCGTACTTGCCGGTCGGCTGGAAGATGCCGTCCGCATTGACCTCGCCCTCGTCGGCGCCGAACTCCTGCAGCGCCTTCGGGCTGGCGATCGCGAACGCCGTCAGCGACAGCGCTCCGAGGAACGACGAGGACGCCTTGGTCAGGCTGAGCACGACCTCGTTCTCACCGTTCGCCGTGCAGCTCTTGTAGAGGCTGTCGGCCGGTGCGCCGCTCTTCGGATCGGTCTTGGCGAAGCCGCCGAAGACCGTCTGCCAGTAGTAGGAAGCACTCGGGTTCTGGAACGACCCGGTGAAGTTGTACCAGCGGTCGAAGTTGTAACAGACCGCCTCGGCGTTGAAGGGCTCGCCGTCATGGAAGGTGACGCCCTCCTGGAGCTGGAACGTCCACTCTAGACCGTCCTCCGACGCCTCCCAGCTCGTGGCGAGCAGGGGCTCGAGCTCCGTCGTGCCCGCCTTCAGGCCGACGAGCGTCTCGAAGACCTGGTCGATCACGCGCAGCGACTCGCCGTCGGAGACGAGTGCGCCGTCGAGCACGACCGGGTCGTCCGCGCCGGCGAAGACGAGCGTGCCGCCCGTCGCACCTCCGGCGGCCTCGGTCGTCGTGCCGTCACCCGCCGCCTCGTCGTCGCCGCCGCAGCCCGCCGCGAAGGCGAGCATCGCGACCACGAGCAACGGCAAAAGCCTATTCCACTTGATTGTCAAATTGACTCCTCTCAATCCGGCACCCCCGGGTTCAGTGGGAGTAAATCACGTTTCCGGCCTGAGAAAAGTCGTCCCAGCAATGGCGAAGGGCGGCAAATGCCGCCCTTCGGGTCGTCCAGATGCCCGTGTGGCTACGCGGCGAGGCTCGCCAGGTCGCGGAGGGCCGCCAGGCGAGAGAGCGCCTGCCCCTCGAGCTGGCGGACGCGCTCGCGGGTCAGATCGAGCTCGTGCCCGATCGCCTCGAGCGTCCAGGGCTCGCCCTCGAAGCCGAACCGCAGCTCGAGGATTCGCCGCTCGCGCTCCGGGAGCGCGTCCAGCGCACGGCGGACGCCCTGCTTGCGCAGCGACTCCTCCGCCTCGTCGAACGGGTCGGCGGCTTCGCGGTCGGCGAACAGGTCGCCCAGCTCGCCCTCGTCGTCTGCGCCGACAGTCTGATTCAGCGAGACCGATGCGTGGGCGGCGCCAAGCGCCTCGTCGACGTGCTGGAGCGGCAAGCCGGTCGCCTCCGCGAGCTCTTCCTTCGTCGCCTCGCGACCCAGCTCGACCTCGAGCCGGCGCGCCGCGCGCGACAGCTTCTGCTGCCGCTCGACGACGTGGACGGGCACGCGGATCGTCCGCGCGTGGTTCGCGACGGCGCGCTGCACCGACTGGCGGATCCACCAGGTCGCGTAGGTCGAGAACTTGAAGCCGCGGCGCCAGTCGAACTTCTCGACGGCGCGGTTGAGGCCCAGCGTCCCCTCCTGAATCAGGTCGAGGAACGGCACGCCCAGGCCGCGGTAGCCCTTGGCGATCGAGACCACGAGCCGGAGGTTCGACTCGATCATCTGGCGCTTGGCGACGACGTCGCCGCGCTCGATCAGCTTCGCCAGCTGAACTTCCTGCGCCGCGTTCAGCAGCTTGTGGCGGCCGACGTCGGCCAGGAAGAGCTGGAGGCTGTCCGCCGCCCCGGTCGCGACTGCCGCGACGGGCGCCGGCTCGTCATCCTTCTCTTTCTCGGCGTCCTTCTCCTTGCTCTTGCCCCCGCGTGACTGCCCGACCTCCAGGCCGAGCGTCTCCAGCTCGCGGGTGAGCTGCTCCTGCTCCTCGTCGTTCAGATCGTGCTCGAGCACGAACGCCTCGAACTCGGTGGGCTCGATGAACCCACGCTCCTCCGAGCGCTCCACGAGCGCCTTGACCTGCTCCGACTCAATCAGTTCGATCAGCTGATTCTGCGTCAAGAGAAACCGTCAGTCCTTTCGGGCACTACTTCGAAGACAAGCTACAAACTTACGTACCTTAGGCGGTTATTCCTGCCTTTGCCAGAGGGATCCGACGCTATCGCGCTGGTACAAGCCCAAACGTGGATCCCTGAGTACCTATTCCGGTGAGGGGCCGTTACGGTTTGCGCGCGAAGCGACGTTAGCGCGTCTGAGTGCGCCCTCGCAGAGCAAGACGCCGGTTGGCACGGAAAGTTTGCGTCTTCGTAGCTGTTATGCGGCAGAGCGGCGGCCGCTGCTGCGCTTCTTCTTCGGCGCCGGGCCCTTGGAGCGTCGATCGGCGAGGAGCTCCGCGGCGCGCTCGATCGTGACGCTCTCCGGGTCGTCGCCGCGACGGAGGCTCGCGTTCGTCTCCCCGTCGGTCACGTAGGGCCCGAAGCGGCCTTCCTTGAGCAGGACGGTCTTGCCGCTGGCGGGATCCGGGCCGAGGTCGCGCAGCGGCGGCTTCGCCTCGCCCCGCCCACGGCGCGGCTTCGGCTGGGCGAGCAGCGCGAGCGCGTCCTCGAGCGTAATCGTGAACAGCTGCTCCTCGCTCTCGAGCGAGCGCGACTCGGTGTCCTTCTTCACGAAGGCTCCATAGCGGCCGTTCTGAGCGGTGACCTCAACGCCGTCGGCCGGATCGGCGCCAAGGGTGCGGGGGAGCGAGAGGAGCTTGACGGCCTCCGCGAGCGTGACCGTCTCGGGCGACATCGTCTTGAACAGCGAGGCGGCGCGCGGCTTCTCGGTCGCGCCCTCCGCGAGTGTCTCGGTCACGTAGGGGCCGTAACGGCCGGTGCGCGCGGTGATCTCGCGGTTCCACTCCGGATGCATGCCGAGCACCCGGTCGCCTGTCGGCGCCGAGAGCAGCTCCTCCGCCTTCTCGACCGTCAGCTCGTCGGGCGCCATGTCCTCGGGCACGCTCGCCCGCTCCTCGCCGCGCTCGACGTAGGGGCCGTAGCGGCCGACGCGGAGGACGATCCCCTCGCCGATCGGCAGCGTGTTGATCGCCCGCGCATCGATCTCGCTCAGGTCGGCGACGAGCGCGTGCAGGCCCGCGTCGCCCTCGGCACCGCCGTAGTAGAAGTGGCGCAGCCAGTCGACGCGCTCCTGTTCGCCGGCGGCGATCGCGTCGAGGTCGTCTTCCATCTTCGCGGTGAAGTCGTAATCCACGAGCCGGGTGAAGTGCTGCTCGAGCAGGCCGGTGACCGCGAACGCGAGGAACGAGGGGACGAGCGCGGTGCCGCGCTTGAAGACGTAGCCGCGGTCGAGGATCGTGCCGATGATCGAGGCGTAGGTGGACGGCCGGCCGATCCCGAGCTCCTCGAGTGCCTGAACGAGGCTCGCCTCGGTGAAGCGCGAAGGCGGGCTCGTCGCATGGCCCTCGGGATCGAGCTGGAGCGCGCGCAGTTCGTCACCCGGCTTCAGGTGCGGCAGCGGCCGCTCCTCTTCCTTCTCGGTGTCGTCGTCGCGGCTCTCCTCGTAGGCGGCGAGGAAGCCCCGGAATGTGATCACGGTGCCGGAGGCGGAGAACTCGGCGTCCGTCCCGGAGGAGGTCTGCGCGCCGAGCCGGAGCGAGACGGTCAGCCCGCGCGCGTCGGCCATCTGCGAGGCGAGCGTGCGCTTCCAGATCAGGTCGTAGAGCGCCAGCTCGTCGCGGTTCAGCTCACGCTCGAGCTGCTTCGGCGTGCGAAAGGAGTCGCCCGCGGGTCGGATCGCCTCGTGCGCCTCCTGCGCGTTCTTCACCTTGCGTGCGTATTGACGCGGCGCGTCCGGGATCGAGTCGGCTCCGTAGAGCTCGACCGCCTGCTTGCGGGCGGCCTTCAGCGCCGACTCCGACAATGTCGTCGAGTCGGTGCGCATGTAGGTGATGTAGCCGTTCTCGTACAGCCGCTGCGCGACCCGCATCGTCGTCTGCGCGGCGTACCGGAGCTTGCGGCTCGCCTCCTGCTGGAGGGTCGAGGTCATGAAAGGGGCCGCGGGGCGGCGTGTGTACGGCTTCTCGTCGGCCGAGCGGACCGCAAAGGGGAGGCCGTCGAGCTCGGCGGTGAGCCGCCGCGCCTCCTCCTCGCCCAGCCGTGCGAGCTCGGGTGACTTGAGCGTCCCGTCCTGGGCGAAGTCGCGGCCCTGGGCGACGCGCTTGCCGTCCACCGCGGCGAGGCGCGCTTCGAAAGAACCGGGGTCGAAGTTTCCCTTGATGTCCCAGTAGCCCGCCGAGACGAAGGCGCGGCGCTCGCGCTCGCGCTCGACGACGAGCCGGACGGCGACCGACTGCACGCGGCCGGCGGAGAGCCCCTGCATCACCTTCTTCCAGAGCACGGGCGAGACCTCATAGCCGTAGAGGCGGTCGAGGATGCGGCGCGTTTCCTGAGCGTCCACGAGCCGCTGGTCGATCTCGCGCGTCTCGCCGAGCGCACGCGTGATCGCGTCCTTCGTGATCTCGTGGAAGACCATCCGGCGTACCGGCACCTTGGGCTTCAGCTCCTGGAGCAGGTGCCAGGCGATCGCCTCGCCCTCGCGGTCCTCGTCCGTCGCGAGCAGGAGCTCGTCGGCGCCCTTGAGCATCTTCTTCAGCTCGTTGACCTTTGCCTTCTTGTCCGCGTCGACGATGTACAGCGGCTCGAAGTCGCTCTCGATCGCGACGCCCATCGTGCCGTACTTGGCGCGCTGTTCCTTCGGGATGTCGGAGGCGCGGTTCGGCAGGTCGCGGATGTGGCCGATGCTCGACTCGACCGTGTACTCGCTGCCGAGGTAGCCCGCAATGGTCTTCGCCTTTGCGGGGCTCTCGACGATGACAAGCTTCTTCGACATGGCGCGGGACACGTTAGCCGCCCATTGGGATACTCCTCGTGTGTCGCCCAGGCCGAGCCCCATGTACATCGTCGTCGCCTTGCTCAGCTGGCCGCTCTTGCGCCTGCTGTTCCGGCTGCGCACTCGCGGCCGCGAGCACCTGCCCCACGGCGGGTTCGTGCTGGCCGCGAACCACAACTCGAACTTCGATCCGTGGCCGCTCGGGGTCCCGCTCTTTCCGACGCGTTACCTGCGCTTCATGGCCAAGTCGGAGCTCTTCTGGACGCCGTTCAAGCAGTTTGCGTACGCCTGCGGGGCCTTTCCCGTGCGTCGCGGGCAAGCTGACCTGGAGGCGATCGCGACGGCGACGGAGCTCTGCCGGCAGGGTCACATCGTCGTCATGTTCCCGGAGGGGACGCGGCGGAAGAAGGGCTTGCGCAAGAAGTACGAGGCGCGGGCGCACACGGGCGCGGCGAGGATCGCCATCGACGCGAACGTCCCGCTCGTCCCGGCCGGGATCGTCGGCACCGACCGGCTCGGCCGTCTCGGCCAGCTGCGCGTCGCCTACGGCCCTCCCATCCCGCTCGACGATCTCGCCGGCCGCGACGACGGCGCGAAGGTGGCTACGGAGCGGCTGATGGCGGCGATCGGCGAGCTCGAAGCGTCCGCGTGAGCCGCCCGCTCCTGATTGTGGACGGCGACTCGTTCGCCCATCGCTACTACCACGCGATCCCGAAGACGACGCGGCGCGCCGACGGTGGCCCCGCCGGGCTCCTGGTCGGCGTCGGCAACCTGCTCGTGCGGCTCTGGGAGGAGGAGCGGCCGCGCGCGGTCCTCGTCGCCTGGGACACGCTCACCGTCCCGACCTACCGGCACCAGGCGCTGGCCGCCTATCAGGGCGGTCGTGAGTTCGAGGCCGACCTACTGGAGCAACTCGACCTTGCGCCGCAGCTCGTCGCGGCGATCGGCTTCGCGGTCGCGAAGGAAGCAGGCTACGAGGCGGACGACTTCCTCGCGGCCGGAGTGGCGTTCGAGGAGGCGCGCGGCGGCTCCGCGCTCGTCGCGAGCGGCGACCGCGACACGTTCCAGCTCGCGAGCGAGCGGACGACGATCCTCCAGCCGCAGAAGGGCGGCGGCGCGCTCGCGCGGATCGGGCCGGCCGAGGTGCGCGAGCGCTACGGCGTCGATCCGAAGCAGGTGCCGGACTTCATCGCGCTGCGTGGCGATCCCTCGGACAAGATCCCGGGCGCGCGCGGCGTCGGGCCGAAGACGGCAGCCGACCTCCTGCGCAGTTACGACAGCCTCGAGTCGGCGCTCGCGGACGGGCGCTTCGCCGGCGAGGCCGACGCGCTCCGGCTCTACCGGCACATCGCGACGATGGACTCGGAGGCACCGCTCCCACCGCTCGACGACCAGGAGCCGTCCTGGGGCCGCGGCGCCGAGCTGGCGCGCGAGTGGGGGCTCGGCCGCTTCGCCGAGCGCCTGGGGGCGCTGTCGATCTCCTAACGAACCCCTTGCTCGCCGAGCTCCATCCGACGGGCGGCCACCCCGAGCGGCAGGACCGGCTGCTCGGCCTCGGCGGCAAAACGGTCGAGCGGCGCGCCACCGTGGAGCAGCTCTCGCGGGTGCATACACCGGAGCTGCTGGAGCTGCTGCACTCGATCGACCGGCCGGTACTGCTCGAGCCGAACACGGTCGCATCCGAGACGAGCTGGGAGGCGGTGCAGCTCGCCGTCGGCGTGACGCTCGAGGCGGTCGACCGGGAGGGCTTCGCTCTCGTCCGGCCGCCGGGACACCATGCGCTCGCGGACGAGGCGCACGGCTTCTGCCTCGTCAACAACGCCGCGATCGCCGCCCGCTACGCGCAGGTCGAGCTGGGGCTCGAGCGAGTGGCGATCGTCGATTTCGACGTGCACCATGGCAGCGGCACCGACGCGATTTTCCGCGGTGACAACTCGGTGCTCTTCGTGTCGCTGCACCAGTTCGGCAACGTCTTCCCGGGCACGGGCGGGCCGGGCACGAGTGACGAGTCGACTCTGAACGTGCCGCTCGCCGCGGGCTCGGGGGACGCCGAGTGGGTCGGCGCGTTCTCTGAGCTCGTCGAACCCGCAGTCCGCGCGTTCGAGCCAGACCTTCTGCTTGTCTCCGCCGGGTTCGACGCCCACGAGGAGGAGGACATCTATCTCGTCGACATGCGCGTCACCGCTGTCGGCTTCAGGGAGCTCGCTGCCCGCTGTTCGGCGCTGGCGCCGCGGGTCGCCGCGGTGCTCGAGGGCGGCTACAACCTGCGGACGCTGCCCCGCCTCGTGGCCGCCGCCCAGGAGGGTTTCTCCTCCTGAACGAGGAACGGCCGGCTCTCGCCGACCGTCCTACATGTTTCGCCGCAGCGCTCCCCTCGGAGGAAATCGCTATGGCTCAATGATCGGCCGGGAGGCGCGTCTCCTCATCGCTCCGCCTACGTGAACCTCATCCCCCACCGTGGACGATATTTGTAAATCGGGTTTTATGCTCTTAGCGGCGGGCGAGCGCGAGCTGCTCGAGCGCGTCGCGCCGCGAGGAGACGCCGAGCTTGCGCATCAGGCTCTTCACGTGCGAGCGCACCGTGTGCTCGGAGATGAACAGCCGCTTGGCGATGTCGTCGGTCGAAAGATGGTCGTCCAGCAGCAGCAGCACCTCGAGCTCGCGGGCTGACAGCGTGTGCGCGATTTCGTCCGGGACGCCGCCGCCGAGCCTGCCGCCGTTCCTCACCTGGTCGAGGAGGCGCCTCGCGACCTCTCCGGAGAGAGCGGCCTCGCCGTTCGCGACGCCGCGCAGGAAGGCGACGATTCGCTCGGGGGGCTCGCTCTTCAGCAGATAGCCGGCCGCGCCTGCGCGGATGGCGGCGAGCAGGTTCTCCTCGGTGCCCGATGCGGTCAAGACGACGACCTCGCAGCCGGGCGCGGCCGCGCGCAGTCGCGGGAGCGCAGACAACCCGTCGAGGCCGGGCATCGACAGGTCGAGCAGCACCAGGTCGGGCTGCAGCGCCTCCGCGAGCTCGAGCGCGTCGACTCCGTCCGCGGCCTCTCCCACCACGTCGAAGCCGCCCTGCGCGAGCAGCGACGCCAGCGCGTCGCGCGTCAGCGGATGGTCGTCGACCACGAGAATTCGCTCGGACATCTTGGCTCTCATCGGCAGGCGACTCCCTGCCGATTAGGGTCAGGTGCAGAGAAGCGCGAAAGACACGTTCGAGTCCTGGCTCGTCGGCGAGCTGCTGCTCGTCGCCCTGCTGGGCTCGGCGACGGCCCTCTTCCTGACCAACCCGATCCTGCGGAGCACCTACGAGCTCCCCGAGGGCCGGCTGGTGCTCGACACCACCGTCGTCCTGGCGGCGACGATCGTCGCCATTCTTGCGGGCGTCCGGTTCTCGGTCGAAGGGCGCATCCTCGACCTCCTGCTCGCTGCCGGCTTCTTCGTCGCCGGCGCCGGCACGCTCGCGTTCTCGGTCGCTCCGGTTCTCGGCGGCTCGAACCAGGGGGCGCCCGAGGCCTGGGCCGCGGTCGGCGCCCGTGTGCTCGCCGCGACGCTGATCGCTCTGGCTCCGCTCCTCCCCGCCCAGCGGATCTTCGCGCGCAAGCGCGCGCTGGTGGCGGGAATCGCGCTGCTGCTGTCCGCGCTGACCGCGATCTGGCTGCCGTTGCACGCCTTCGGCGCGCGCCTGAGCCTCCTCGACGGCGCTCGTCCGTTCGAGCTCACCGTGATCACATCCTTTCTGGCCCTGCTCGCGCTCGTCGCGGTGCTCGGCTTCGCGATCCGCTACCGCATCCGGGGAGACGACCTCGACAGCTGGCTCGCGCTCGGCGCGACGCTGACGCTCTTTGCGGAGCTGCACTACGTGCTCACCCCCGGGGCGTCGAGCGACTTCATCTCGCAGGGCGACTTCCTGCGCCTCCTTTCGTACGGGCTCCTGCTCGTCGGCGTGTGGCGGGCGATCAGCTTCGCCGAGTTCGGCCGCGCGGTCGCCGAGGAGCGGGCCCGTGTGGCGCGTGAGATCCACGACGGTCTCGCGCAGTACCTGTTCGCGGTCTCGACGCACGCGAGCATGCTCGAGTCGGGTGCGCCCCTGGACGTGACGCTGCCGAAGCTGAAAGAGGCGGCGGCCGCGGCGCAGCAGGAGGCGCGCTTCGCCGTCCTCGCCCTCTCCTCCGCCAGTGGGACAGCGCCGTTCGACGCCGCGCTTCGACGCTACGTCGAGTTCCTCACGGCCGACGGCGTGCTCGAGGTGGACGTCGAGATCGACCGCTCGATCCTCCTTGCCCCTGACGAGCAGATCGAGGTGTTCCGGATCGTCCAGGAAGGGCTCGCGAACGTCCGCAAGCACGCGGGAGCGCAGCGAGCCGAGGTTTGGATCGGCCAGCGGCTCGGGCGGCGAATCGTCAGCGTCCGCGACGACGGCGTCGGCTTCGACGGGGAGGAGGCCGCCGCCGGTCAGGGCATGAAGAACATGCGCCTTCGCGCTGCAACGATCGAGGGCGGCTTCGCGCTCAAGTCGCGCCCGGGGCGAGGCACCTCGCTCGAAGTCGTTCTGCGCGCCTAGCTCAGCAGCGCTGGGTGACCTGGTGGTAGAGGCTCGCCTGGGCGATCAGCCCCGATCGCGTGTCGGTGGTCTTCGTGGTCATCGAGTAGAGGCCGGGCCGCCAGCGCCCGTCCGCGCAGCCCATTCCGAGCGCGCGCGGCACGAGGTCGTAGCCGAAATTGGGCCCTCCCTCGGCGCAATTCTCAACGTTGCCACTGCGCGATCGCTTGATTCGCGTCGTCTTGCCCGCCGCGGACACGAGATCGATCTGAATCTCGACCCTGAGCCTGCGGCGGACGAGGCACCCCTCTTTCATGTTCAGCCAGACACCTTTCATCGCGCCACCCTTGGGGTCTAGCAGCACCCCGGAGACGATCTTCAGGCTGCCGCGCTGGGCCATCCCGAAAGTTCCGGGCGAGTCAGCAGCCGCCGCTGACGAGGCAAGAGCGAGAGCAAGGACCGAGAGAAGAATGCGCATCTGTCAAAGGTAACGACATCCGCGAGCAGATGGATTGGAACAGCCTCAGACAGCTCCTGCGGAAGGCGACACGGAGCCAGAGCTCGTGCACGCTCGACGACGGGCTCCGCGCCGAGTTGAAAGAGTCCGTCGATCGCCGCCCCACCGAGCAGGGCGACTGAGAGGAGAAACGATGACCCAGGTTGATTCGATCATGAGCCGAGAACTGGTGAGCGTCGCGCCCGCGCTACCCCTCCAGGAGGCGGCGCGGCGGATGAGCGCGAGCCACGTCGGAGCGGCGCTCGTGCTGGACGGGGAGCGACTCGTCGGGATCCTCACCGAGCGCGACGTTCTCCGCGCCTTCGCCGACTACGGCGAGGGAGCGATGCGAGTGTCGGATTGGATGACCGCGAATCCCGAGACGATCGAACCCTCCGAGACGACCGGCCAGGCGGCAGTGCTGATGATCCACGGCGGCTTTCGCCATCTCCCGGTCGTCGAGGGAGGGAACGTCGTTGGCATCGTCTCGATCCGAGACCTGATGCGGCTCGTGATCGACGACGAGAGCCCGCGGGGCGTCTAGATCGCAGGTAGGTCGTCGCATCGTAGAAAAGCCCCACCGGAGCGGCTTCCCTTTCCCGGGTTCGAGCTCGTGGTCAGAGGGCCAACTCCATCCTCGCGGTTGTGAAAGGCAGGTGCGACGAGGGTTCTCACGGGGTTCCTGGAGTTGCGATAGAGCTCTGACGGTCGAGGGGCACGCAACGGCACTACCCGGGCAGACCCGCCCGGCGTACGGCGTCGCCCAGCTCAGCATTCTTGTCGGGGTTCACGTAGCGGGCGGATCGAATGGCGGTGCTTACGGTGAGTTGCGGCTCGAGCTCGCGCAACCGATCTACCTCAGCCATTGCTTCTTCATCGCGGCCGAGGATGGCCAAGGCGGCCGCATGCAGCACGTGAGGCATGGTGAACTTCGGATTCGACTGGCTCGCACGACCCGCGGCGATGGCCGCGTCATCGAAGCGGCCGGCCGCAAAATGGGCGTACGCGAGACCGACGTACGGCAGAGACAAGAGGGGATCGAGCGGGCTGAGGCGTATCGCGCGCTCCGCATGCTCGACGGCGGTCGCGTCGTCGCCGTTCCACGCGCGGACGATGGAACTGAAACCGAGCGCGAGTGCCGACGAGGGCGACAGCGCGAACGATCGATCGAACAAATGGGTGGCAGTCTCGTAGTCGCTTTCGACCACCGCGATGACAAAGCCAGCGGTCGCGAGCGCCGTGGCGTCGTCGCCACCCACGGCGATGGCCGTGCGGGCATGGCGCAGGGCGGCTCTCCTTGTTTCGTCGTGGAGACCCCCGCGCAGATATCGCTGCTCGTGGCACCAGGCAATGAGCGCGTGAGCAGCGGCGTAATCCGGCTCGAGCTCGATCGCTCGCTCGAGTAATGCCAGGGACCTGTCCGCGTCCTGGGGCATCGCGGTGAAGGCAAATGGCAGCGCGCGAAGGTAGAGATCATAGGCATCGAGGCTGTCAGGCCGCTTCCGCTTGGCGCGCTCGATCTCCGCCTTGCGCAGCGTCGGCTCAATGACGCCCACCACGCTGATCGTGAGCTCGTCCTGGACGGCAAAGATGTCGTCAAGCGCACGGTCATACCGGTCTGCCCAGATGTGCGTGCCGCTTGAGGCATCGATCAGCTGAGCGGCGATGCGGACGCGGTTCGAGGACTTTCGGACGCTGCCTTCGAGGACGTAGCGGACGCCGAGTTCTCGGCCGACCTGCTTGACGTCGATCACCTTGCCCTTGTACGCGAAGCTCGAGTTGCGGGCTATGACGAAGACCCACTTGATTCGCGACAGGCCGGTGATGATGTCCTCGACGATTCCGTCGGCGAAGTAGTCCTGCTCTAGATCGCCGCTCAAATTCGTAAACGGCAACACCGCGATCGATGGCGTGTCGGGCAGCGGCAAGCTCGGCCGCGCGCTGGGCGGTTCCACAACCCCAACGCTGGCGACGGCAGCCTGATCGGCCTCCGCCGCGTCGCGGACCAGCGCCCACAGTCGCCACTCACCGGGAACGCCCTTGAGTTGGCGCACACCTCGATCGCTGAAGTCGAGGCCTGACCCGACGACCAGCTCGCGGAGCGTGCCCGACACGAGGACCTCGCCTGGCCCGGCCGCGGACATCACCCTGCTGGCGATGTGCACGGCTAGCCCGCGAATGCTCTGGCCAGCCGCCTCGGCCTCTCCGGTGTGCAAGCCTGCCCTAACCGAGACGCCCAGCTCGGCGACCGCTGAGACGATCCCGTCAGCGGCGCGAACAGCCTGGGCAGGCTGATCGAATGTCGCGAAGAACCCGTCTCCGGCGGTGTCGACCTCTCGACC
This sequence comes from Gaiellaceae bacterium, assembly GCA_046594445.1. Taxonomy (GTDB): domain Bacteria; phylum Actinomycetota; class Thermoleophilia; order Gaiellales; family Gaiellaceae; genus Gaiellasilicea. The sequence goes on along the minus strand of JBKJSM010000103.1, from coordinate 5,699 downwards.
ACCGAGCCGGCGGAGCTCTCGGCGCACCGCGGCGTGGTGTGCCGCAAGGAGATCACGCCAAGCCCGGTCGCCGAGGCTGGCGGCCAGCTCGGTAGACCTCACGATGTCCGTGAGCAGCATCGTCGCCAAGAACCGGTCTGGCGGCCGACGTGATCGAAACACTGATCGAGCGACAGGCATCCCTCTGGTGCGGGGCCGAGGACGTCGATAGCGTACCGTCCAGCGATCTCGTCCGGGCCTGCCTCGTCGATGCATCCCGGAGTCCCGCGGTGGGTTCGTCGAAATAGCCTTCGGCGCCCAGCTCGCCGAGCACACGCGTCTACCCCTCTACATCGTGAAGAGGAACGTCACAGTGCCGGCTGAAAGTGCTCTCACGCGAAAGACGATCGCGCGTGAGCAGGTCGGGCGCCAAGCGCGGGAACTGGCTCTTTCGGAGGTGCCCCAGGATTGGACGAGTGGCGAACGCTGCGAGTCGAGGTACTCGACCGTGGTGCTCTGCAAGCAGGGGGGCCTCCTCATGGCGCCCTCCGTGCCAGGGAGGTGCTCAGCGGTTGTGCGGGAAAGGGCGTCGGCCCCGCAAGTAACCGACTGTCAGATCGCCCGTGATCGACGAGATCGCTGCAGTGGATTCCGCATGAATAGAGGGATCGCAGCCAAGCAATGTCGGGACTCGCGGCCTTCGTCGGCAACTGCGTGATGCACCGGTGATGCACGAGTTAGGCGCTGAATAGAAAAGCCCCGCAAAGCGGGGCTTTTCCGTAGCAGGCCTGTAAGCCGGATTCTGTCTTGGGTGACCATCCCTCTAGGCCGGGAGTTGCCTCACGGCTCGAGCGGTGTACCCGATCCCTCGGCGGGCCGCCTCAACGGGATCTGCTTCACCTTGCACCGGACGGGGTTTGACGAGCCGCCGTGTCGCCACGACGCTGGTGGGCTCTTACCCCACCGTTTCACCCTTACCTGCGGAGCTTCCGGAAACGCCCCGCCGGCGGTTTGCTTTCTGTTCCACTTTCCATCGGCTTTCGCCGTCTGGGATTTCCCCAGCGTCCTGCCCTGCGGTGTCCGGACTTTCCTCGGCGCCGCCTCCGAAGAGGACGGCGACGCGGTCACCCGGCCTGCGCCACGAATTCTAGCTCGGATTGGGGGACTTCGAGGCCGTCGCAGAGCAAGGTCCCGCACTCGAGGCACGCGTGCGCGGCGGGCCGCTTGAGCAGGAACTCGCCGCAGACGAGGCACTCGAGGCTGGCGCCGCGTGCGATCGCCGCCAGCTCCTGGTCGAGGGTGCGGTTGAGGAACGCGACGGTCACAGCGTCCGGAACACTCCGGTGACCCGGCCGAGGATCTGCACGTGGTCGGCGTAGATCGGCTCGAGCGCATCGTTCTCGGGCTGCAGCCGAACACGGTTGCCCTCGCGGTAGAAGGTCTTCACGGTCGCTTCGTCTGCGGACTCGTCGTCACCGGCGAGCGCGACCACGATTTCGCCGTTGCGTGCGTCCTGCTGCCGTTGCACGACGAGGATGTCCCCGTCGAGGATGCCGGCGTTGATCATCGACTCGCCCTTGACGCGGAGCAGGAAGTCGGCGTTGCGGCCGAGCGGCTCCGGAACTGCGATCTCGTCCTCGATGTTCTGCTCGGCGAGCAGCGGCCCGCCTGCCGCGATCTGGCCGAGCAGCGGCAGCTTGTGGACTTCGGCTTCGCGGACGGGCTCGTCCGCCCTCGACTCTCGGCGGTGACCGATCAGGTCGAGCGCGCGCGGCTTCGTCGGGTCGCGGCGGAGCAGGCCGGCCCGCTCGAGGTTCGCGAGGTGCGCGTGCACGGTCGACGGAGAGGCCAGTCCGACGGCTTGGCCGATCTCCCGCACGGTCGGCGGGTAGCCGTGCCGGTCGACGTAGCCGACCAGGAACTGCCAGATCTCCTGTTGCCGAGCAGTGAGCATTGCGCCTCCGAAAGTGGGTGTCCGAACATGTGTTCGCTCCGAAGGCTAAAGATCCTTCCGGACGGCGTCAAGTCCGTCCGGGAAACCGGAACCGTTTTTTACGGGCGGTAGCTCTCGAACGCCGTGTAGAACGCGTCGATCGTCTGACCGAAGGTGGAGGCGAACGACGCCTGCCACGTGAGCCCTCCGGCAATCTGGCGCCAGAACGCCGCGAGGGTCGGGCCGGGACGGCCGCGCATCAGGTACTTCAGTGCGAAGTGGGATACCGGGTAAGCGAACCGATCCGATTTGATTCCCTGCAGGGTCTCACTGCTTCGAAGCGGCAAGCTCGCCTGGCGCACGCCGGCTTCCTCATTCGCCCCCTCCAGGGGAAGCGCTGGCATGCCAGCGGCCGCGGCGACGCTCCAGCCGACGAGCTCGGCAGAGCCTTCGATGAACCATCTAGGTCCCGCACCCGGAACGTCGGGTTCCCCGCCCATCATCGCCGCGCGACCGGCGAAAGCATGCTGCGCGACGTGGAAGAGCTCGTGCGCGACGATGCGCGCGGTCCCCCACTCCTCGCTCGCCGTCACCTCCGACGCGTTGACCACCGTGCCGGTCGGCGTCGCGACAGCGGGCGTGCTGTTGACGAGTGCACGGGAGTATTCGATCGAGCTTCCGGTTTGAAGGGCATATCCGCGGGCCAAGGCCTCTTTGTCGTTGTCCCAAACGATGGTCAGCGGAAGGTCGACCGGGACTGCCCAGTCACGGACGAGGTACGGGAAAACGCGCGCGAAGACCCGCTTTACGGTTGCCTGGTCGGCCGCGCTGACGCCGGCCCCGAACTGGTAGGCCGCGTTCGGCGGCGCGAGGGGAGGAAGGAGGGCCGCCGCTGCCGGAACGGGCACAGGGAGCGAGCACGCCGCTGCCGCCTGAAGCAACTTCAGCTTCGCCTGCTGGCGCTTCGCGAAGACCGCCCGCGCCGCAGCGCTCTTGTGCGTGCGAAAGTACGCGGCACGCGTGGCCGGCACGCTCCGGCGGAACGCCGCCAGCGTCTTCTGATGTGTCGTCTTCTGCGCGGCGCTGCACGTGGCGCTCACCGTGAACGGCGTCGCCGGCTCCGCAGCTGCGGCAGGCAGCGCCAGAATGAGTGCGGCCCCGAGAACCAGGAGTGGGGCGCTCAGCGGCATCGCGGCAACATAGCCACCATTCTCGGTTCGTCAAGGCGAGATTCGAGCATCGATCCGAACGACGAAGGCGGGCACACGGCCCGCCTTCGTTCCCGCATGCGCTGGAGAGGACTTGAACCTCCACGGCCCGAAGGCCACAAGGCCCTCAACCTTGCGCGTCTACCAATTCCGCCACCAGCGCGGGGAGGAAACAGTGTAGCCGGGCGCCGCCCGGGCTAGCCCGCGAGCAGCCGGTAGAGCAGGACGCTGTTGAGGAAGAAGACGACGGCGACGGCGACCGTCAGCCGGGTCAGGTTTCGCTCGACGATGTGCGTGCCGCCCTGCGAGGCGGGGGTGAAGCCCATCCCGCCGAGGCCGGCGTCACGGCCGGAGTGCATCAGGATCAGCGCGAGCAGCGCGACCGAGACGAGCACCTGGAAGACGGCGGATACCTGCACCATGACGGCGGAAAGCCTAGCGCGAATCGGCGGCGGCGAGGATCGCGTCGACGAGCCGGGCCGCGATCGCGTCTTTCGTCATGTAGCCGTGGACGCCCGCACGGCGAGCGCGGTCGACGTCCTCGGCTGCGTTCGAGCCCGTCAGCATCAGGACAGCCGGGGGCCGGTCGAGCTTCTCCAGCAACGCGGCCGCCTCGAACCCGTCCATCACGGGCATGCTGATGTCGAGCGCGACGACGTCGGGCGAGAGCTCACGGGCCATCGCCACCGCTTCCTCGCCGTCCGCGGCGCGCCCGACCACCTCGATCCGCACCTCAGTGGAGAGGATCGCCTCGAGCGCCTCGGCGAACAGGCGGTGATCGTCCGCGATCAGCACGCGGACCGGAGGTTTCGTCGTCGATTCCACCAGGACCCCAACGCGATCTTGCCTGGTTAGGCTACGGATGTGAACCCCCCCGGCGATGAGGCGCGCGCGAAGATTCAGCGGCTGCTCGTCACGGGCGACAACCGGCTCAAGCAGGGAGTCGCTCCCGCAAAGGCGCGCGCGAGCTACGAGCAGGCGCTCGCGATCGCGGTCGAGGCCGGGTTCGAGGACACGGTGCGGCCCCTGGTCGAGGTCAGGCTCGCCGATCTCGAGCGGCTCGCTCGAGAACCGACTCCACCCGAGCCGCCTGCGTCCTGAGGTCGTGCAGCTCGGCCGCCTCGCGGGCGGCCTGATTTGGCACGGGCATCGCCGCGGCTTCGCGCAGGGCGGCGACGAGCGCGTCCTCGTCCTCCGGGTCGACGAGCACGCCCGCCTCCGGAGGGACGAACTCGGGCGGTCCGCCCACCGTCGTCGCGACGACGGTGCGGCCTGATGCAAGCGCCTCGAGCGCCGCTTGGCCGAACGGCTCGACGAGGCTGGGCTGGCAGAGGACGTCCGCGGCGGTGACGTAGCCCGGTACCGCGTCGTGCGCCACGTAGCCGGTCACCCTCACGCCCGGTCGCCCTTCGAGCCGTGAGCGCAGCGGACCGTCGCCGACGAAGGTCAGCGTGCCTTCGCCCAGCCGTGCGAACGCATCGGCGAGCCGGACGACGTTCTTGCGCTCGATCAGCGAGCCGACGCAAACGAAGGCGGGGCCTGGCGGGCCGGTGCGCTCGAGCGGCTGGAAGCGCTCGAGGTCGACGCCGCAGTCGATCACCTCCGTCTTCCCGCGCGCGCCCGGCACGGCCGCCTCGAGCCGGTCGCGCAGCCAGCCGGAGACGGCGATCACGTGCGCGGCGCGCCGCACGACGAACCGCGTCGCGAGCCGCACCGCCCAGAGCCGCTCCGCGTTCGCAACGTCCTGGCCGTGCGCGGTGACGACGAGCGGGGCGCGGCCGCAAAGGGCGGCGGAGAGGCCCGTGGGGACGAGGAAGTGCGCGTAGACGACGTCCGGCCGGAAGCGTCGCGCGGCCCGGAACGTGCGCACAGCCTGGCCCAGGTGGCGCAGCTTGCCGCCGCCGCGCCGGTCGATCACGACGCGTTCGATCTCGTGCCCGCGCGCGGCGAGCTCCCGCTCGAGCCCCTGGACGAAGACGCCGAAGTCGGGCTCCTCCGCCGAGGGATAGAACTGGGACGCGAGCAGGATGCGCACCCGCGAATCATCTAGGTTCCTCCCGTGTCCGGCAGCGAGCACGCGGTCAACGTCGACCGGCTGAGCAAGTTCTTCGAGGTCCCCGAGCGTGACCCGGGGCTGCGCGCGGCCATTGTCAGCCTCGTGCGACGCAAGCACCGCGAGGTGCGGGCCGTAGACGCGATCTCGTTCCAGGTCGCGCCGGGCGAGGTCGTCGGCTTCCTCGGCCCGAACGGGGCGGGTAAGACGACGACGCTGAAAATGCTCTCCGGGCTGCTGCATCCCTCGTCGGGCGGGGCGACCGTTCTCGGCCACGAGCCGTCGAAGCGCGAGCGCGCGTTCCTGAGCCGGATCACGCTCGTGATGGGCAACCGCAACCAGCTCCAGTGGGACCTGCCGGCGCTCGACTCGTTCGAGCTGAACCGCGCGATCTACCGGATTCGCCGCGCGGACTTCACGCCTCTGCGGGACGAGCTGATCGAGCTGCTCGACGTGGGCGAGCTCGTGCGCAAGCCGGTGCGGAACCTCTCGCTCGGGGAGCGGATGAAGGTCGAGATCGTCGGCT
>JBKJSM010000023.1:0-30236 GCA_046594445.1 Gaiellaceae bacterium | reverse complement strand
CGCTCGGTCTCCTCCATCGCGCCCTTGATCGCCTCGGTCATCTTGTCTGCGTAGAGGAGCACGCGACCGTTGACGTTGCGGGCAGCGCGGCCGATCGTCTGCACGAGCGCCGTCTTGCCGCGGAGAAAGCCCTCCTTGTCGGCGTCGAGGATTGCGACGAGCGATACCTCCGGCAGGTCGAGCCCCTCGCGGAGGAGGTTGATGCCAACGAGCACGTCGTAGTCGCCGAGACGCAGCTCGCGGATGATCTGGATCCGCTCGAGGGTGTCGATCTCGGAGTGCAGGTAGCGCGCCCGGACGCCCGCCTCGAGCAGGTAGTCGGTCAGGTCCTCGGACATCTTCTTCGTCAGCGTCGTCACGAGCACGCGCTCACCCGCCTCCTCGCGCTTGCGGATCTCGTTCAGCAGGTCGTCGATCTGGTTCTTCGTCGGGCGCAGCTCGACCTCGGGGTCGACGAGGAACGTCGGCCGGATCATCTGCTCCGCGACAACCTTCGAGTGACGGAGCTCGAACGCGCCTGGCGTGGCCGAGACGAAGACGAGCTGGTTGACCTTGTCCAGGAACTCGTCGAAGCGGAGCGGGCGGTTGTCGAGCGCGGACGGGAGCCGGAAGCCGTGGTCGACGAGCGTCTGCTTGCGCGAGCGGTCGCCCTCGTACATGCCGCCGATCTGCGGGATCGTCTGGTGCGACTCGTCCACGAAGACGACGTAGTCGGAGGGGAAGTAGTCCAGCAGGGTGTGCGGAGCCGAGCCGGCCGGGCGGCCGTCGAGGATCCGTGAGTAGTTCTCGATCCCGTTGCAGAAGCCGAGCTCGCGCATCATCTCGAGGTCGTACTCGGTGCGCTGGCGGATCCGGTGCGCCTCGAGCATCCGTCCCTGGCTCTCGAAGAGCGAGACCTGCTGCTCGAGCTCGTGCTTGATCTCGTCCTGAGCGCGCTCGATCGTGGGCTTCGAGGTGACGTACTGCGTCGCCGGGAAGACGGTGATCGTGTCGAGCTTGGCGAAGACCTCACCCGTCATCGGGTCGAAGTGGGTGATCTGCTCGACCTCGTCGCCGAACATCGAGATCCGGTACGCCGTCTCCGAGTAGGCCGGCTGGATCTCGATCACGTCGCCCTTGACCCGGAAGCGCCCGCGGCCGAGCAGCGTGTCGTTGCGGACGTACTGGATGTCGATCAGCTTGCGCAGCATCACGTCGCGGTCTGTCTCCTCGCCGACGGTCAGGAAGACGACGCGCTTCTCGTACTCCTCCGGCGAGCCGAGCCCGTAGATGCAGGAAACCGAGGCGACGATCACCGTGTCCTTGCGCTGGAGCAGGTTCGAGGTCGCGGCGTGGCGCAGCCGGTCGATGTCGTCGTTCCGCGAGCTGTCCTTCTCGATGTAGAGGTCTGCCTGCGGGACGTACGCCTCGGGCTGGTAGTAGTCGTAGTAGGAGACGAAGTACTCGACCGCGTTGTGCGGGAAGAACTCGCGGAACTCGTTGCAGAGCTGGGCGGCGAGCGTCTTGTTGTGCGCGATCACGAGCGCCGGGCGTTGGGTCTGCTCGATGATCCACGCCATCGTCGCCGTCTTGCCCGTGCCGGTGGCGCCGAGCAGCGTCTGGTAGCGCTCGCCCGCCTGGAGCGAGCGCGAGATCTCCTTAATCGCCCGCGGCTGGTCGCCTGTGGGGACGTAGTCGGCCGTTGTCTTGAGCTCGGGCATTCTGGGTACAGGGTACCCCGTGCAGCCCTCGTCACAGCACCCGCCGCACCGCGCCTACGCCACGATCATGGGCACGTTCCTGGCCGGGCTCGGCGCCGTCAGCGGCCTCGCCGCGGCGCGGAACCGGCCGGTCCCGGAGATGTCCGCGATGGACTTGACGCTGCTCGGGCTGGCGACGTTCAAGGCTTCGCGCACGGTCGCCCGAGACAAGGTGACGAGCTTCGTGCGCGAGCCCTTCGTCGAGGGCGAGGCCTACGACGGCGAGAACGAGCGGCCCACGCGCGAGACCGAGATGAAGCAGGCGATCGGCGAGCTCGTCACCTGCACGCGCTGCGTCGGCACCTGGATCGGCGCCAGTCTCGCCTCGGTGCAGATCCTCGCCCCCCGTACCGGCCGATTGCTCACGTCTGTCCTCGCTGCCGGCGCCGTGAACGACTTCCTGCTGGCCGGGTTCTCGGCGCTGACCGAGAAGGCGAACGAGCTCGAGCAGCGCAGCGGCGGCTGACGAGCCATCCTGGCTCGTAACTAGCATTTGCCTCGAGTGCGCCGTCTTGCAGTGCTGATCCTCGTCCTCGCCTTCCCCGCCACCGCGGGTGCAACGGAATTCGTCGTCTCGCCGTGGCAGTTCTCACCGGCTGCGGAACGGCTGCGCGTCGAAGCGCAGCTTCCGCAGCCGGCCCGAGTCGGCGTCCAGCTCTCGACGCTGGGCGGCCGGTCACTCGGCTGGATCGCGACCCCGCAGCGCAGGCGCTATCTGAGCCTGCGCTGGAATGGGCGGCTGCGCGGCGCCATGATCCCGGACGGCCGCTACCGGATCAGGCTCCTAGCGCAGAAGCGCGAGCTGGCATCGTCCCCACTCCGGATCGACCGGAGGGCGCCTGCGCTCACCGCCTTCGAGACGCGGGACGAGAGCCGCACGCCGTTCGCCGGAGACAACCGCCTGCTGACGACGATCTCGCCGAACAACGACGGCCTGCGCGATTCGGCGAAGATCCAGTTCACGCTCAGCGAGCCCGCCCGCGTCCACTTCGAGGTGACGAGGACAATCAGCGCGCCGGAGACCGTCTACGAGCTGAAGGCGACGCTGCCGCGCGGCCGGAACACGTTCACCTGGTTCCCGCCCAAGTCGACCGGAGCGCGGACATACCTGGTGCGGATCAACGCGGTCGACGGTGCCGGCAACCGGCGCACATACGGGGCCGCGAACGCCCGCAGCGGCCGGCGGGCGAGCTCCCCGGTCGTGCGCGTCCTCGGAGTGGACGCAGGCTTCACGCGGGAGAGCTACGTCGCCGGCCAGCAGGCGCGACTCGCGATCGAGACCGACGCGAGGTCGCTGACGATGCAGACGTTCCGGGCAGGGCAGGAGGACGTAGCGACTCACAGCGACACGATCATGAACGGCGTTGCGGTGGACGGGCCGATGACGATTCCGTGGACGGCGCGCAACCGTCGAGCCACGCTCTCGGTCGGGATCGGGCCGTGGGCCTCGGGCGTCTACTTCGTCAAGCTGGTCGCCGACGACGGGAAGATCGGCTACGCGCCGTTCGTCATCCGCCCGACCGTTCTCGGCGCAACGAGCCGCGTCGCGGTCGTGATGCCGACGAACACCTGGCAGGCGTACAACTTCCGGGACGCGGACGGAAACGGCTGGGGTGACACCTGGTACGCCAAGGGCGCGCAGAGCACCGTCGAGCTCGGCCGTCCCTACCTGCGCCGCGGCGTGCCGCCGCAATGGCGCAAGTACGACGCCAACTTCCTCCGTTGGCTGAACTGGACGGGAAAGCAGCCGGATGTGCTGACCGAGTCCGACCTCGAGACGATCCGCACAGCAGAGGAGCTGCTCCGGCTGTACGACTTCGTGATCTTCCCCGGTCACACCGAATACGTGACGCGTCACGAATACGACCTGATCCGGAACTACCGCGACCTGGGCGGCAATCTCGCCTTCCTCTCCGCGAACAACTTTTTCTGGGAGGTCAAGCTCGAGGGCCGCGTGCTGCGCCGGACGCGCCTCTGGCGCGAATCCGGCCTACCGGAGTCGGCGCTCCTCGGCGTGCAGTACCGCGCGAACGACGACGGGCGGATCCAGAAGCCGTTCGTCGTCCGCTCCGCCTCCACGACGCCGTGGTTCTGGGCCGGGACGGGACTGAACGACGGGTCCATCTTCGGCGAGACTGTGGGCGGTTACGGGATCGAGATCGATGCAACGACGGCCGCCTCGCCGATCGGGACGATCGTGCTCGCCGAGATCTCGGACCTCTACGGGCCGGGCCTGACCGCGCAGATGACCTACTACGAGACCGCCGCGGGCGCGAAGGTGTTCTCCGGCGGAACGATCGACTTCGGCGGCTCGGCGACGCTCTGGCCTGTGCGGCGGATGCTCGAGAACCTCTGGTTTCGGCTCGCCGCGCCGTAGCTCGAGGCGTCAGAGCCCCAGCTCGTCGGCGTACGCCCGCGCGTAGATCCGCTTCAGCTCCTGCACGCGTTCGACGTAGTGGCGCGTCTCGTCGAACTGGATCCCGACACCCTTCTCGCGCCAGCGGTCGACGTTCGTCTGGCCGGCGTTGTACGCGGCGAGCGCCAGCTCCTCGTTGCCGTACTTGTCGAGCAGGTGGCGGAGATACCAGGAGCCGTAGCGGATGTTCAGCTCCGGGTTGCGCAGGTCCTCCGGCGTCCAGCTGTTGCCGCCGGTGCGGTCGGCGATGCCCTGGCCGGTCTCAGGCAGCAGCTGCATCAGCCCGACGGCGTTCGAGGCGGACACCGCGTTCGCGTCGAACTTCGACTCCTGGTAGATCACCGCGGCGACGAGTTGCGGGTCGAGGTGGTAGTTCTCCGCATGGCCGACGACGATCTGCTCGTAGCGCAGCGGATAGCGCAGGCGCTCGTACCAGCGCGGCTCGGACTCGTACACGTAGAGCGCGCACGCGGCGACGACGAGCCCGAGCAGGCCAACCGTGGCAAGCCTCATGCGGTCAGCTCGGCCATCACCTGGCCGACCCACTCGTCGAGATCCTCGAGCGTGCCGGTGTTCACGTAGGCGAAGTCGGCGCGCTTCACCTTCTCCTTGTCCGGGAGCAGCCGCTCGTCACGGTCGTCGCGGGTGACCCGACGGCGCTGCTCGCGAAGCTTCGCCGGCGCCGTGATCACGACGACCTTGTCGAAGCGCTCGTCGCCCCCGGTCTCGTAGAGGAGCGGCACCTCGGTCACGCAGACCTCAGGCGGCTGTGGCAGCGCGGCCAACTGCTCGCGCCACGTCAGATACTCGGCCGCCACCCTCGGGTGCAGCAGGCGCTCGAGGAAGTCCAGCTTCGCGCGGTCGGCGAAGACGATCTCGGCGACGCGCGCCCGGTCGGCTCCGTCCTCGCCGATCACGCCCTCGCCGAACTCGGCGGCGATCGCAGCGCGCACCTCGGGATCCGTCCGCAGCAGGTGATGAACGATCTCGTCGCTCGAGACCGTCGCTGCGCCGGCCTTCTGGAAGGCAAAGAGAGCCTCGCTCTTCCCGGCGCCGATCCCGCCCGTGATCGCGACCGCGATCGGCCGCGGCACGGGCCTAGGCGGTCTGGTCGGACTCGGGCTCGTCGCCGGACGCCGCTTCGTCGCCGGCGGTCGGCTCGTCTGCCGGCTCGTCACCTGCGGCTGCCTCGGAGTCGGCGGTCGTCTCGGCCTCGAGTTCCACCTCGACCGTCGCGTCGGAGTCGGGCGCAGGCGCGTCCTCGAGCTCGACCTCGACCTCGGCCTCGGCGGCGGGCTCGGATTCGGCGGCGGGTTCGGCCTCAGCGACGGGCTCGGACTCAGCGACGGGCTCGGCCTCGTCGTCGACGGCGGGCTCAGCCTCGGCGACAGGCTCTGCGTCGGTCGTCCCTGCCGCCTCGGTCGCCTCGGGAGCCTCTGCGTCGTCCTCGGTCGCGGCTGCGCCGGCCGGGAAGACGTCCTCGGACAGGTTGAGGTTCGGCGTCAGGTGCACCGACTCGCCGCCGTCGGCGCGCGGGAGCGGCTCCTGGCCCTCTTCGACGCGCTTGAGGGAAAGGGACAGGCGACGCCGCTCGGCGTCCACCTCGAGGATGAGCACGTTGACCGCATCGCCCTGCGACACGACTTCGCGTGGGTTTTCGACGTGATGCTGCGCAAGCTCCGAGATGTGCACGAGGCCCTCGACGCCTGGCAGGATCTCGACGAAGGCGCCAAACGTGACGACCTTCGTGACCCGGCCTTCGACGACATCGTTCTCGGAGTAGCTCTCGATCACCTGCTGCCAAGGATCGGACTGGGTCTGCTTGAGGCCGAGCGAGATGCGCTGGCGGTCACGGTCGATGTCGAGCACCTTGACCTTGACCTCCTGGCCGATCTCGAGCACCTCCGAGGGATGGTTCACGTGGCTCCACGAAAGCTCGGAGATGTGGATCAGGCCGTCCATGCCGTTCAGGTCGACGAAGGCGCCGAAGTCGACGATGTTCGAGATCGTGCCGTCGACGACGTCGCCCGGGTTGAGCCGGTCGAGAATCTGCTGGCGCTGATCCTTGCGCTCGTCCTCGAGGACTGCGCGGCGGGAGAGCACGACGTTGTTGCGCGACCGGTTCAGCTCGATCACCTTGCAGCGAAGCTCGGTCGCCATGAACTCGTCCAGGTCCTGGACGCGGCGGATGTCGACGAGCGAGGCGGGCAGGAAGCCGCGCACGCCCAGGTCGAGGATCAGGCCGCCCTTGACGACCTCGATCACACGGCCGATCACGGGCTCGCCGGACTCGGCGGCGGCTTCGATCTTCTTCCAGGCGAGCTCGAAGCGGGCGCGCTTCTTCGACAGGATCAGGCGCCCTTCGGCGTCCTCCTTCGTCAGCACGAGCGCGTCGATCTCCTCGCCGACCGAGACCTCGTCCGCAGGGTTGACCGAGCGGCGGATCGACAGCTCGGCGACCGGGATCACGCCTTCCGACTTGTAACCGATGTCGACCAGAACCTCGTCCTTGTCGACGCGCACGACAGTGCCGTGCACGACCTCGCCCTCGTTGATCGTCGGGAAGGTCGACTCGTAGTCGGGGATCAGGTCCCCGTCGGGCCCGGTGACCCAGACGCCTGCTTCAGCCTCCTGGGGCTTTTCGATGGTGTCGTTCGCCATAACGAGACGCGGAGTATAGCCACGTCGCCGCTGTTTCTCCCTCAGGCCGGGTGTGGCCCGATCGAACGGACGTGAGGCTGCCTAGCCGAGCTTCATGATCCGATCGTCCGCCGGCGGCGAGATCGGGCCCTTCACGATAGTCGGCTTCCTCGCTCACCCGGGTTCGGCAACCGGCGGCGACGGCATCCCCGCCTGGATCGTCGTCGCAGCGGTGCTCGTCGGCGCTGCGGCGCCCGCCGCTCTCGCCCTGACGCTGCGACCCGTCAGGGCGAAAGCGGAAGCGAGCGTCAGCCTAAGGCGCCAGCGGGTTGATCGCGGGACAGGCAGGCGCCGCCAACAGGTTGGAGTCGGTGCAGGTGCTGCGGCCCTGGATCGACGGGGAGAGCGGCGAATTCGCCGTCACGTAGCCCGCGACGTCCGTGTCGAGCGTCACGCCGAGCGAGGTGAAGCGGCCGGTGAAGTTCGGGTAGCTGTCACCGCCGCTCGCCGTGAAGTCGTTCGTCGCGAGCATGTAAGTCGACGCGGCCGTCAGGTTGACGGGCGCGCCGGTGCAGCTTCCGTCGGCCGCCTGCCGCACAGCACTGAGGACGCGGCTGCCCGCGGTGGCCTGGACGTTGAACGTGAAGCAGAGGCCCGAGACCTGCGGATAGCGACCGTCGCGGCTCGGTACCTGCGAGACCCCGTTCTCGAGCATCGACTTCAGCTCGGCTCCTGACAGCGACACCGTCACGGAGAAGTTGCCGAAGGGTAGGACGGTAAGGACCGAACCTCGCGTGATCGGATACGGCGGTGTGGAGCCGCCGGTCGGGCAGAACGCGCTTGCCCCGGCGAGCGGGCAGGTGAGCGCGGCCCGCAGGCCGCCGGAGTTCGTCAGCGCGAAGTCTGTGCCGTACGTCGCCCTGAGCGCATCCGCGACGGTGTTCCCGACCTTCGACTCGCAGCGGCGGCCGTCGAGGCTCGGATCCGTGTTGCCGCCCGTCGTCAGGCACGCGTCGCTGTGCGGGATGATGACGCTCGACTCGCCGACCACCGTCCCGAGGACCGGTGCGATCTGCGCCTTGAGGTCGTCGATGAACGCCTTGATCGCGGGATCCGGAGACACGCCCACGGTCGACGCCGTGTGCTGCGTCACCTGGCTCGCGACGATCCCGTCCTTCTTGTCGACGGCGAGCTGGATCCGTGCGAACTGCACGCCCTTGCTCAGGTTCTCGACGACGAGGATCTTCCCCTGGTGCACGGCCGAGTAGGCGAGGTTCGTGTGGTCGCCCACGACGACGTCGATCAGGTCCGGGTCGACGGTGTTGGCGAAGTCGACCAGCTCGCCTACGCCTCTCCCGGCCGCGTTGAAGCCGCGGATGCCCTTGTGCGTCAGGACGACGACGACATCCGCGCCGGCCTGGCGCGCCTTCGTCGCCGCGGTGTTCGCCGCCGCGACGGAGTCGGTGATCTGGATCGTGCCGAATCCGCCCGGCGAGACGAGGGTCGGAGCCTCCTCGTTCGTGATCCCGATCACGGCGACCTTGATCCCGCCGAGCCCGAAGAACTGCATCGGGGCGACGCCGGTCACGTTCTCCTCCAGGTTCTCGAGGTTCGCCGAGAGGAACGGGAACTCCGCCAGATTGACCATCCGCTGGAGATGGGCAACGCCGCGGTCGAAGTTGTGGTTGCCGAGCGTGTCGGCGTCCACGCCCATCATGTTCATCGCCTGGACGGCCGTCTCTTCCTCGAAGAAGCTGGAGATTGGCGGCGAGGCGCCGTACGAGTCGCCGGCCATGAACACGAGCGTGTTCGGGTTGGCGGCCTGCGCCCAGTCGATGTAGCGCTTGAGGAACGCGGCGCCGCCTGCGGTTCCGGAAGGCTCGAGCTGGCCGTGCCAGTCGGAGATGGTGACGAGCTGGATCAGCGTCGAGCCCTTCGGCCGCCTCAGCGAGTCCGCGAACTCGGCGCCCGGCCCGCCCGCGGTGAAGCCGAAGCGTGCGAGTCTCGGGTCGTGGTCGCTGACGCCCCGCGGCCCGTCGCCCGAGTAGTCGGCCGGCCAGTCGGCGTTGATATGGGCGACTCGAACCTGCTCGACCCGGGCCCTCAAGCCGCCGGTGACGAACATCTGGTCGAGCGTCTGCGCTTGGCCCTGGAAGACGTAGCCGTACGCGGACGCCGGCGTGGCGAGCTCCGCGTCGTAGAGGTTCGTCAGGCCTTGCTCGTACAGCGGCCCCAGCTGATCGCTGGCCACTGCGGGGGCCGTGAACGGATCGTCAGGACGCGGATAGACGTTCAGGTCGCCGCCGACGAGGACGTGCGCGTCGCTCACCGCGTCGACGATCCGTGCGTCGTAGAGAGCCTGCTCGCGCCGCTGTCCGACGCGCGCGTCGGGCGTGCTCGAGAAGTGGTTCGACAGCAGGTACGCCTCGATCGACTTTCCGCTCCCGACGGCGTCCTGCCAGATCCGGAACAGGCCCACCTGCGGCGCCCGCGTGAACACGTTCGTGCCGTCGAAGCCGGTCGACAGGTCGACGCGATCGGGGAGATCGGCGTTGAGCGCCTTCGGGTTCTGGACCTGCGTGTTGTACGCGAGTGGCGTGCCGTCGTAGACGACGGCAGGCGAGGAGCCGAGCACCGGATCGCCGGCCGCGGCGGGCAGCAGCTCGACGCGATCGGTCCGGTACAGGAACGCGGAGACGATGCCGCGGTCATCCGCGCCGTCGCGGTCGTAGACGGCGTCGTAGGACGGGCCGCCGGTCGCCGCGATCCGGAGCGTGAGCTCCTGCAGCGTGTCCGGCTTGCCGTCGGCATTGTTCGCCGTGGCGCAGGCGAGCGCGCCAGAGGCGACGGTGCAGATGTCCTGGTCCTCCGCCTCCTGGACGAGTATGACGTCTGGAGCGTGCAGGTCGACCACGATCTGGTACGCGATGTGGCCGAGCCGCTCCTGGTATTCGGCGTTGTTCGCCGGGACGTAGTCGAAGGGCGGATTCACCCCCGGGCACCCGGAGTTTCCGGTGAAGTCGCACCCGTCGTTGGGGTCGTCTCGGAAGTCGTAGAGGTTCTCGACGTTGAAAGCCGACGCGGACCAGGAGCTCGAGCGGTCGAACGCCTGCGGCGGGTCGTTGGTCGAGGGATCCTTGCCGGGCGACAGCTCCGGCTGCTGGCTGACCATGATCTGGTACTTCGAGAAGGAGAAGTAGACGCCGCCCTGCGGCGAGTTGGTGACGGTGTCGAAGGTGCGCGCCGGCGCGATCAGCGTGTTGACGTCTCCGGTCGTCGCCTTGAGGCCCTGGCTGCCGAGGATGATCCGATAACCGTTGCCGTCGTCGAACAGCGTCGAGGGATTGTTGTCGAGCGGGTGCGCGTCGCGGAAGACGCGCCGGGTGAGCTCGTCCGTCCGCTGCGCGACCGGGTGGTCGCCGCGGACGACCCAGAGCTCGCCGTCGGCGGTGCTCGCGAAGACGTCCCGCTTGCCGGTGACGACGCTGCCGGCCGGCACCTGGGCCTGCATGCCTTCACGCCTCTCCCAGTAGCGGTTTGCGTCGGGGAGGTGGTCGGGCGGCGACGCCACGAAGGGGGAGATGGTGCGACCGCTGCCGATGACCGCATGCACGCGGAGGCCGGAGGAGAGTTGCGTCAGGCTGAAGAGCTCGCTGACGCGGCCGCTGAGCTGGATCTCGTCGCCGACCGCCGGTATGTAGCTGCCGGTCGGGTCGCGCGGGATCGTCCCGCTCGAGCCCATGAAGACGAAGATGCCGTCCGAGGTGTTCGGGTCGGCGTCAGCCATCGCGGGCAGGTTCTGGAGGAAGAAGCCGCGGTTCGTGGACGTGCCGGACTTCTGGCGGACGAGCTCGGTGACGACGCCCTGCACCGTCACGGTCGTCGTGCCCGCACCGGTTCCCGACCCTGGCGCGAACGGCGAGCGGTGCGTGAGGCCGTTCTGCCAATCGGCGACCGAGCCCTGGACGGTGCCGAGCGGCGTGACCGCCGTGTGCGTCGCCGCGGCCGTCGGCACGGTCGTGACGAGAATCGCGCACGCGAGCGCGAACCAGTGGTAAGGCTTCATTCTCTCCCCTCTCAATTTGACCCGATCCCGGACGCGCTGTGCTGCCCTACGTCCGCGCCGATCCTAACCTGCTTCAGAGTCCGCTGGAAAGAGATTTATCCGCAATTTACGGATTTCTGCGTTACGACTTGGCTTGGTTCCAATCGTCGCCCGCGCCGACGTCGACGGCGAGCGGCGGGTCGAGCGGGTAGGCGTTGCACATCTCCTCGCGCACGAGCTCCTTGATCGCGCTCGTCTCCGTCTCCGGGGCCTCGAGCAGCAGCTCATCGTGGACTTGGAGGACGAGGCGCGCGCCTCTCCCCTCCTCATGCAGCCTGTCGTGGATTCGGATCATCGCAACCTTGATCACGTCCGCGGCCGTTCCCTGCATGACCGAGTTGACCGCAAGCCGCTCGCCGAGCGCGTGCGTCTGCCGGTTGCGGGCGCGGATCTCGGGCACCGGCCGGCGGCGGCCGAGCAAAGTCGTCACGTAGCCGTCCCGCTCCGCCTGCTCGATCGTGCGCTGGATGAAGTCCTGCACGTGCGGGAAGCGCGCGAGGTAGGTGTCGATGTACTCCTGCGCCTGCTCGCGCGGGATCTCCAGGTTCTCCGAGAGGCCGAACGCCGAGATCCCGTAGATGATCCCGAAGTTGACCATCTTGGCGACGTTGCGCTCGTCCTTCGTCAACGTCGCCGGATCCTTGCCGAGCACCTCCGCGGCGGTCGCCGTGTGGATGTCCTCGTTGCGCGCGAACGCCTCGCGCAGCCGCGGCTCGCCCGAGACGTGAGCGAGGATGCGCAGCTCGACCTGGCTGTAGTCGGCCGAGATCAGGCGGTGGCCCTGCTCCGCAACGAAGGCGGAGCGAATCTCACGGCCGAGCTCGGTGCGAATCGGGATCGCCTGCAGGTTCGGGTTGGTCGTCGAGAGGCGGCCGGTCGAGGCGGCCGTCTGGTTGAAGGTCGTGTGCAGGCGCCCGTCGGCCTCGGAAAGGAGCAGCGGTAGCGGGCGCAAGTAGGTGTTGACGAGCTTCGAGAGCTCGCGCCATTCCTCGATCACCTCGACGATCTCATGGTCGCCGCGGATCGCGCGGAGCACGCGCGTGTCGGTCGAGTAGCCGGTCTTGCCCTTGCGGCCCGGCGTCAGCTGGAGCTGCTCGAACAAAACCCGCGCCACCTGCTGGGTCGAGCCGATCATGAACTCTTCGCCCGCGAGGGCGTACGCCTTCGCCTCCAGCTCCTCGACCCGGTCGGCGAGCCGCGCCGTGATCTCGCCCATCCGGTAGGTGTCGATCTTGATCCCTGCGTCCTCCATCGCGGCGAGCACGGCGGTCAGCGGCAGCTCGATCTCGTCGTAGAGGCGCTCGGAGCCGCGCTCGGCGACGCGCTCGCGCATTGGACCGGCGAGCCGCCTCGGCGCCTCGGCCCGGCGGATCAGCGCCGCGGTCTCCTCCTCCGCGGCCGGTTCCGGGATCACGTCCAGCCCGTACTCGGCCGAGAGATGGTCGATCAGATACTCGGAGCGTCCCGGCTCGATCAGGTAGGCCTCGATCATCGTGTCGTCGGCGGGCCGCATCGTCATCCGCGGCAGCGCCTTGAAGTCGTGTGCGACGAGCTGCGCATCGCGCAGGCGCGGGATCAGGCTCTCGTCCCAGTTCCCGACGGTGACGCCGTCCTCCGCGGCGAGCGCGAACCGGCCACCGGCGATCGCGAGCCCGACACGGCCGCGCGCCTGCGGCAGCTCGGCCTCCCGCCAGGGCACTTCGGTCCCCGCGACGGGAATCGGCGTCGCCGAGGGCAGCGCGTCCTCCAGGTCGTCGATCCGGTTCAGGAGGCCGCGGAACTCGAAGCGCCTGAACATCTCGCGCAGCTGGGAGCGGTCTGGCGGCTCGAGGACGATCTGCGCCGGATCGAAGTCGATCTCGAGGTCGCGGCGCATCGTCGCCAGCTCCTTCGACATCCGCGCCTGGTCGGCAAACTCGGTGATGTTCTTCCGCCGCGCCGGCGAGAGCTCGTCCGCGTGCGCGATCACCTCCTCCAGCGATCCGTACTGCGCGATCAGCTGGCCGGCCGTCTTGTCCCCGATCCCCGGGACGCCCGGGATGTTGTCGGAGCTGTCTCCCTTGAGGCCGATGAAGTCGGGCACCTGGTCGGGGCGAACGCCGTAGCGGAGCTCGACCCGTTCCGGTGTGTAGACGTTGACGTCGGCGACGCCGCGCGGGGTCATCATCAGCGCGATGTTCGGCGAGCAGAGCTGGAATGCGTCCCGGTCGGTCGAGACGACGGTGGTCTTCACTCCCGCCTCGTCGGCGCGCGTCGCGAGCGTGGCGATCACGTCGTCCGCCTCCCAGCCCTCGAACTCGAGATTGCGGTAGCCAAAAGCCTCGACGATCGGCCGGAAGTGCGGGAACTGCTCCCGCAGCAGGTCCGGCATCGGCTTGCGGCCTTCCTTGTAGACGACGTCGCCGGCCTCCGCGACCGCCGCGCGGTGCGTCGGTCTGGAGTCCCAGGCGACCGCGACGCCCTTGGGCTTGTAGTCGGAGAGGAGCTTGAAGAGCATGTTCGCGAAGCCGAGCAGAGCGTTCGTCGGGAAGCCGTCGCTCGTCGCGAGCTCCTCCGGCAGCGCGAAGAACGCTCGGTAGGCGAGATTGTTGCCGTCGACGAGGAAGAGCTCGGAGTCGCGCGCGGGTGCGTCGTCGACGTCGAGCTCCTGGCCCGTGAGGGTCTTGGGCGACATCGGGTCGAGTCTACGGAGCCGTAGGTATCGTCGGCCGTCATGCCGAGGATCCCGATCCTCTCGGGCTCCCGCATTGCGGTCGTCAGCATCCCCGACGACGCGGTCGTCCTGCGTCCGCCGCCCCCATCCGAGGCGATCGCCGACGTGGGCGCAGCGGTGCACGACGCGCTCCGCTTCCCGCTCTCGGGCTCGCCGCTCGAGGCGCTTGCGACGCGCGGCGGCAAGGCGACGATCCTGGTCGAGGCGCCCGAGTTGCCGCTACCCGGCGCGCCGGGCGATCCGCGCCGAGAGGCGCTCGCCGCGACGCTCGCCGAGCTCGAGCGACTCGGAGTGCCCTCGCAGCAGCAGACGATCCTCGTCGCCGGCGGGCTCAACCGGCGGGCGGGGCAGCGCGAGCTCGAGGCGCTCGTCGCGCCGGCGATCGCGCGGCGCTTCCGCGGCCAGGTCGAGGTGCACGACGCCGAGGCACCCGACCTCGTCCATCTCGGTGACGCCGGCCGGACGCCGCTGCGCGTCAACAGGCTGCTCGTCGAGACCGATCTCGTCGTCTGCGTCAGTGCGGCGGAGACGGTCCTGCACGGCGGCCCCGGAGCGCTGCTCGGCGCCACCGGTGCCGCGACCCTTCGCGCGGTCTCCGCCTACTCCCTGCTCGAGACCGCAGGCGCCGGCGGCTGGCAGCTCGGGCTCGCGCTCGAGCGGGCTCTCGCCGCCCGTGTACCGGTGATCGGGGCCTCGCTGATGCTCAATCCTCCCCGGCTGCTCGGCCGCTTCCGCGGCTATCCGTACGAGGCCGAGTCGCTCGAGCAACTCGCGTCCTCGCCGCTCCGTCGCTTCTCGATCCTGCCGTCGGTCGTCCGCCGGCGGATCCTCCAGGATCTCCCGCGCGAGGTGACCGCGGTCGCGGCGTTCGCCGGGCCACCCTCCGTCGCGCACGCCGAAGCCCTGCTGCGCGGGATCGCGCGGCGCTCGACGCGGCTCGAGCAGCCGCTCGACGCGATCGTGATCGGGATGCCGTGGAAGCACCAGCACGCGCCGAGGGAGCGCCTGAACCCGATCACCGTCGCCACCGTCGCGCTCGGCCTGGCGCTCCGCCTCTGGCGCAACAGCTCCCCGGTGGCGGAGGGCGGCACGGCGATCATCCTGCACCGGCTCTCGCGACACTTCGCACACGGCACCCAGGATCCGTACCGCGCCCTCTTCCATGCGCTGCGCGAGGGCCGCACCGACGCGGAGGTCACGGCGGCGGAGCAAGCCGCGACCACGGACGAGCGCTCCCTCGCGGCCTATCGCAGCCGCCGCGCCTGCCATCCGCTCCTGCCCTACGCGGACTGGGCGAGCTGCCGCCCGGCGCTCGACCGGCTCGGTGCGGTCCTCGTCGCCGGCTCACGCGACCATCAGGCTGCGCGGGCGCTGGGCTTCGTTCCGACGCACGGCGTCTCGAGCGCAGTCGAGATGGCGCACGGCCGCGCGGGCGGCCACGCGCGCATCGGCCTGCTGCTCGGCCCGCCCTACTTTCCCCTTGAGGTGGGCGCGTAGGGCTACTCGACGCCGAGGTAGGCCTTGCGCACTTGCTCGTTGGCGCGCAGCTCGTTCGCCGGCCCCTGGAGCGCGATCTTGCCGGTCTCCATCACGTACCCGCGGCTCGCCGCGTCGAGCGCCATCAGCGCGTTCTGCTCGACGAGGAGGATCGGCGTTCCCTGGGCGTTGATCTCCGCGATGATCTCGAAGATCTTCTCGACGAAGATCGGCGCGAGCCCCATCGAGGGCTCGTCGAGCAACAGAAGCTTGGGCCTCGCCATCAGCGCTCGTCCGATCGCGCACATCTGCTGCTCGCCGCCCGACATCGTCCCCGCCTTCTGCTGCTTCCGCTCGGCCAGGCGCGGGAAGAGGTCGAAGACCCGATCCATGTCCTCCTTCAGGTTGCCTCGGTCCTCGCGCTGGAAGGCGCCCATCTCGAGGTTCTCGACCACGGACATGCGCGGGAAGAGGCGGCGGCCCTCGGGGGACTGGGCGATCCCGTCCTTGACGATCCCGTGCGGGGCGGCGTTCGTGATGTCGCGGCCGCGGAACGTGATCTTGCCGCGGCGAGGGTGATTGAGCCCGTTGATCGAGCGGAGAGTCGTCGACTTGCCGGCGCCGTTCGCGCCGATCAGCGTCACCACCTCGCCCTCGTTGACGGTCAGCGAGATCCCCTTCAGCGCGTGAATCGAGCCGTAGTAGGTGTGAACGTCCTCGAGCTCGAGGATCGGCCCGCCCGGTGCGCCCCCCTCACTCATGCTTCGTCGCCCCCTTGCCCAGGTACGCCTCGATCACCCGGTCGTCGCGCTGCACCTCTTGAGGCGTCCCCTCCGCGATCTTCTCGCCGTAGTCGAGCACGGTCACGCGGTCGGAGATCCCCATCACGACCTTCATGTCGTGCTCGATCATCAGGATCGTCAGCCCCTCCTCGTTCTTGAGCCGAGAGACGAACGAGGTGAAGTCAGCGGTTTCCTGCGGGTTCATCCCGGCCGTGGGCTCGTCGAGCAGCACCAGCTTCGGCTCGGTCGCGAGCGCACGCGCCACCTCGAGCCGGCGCTGGTCGCCGTACGGGAGGTTCCTGGCGAGCTGGTCGTCGCGACCGCGCAGGCTGGCGAAGGCGAGCAGCTCGCGGGCGCGCTCGCGGGCCTTGGCTTCCTCGCGGCGGATCCCGGGCGTCCGGATGATCGAGCGGATGATGCCGCCCTTCAGCCGGCAGTGCATGCCGACGAGCACGTTCTCGAGCGCGGTCATGTGCTGGAAGAGCCGGATGTTCTGGAACGTGCGTCCGATCCCGAGCTCGGTGATCGCGTGCGGCGGCTTGCCGGTGACGTCGCGGCCGGCGAACTCGATCCGGCCGGCGGTCGGCTTGTAGACGCCCGTCAGCATGTTGAAGAAGGTCGTCTTGCCGGCGCCGTTCGGGCCGATCAGGCTGACGATCGAGCCGGTCGGGATCGAGAAGTCGATGTCGTTGACGGCGATCAGCCCGCCGAACTCCTTGCGGACGTTGACTGCATGCAGGAGGTCAGCCATGCTGTTCAGTCATTTCGGGGCTCGCGGTCTGTGTCGGAGCCCTCGTGCGTGACGTCGTAGAGCGGTGTGTCCGCCGTTCCCTCCTCGAGCTCCTGCTTGTGCCGGCGCTCGGTGATCAGGCCCGCGGGCCGGAACAGCATCATCAGCACGATGATCGCCCCGTAGATCCCAAACTGGTACTTGGTCGGGTCGAAGTTGACCCCGACCTCGTTGAACTTCGACCCGATCGTCGCCAGGCCCTCGACGTTCAGGTAGCCGAGGATCATCCCACCGAGCAGCGCCCCCCAGACGCTGCCCATCCCGCCGAGGATGACCATACAGAGCAGGAAGACGGAGATGTTGAAGTAGAAATCCGCCGGAAACGCACCGCTCTTGAAGCTGGCATAGAACGCTCCGGCCACCCCGCCGAAGAAGGCGCCGAGCGCGTACGACCAGGTCTTCGTGCGCATCAGCGGTACGCCCATCGCCGCCGCCGCGGTCTCGTCCTCGCGGATCGCGATCCAGGCGCGGCCGAGCCGAGAGTCGCGCAGCCGCACGGAGCAGAAGACCGTGATCAGGAGGAGAATCAGCGCGGTGATGTAGAAGAGCTTGGCCCGGTCGAACGACTGCTGGTAGCTCTCGGGCAGCACGCCGAAGTTCAACGACCCGAAGCCGGGTGAGTCGATCGGGCTGATCCCGAAGGTGCCGTGCGTCAGGTCGAAGCCGAAGAGGTTGTCGCCGTTGCGAACGAACTGCGGAATGATCTCGCCGAAGCCGAGCGTCACGATCGCGAGGTAGTCGCCGCGGAGGCGCAGCGTCGGCAGGCCGATCAGGATCCCGACGATCATCGTGAAGAGGCCGGCCATCAGCAGGACGAGCCAGAGCGAGAGATGGATGCCGGGAACGGTCTTCGCGATCCCGACCGAGCCGAAGTGGAACGTCCACTGGTCGAACTGCTGCGAGGCAAACCATGCCGCCATGTACGCGCCCGCCGCATAGAAGGCGACGTAGCCGAGGTCGAGCAGGCCCGCGTAGCCGACGACGATGTTCAGGCCGACGGCCATCATCGTGAAGACGATCATGATCACCATCGAGCCGAGTGCCGGGACGAAGTCTCCGATCGCCGGCAGGTCGCGCAGCGACTCGACATAGCTCGGGTAGAAGTAGGCGAGCACGATGATCAGGAGGGGCAGTCCGAATCGCTTCAGCTGCTTCCGGTCCAGGTCCACGCTGCGCAGCCGCTCGACCATCAGGCACCCTCCGGCGTGCGCTCGCCGAGCAGCCCTTCGGGCCGGAAGACGAGGATTGCGATCAGGATCCCGAACACGATCGAGCGGGTCCAGTCGCTTCCGGGCGTGTACCAGGTCAGCCCCTCGTTGAACGCCTGGACGAAGCCGATCACGAGCGCGCCGAGCACGGCGCCGCACAGGTTGCCGATCCCGCCGAGGACGGCCGCCGTGAAGGCGATCAGCCCGAGCTCGAAGCCCGTGTCGTAGCGCATGTTGAACTGGAGCAGGTAGACAATCGCGGCGGAGCCGGCCAGCGCGCCGGCGATCGCGAACGTGACCGAGATCGTCCGGTTGACGTCGATGCCCATCATCGCGGACGCCTCCCGGTCCTGGGCGACGGCGCGCATCGCCTTGCCCTGCTTCGTCGACTGGACGAACCAGGTCAGGAGCGCGAGCACCGGCAGCGTGATCACGACGATCGCGAGCTTGTTCCAGGAGACGCTGATGCTTCCTACCGCGAAGGCTTCGGAGCGAGGGATGAAGTTCGGCACGGATCGGTAGTTGACGTCGTAGATCGCAAGCGACACGTTTTGAACGATGAAGGACATCCCCACGGCTGTGATCAGCGCAGCGAGTCGTGGAGCCGAGCGCAGCCGCCGGTAGGCGACGAGCTCGATCCCGGCGTTGATCGCCGCGAACATCGCCATGATCACGACGAGGGTCAGCAGCATCCCGCCGACGATCGCAAGCACGCTCGCGTCCTTCGTCAGACCGAGCACGGAGATGATGACGGTGCTGGCGACGAGCCCTGAGAGCGCGAAGACGTCACCGTGCGCGAAATTGATCAGTTGCAGGATCCCGTAGACGAGCGTGTAGCCCAGCGCGACGAGGCCGAAGATGAGCCCGTTCGTCAGACCGATCAGGCCGACCTGGACGAACTCGGCCGGATCCTGGACGAGGTTGCCGACGAGCCAGACCCCGACGAGCGCGAGCAGCGCCCAGCCGAAGATCGCCGTCAGGCCGGACTTGACCACCCGGTCGAGCGACCGCGTCAGTTGTGCAGGTGCCGCCATGAGGGGAAGAACTTAAACGAAGTCGGGGGAGGGCGATAGCCCTCCCCCGACTGTTCGGCTATGAGCTGCGACTAGCCCCGTGCCGCATCGACGTTCTCCGGCTTCGGAGAGATCGTCTTCACGGTCTCGAGCTTGTCGGTCGCCTTGTAGATCGTGAACCCGACCACGGCACCCTCGGCGCCGCTCGGATCCCCGGCCTCGTTGATCCCGAAGCTACCGAGGTAGCCGTCGGTGACCTTCACCGCGAACATCTGCTTGATCACGTCGGCCCGGGTGCCGTCCGACGCAGCGATCGCGTCGAGCATGACCTGAGCCGCCTGCACGCCGTAGATGGCGTACGGGTCGATCGCCTTGCCGCCGAGGCGCGGCTTGAACGCCTCCGCGAACTCGGCGCCCTTGCCCTCGAACTGGTCGATCGGCACGCCGGCGACGCTCATGAACATGCCGGGCGTGGCCTCCGGGGCCTCGTCGATCGTCTGCTGCGTCGTGAACCCGTCCGGCACGAACAGCTTGACCTTGCCGTCGTTCGGGCCGAGCACGGAGACCTTGTCCTTGATCACCTGAGCGCCGTTCTCGTCGATCAGGCCACCCAGGAAGACGGCATCCGCGTCGGTCTGGCCGATCTTACGGAAGAGCGCCTCGTAGCTCGACGCCTTCGGATCCCAGGCTTCGAAGCCGGCGACCTTGATCCCGACCGCCGCGAGGGCGTTCTTGACGTTGGTCGCGACGCCAAGGCCGTAGGCCTCCTTGTCGTTCAGGATGTACATGCTCTTGACGCCCTGCTCCTGGGCGAACTCCGCGAGCGCGGCACCCTGGTAGGCGTCATGGGCGACGACACGGGCGTAGTTGCGCGTGCCGGCCGGGTAGTACTTGTCCGGCTCGGTCGCGTCGCAGCCCGGGCCGCCCTCGGTGAGGCAGACGTAGGTGTTGGCGGGCGAGAGGATTGCCACACCGCCACCCGGAGCCTGGTTCAGGACCGGGATCTCGATCGCCGCACAGCCCGAGTTGAACGTCCCGATCACGCCGACGACGCTCTCGTTGGCCGCATAGGCCTGGGCGTTCGTGGAGCACTTGCCCGAGTCCCACTTGCCGGCCTGGGCGGTTGCGTCGTCACACGACTGGTACGCGACGTTGTGGTCGCCCGCCTTGTAATTGGACTGCTCGAGCAGGTAGCGGATCGCCTCGACGATCTGGATGGTCTGCGTCCGCGACGAGCCCTGAAGCGGGAAGTCGGACGCGATCAGCACGTCGGGGTCGCCTTCGCCCTTGTACTCGATCGCGGTGCACGAGCTCGACGGCAGCGCCTCGACGTTCCCACCGCCGCCACCGGACGCCTCGGTCGTCGAGCCGTCGCTGCTGCTGTTGTCGCTACCGCCGCACCCCGCCGCCATAAGCGCGAGCGCCGCAATCGCGAGAGCCAGCAGGCTGTAAAAACCGCTCCTTCTGAGTTTCCTCAACGTTCCTCCTCCGTGCCTGAATGACAGATCCCGATGGAGTTCTCGACGCCGACGCCAAGGCCTCTCCAGGGTGGAAGCGCAAGTATCCGTGCCTCGGAGGATGGCGGTCAAGCGGGTTCGGCAGCCGAACGGCGGGGCGAGCTTGTGTTTCGGAAACACAAAGTCCCTCCCTCCGCGGTCCCACGGTCTACGATCGCAGCGGGCCGAAGTGGCGGAACTGGCAGACGCGCCGGACTCAAAATCCGGTTCCCCTCGGGGAGTGTGGGTTCGATTCCCACCTTCGGCACTGGCGATTCGGCACCAGCGGCGCGCTAACCGAGGGCGGCGCGAAGCTGGGCGACAACCTCGCCGCGCAGCCGGTAGAACGCCCAGCGGCCGCGGCGCTCTGCCTCGACGAGGCCGGCAGCGCGGAGGACCTTGAGGTGGTGCGAGACGGTCGGCTGCGAGAGCTCGAAGGCGGCGGTCAGGTCGCAGACGCAGACCTCGTCCGCGCCGGCGAGGCGGTTGACGATCGCAACGCGAGTCGGATCGGCGAGCGCCTTGAAGGCGGCGGCGGCAGTCCGCGCGGCGCCGTCCTCGAGCACCGGGGTGTCGGGGCCGCAGCAGATCGGCTGGATCACGGTCAGCTCTTGCATCGACGTTCTTCAATGTATCATCCGGATCTATCCATCGAAGAACGTCGATGAAAGGAGGGACGATGAACGACGAGCCAGGCTGTTGCAGCGAGTGCTGCGGCGACGACGACTGCTGCTGAGGCCACTGCTCGCGGGCGGGTTCCGGCCGGATCCCGCCCGCGCCTTGCCTAGACTGGCGCCCGATGGCGCAGCGAGTGGGGATCCTGACCGGCGGAGGCGACTGCCCCGGCCTGAACGCGGTCATCCGCTCGGTCACGAGGCGCTCGATCGACCGGGGCTGGGAGGTCATCGCGGTGCGCGAAGGGTGGCGCGGCCTGGTCGACGGAGTCGTCCAACCGCTCGAGCGCCGCGACGTCTCGGGGATCCTCCCGCGCGGCGGCACGATCCTCGGCACGACGCGGACGAATCCGTACAAGGTCGAGGGCGGCGTCGACAAGGTGCTCGCGACCTTCGAGCGCGTGGGCCTCGACGCGCTCGTCGCGATCGGGGGCGAGGACACGCTCGGCGTCGCGGCCCGGCTCTTTGCGGAGCACGCCTTCCCGGTCGTCGGCGTCCCCAAGACAATCGACAACGACCTCAACGGCACCGACTACACGTTCGGCTTCGACACGGCTGTCACGATCGCGACCGAGGCGATCGACCGGCTGCACACGACCGCCGAGTCGCACAACCGCGTCATGGTCGTGGAGGTGATGGGCCGCCACGCGGGCTGGATCGCGCTACACAGCGGGATCGCCGGCGGCGCCGACGTGATCCTCATTCCCGAGCAGCCGGTCACGGTCGAGGAGGCCTGCCGCCGGCTCGAGAAGCGGCATGCCGGCGGAAAGGACTTCTCGATCGTCGTCGTCAGCGAGGGCTGGGAGCTCAGCTTCGAGACGGGCGAGCGCACGCTGGTCGCCGGTAATGCACGGGCGACCGACCAGTTCGGCCATGTCGCTCTCGGCGGTGTCGGCGACGCGCTCGGGCGGGAGATCGAGGAGCGGACGGGCTTCGAGACGCGGGTGACCGTCCTTGGCCACGTCCAGCGCGGCGGCACCCCCACCCCCCGCGACCGCGTCCTCGCGACGCGCTACGGGCTCAAGGCGGCCGACCTGGTGCTCGCCGGCCGCTTCGGCAGGATGGCCGCGCTGAAGGGCGACGACATCGTCGACGTCTCGCTCGAGGAGGCGACGGCGGAGCTGAAGACGGTCACGCCCGAGTGGTACGCCGTCGCGCAGGCCCTCACGGGCTAACTAGTCGAAGAGGAGCAGGAGCGCGTCGGTCGGCGCGTAGTCGTCGGTCAGGACCGGCACGTCCGAGGTCGGGATCGGCTCGTCGATCCGGTCGGCGATCGGCCGGGCGAGATCCGGCGCGCCGGGCGCGTCCTGCCGCACGGCCCGCCACTGCTCGGCGAGGAACTCCTTGGAGGGGGCCGCGCCCGAGGAGGCGACGAAGATCACGTTCCGCACGGTGGCACGGTCGTCGTCATCCGGGCCTCCGACGGGGTGGACGGCCACAGTCGGGAACACGGTCCGGTAGGTGCGGAGCATCGAGCGGAGCAGCCGCGACTGCTCGCCGGCAGTGGCGCCGATCACGTTGGTCGCGATCACGCCGCCGGGAGCGAGCCGCGAGCGCGCGAGGTCGAGGAACTCGTACGTGGCGAGGTGAAAGGGGATCGAGTCGGAGTAGAAGGCGTCGATCAGGATCGCGTCCCAGGGGCCCTCGTTCTGGGTCAGGAAGCGGCGCCCGTCTTCCACTTTCACCGTCAGCCGCGGGTCGCGCGGGAGGGCGAAGTACTCGTAGGCGACGTCGACGACGGCCGGGTCGAGCTCGACGACGTCGAGCTTCAGCCCCGGAAAGTCGCGCCACATCCGCTTCGGCGCGGAGCCGCCACCGAGGCCGATGAAGAGGATGCGCCGGGCGCCGCGGTTGTAGGCGAGCGCGAGCTGGAGGTAGTCGGTGTACTCGAACCGGGTCTCGAACGGCTTGCCGAGGAACATCGCGCTCTGGAAGGAGCTGTCAAAGCGGAGGTAGCGGGTGGTCGTGTCCTCGACCACGGCGATCCGGTGGTACTGGCTGTCCTTCGCGTAGAGGACGTCGTAGCCCCCCTGGTCCGTGGCGGGGTCGCCCTGCCGGTCGGCCGCGCGCTGTTGCCGGTAGACCGGCGACCAGTTCTGGAGCTGCGAGGCGGCGACCCGGCCGCCCTTCTCGGGCGCGAGCGAAACGACGGCGCCGACGCTCCCGCCCGCGAGCACGAGGGCGGCGAGGGCGAGCACGGGCAGGCTCTCGACAAGCGCCACGGACGCGGCGGCGAGCATCAGCACGACGGCGGCGGCGGCGAGCAGCTGATCGGTGCCGAGCTCGGGGATCAGGAAGAACGCCGTTGCGAATGTGCCGGCGATCGAGCCGGCGGTCGAGACGGCGAAGAGCCGTCCGGCGGTGCGCCCGAGGTGCTCGAGCGAGCGGGCGCGGAGCTTGACCGCGATCGGCGAGACGGTGCCTAGGACGACGGCCGGGATCCCGAAGAGCGCGACGGTGGCGACGAGGGGGTTCAGGCGCGGGCCTGGGTTCCAGGCGACGATGCGGTCGAGCACCCAGCCGTCCACGAACGGGATCGTGAGCACGAGCAGGGCGCCCACGCCGAGGACGGAGACGAAGAGCCGGGCGGTCGGCTCGCGGTCGGCCGCCATCCCGCCGAGCCAGTACCCCGCCGAGAGGCCGGCAAGGACGACGCCGATCAACGCGCCCCAGACGTAGAGCGAGCTGCCGAAAAACGGGGCGAGCACGCGACTCGAGGCGATCTCGAGCCCGAGGAGGACGGCGCCCGCGACGAACACCGCGACGCCCATCGCCACCGCGCTTCGGCGCTCGTAGCCCATCGAATCCAGCCTACAGGCGGTAGACCCGGACCCAGGGGCCGCGGCGGCCCGCGCCCGGCTCGACGTCGAGCACGAGCTCGGCGGCCCGCGGCGCTGTGAGGTAGAGCGCCGCCGCGCTGGGATAACGGCTTGCGGCCGCGAGGACGCGGTCGGCGACGAGCCCGTTCAGGACGAGGTAGTCGACGCCGAGCGCCCGGAGGCGGGCGAGGTCGCGGCGCGGGTCCTCCGGCCGCCCCGGCCCCGGCAGCTCGAGCGGGATCACCGTGGCGGCGTCGACCGGCGCGAGCGAGGGGTCGACCGCGACGGTCGAGTTCGCGGGGACGTTGGCGTCGAGCCAGCGGGCGGCGACGGCGCGCGTGTCGGTTCGCGTCAGCCCGCGGACGTCGCCGATCGACCAGACGAGCGGGACGAGCAGGAGCACGAGCGTCGCGACCGCCAGCCGCCGCGAGCGCCCTGCGAGCGCACCGAGGACGGGCAGGAGCGGAAGCACGTAGCGGTCGAAGTGCGCCCCGAGCGTCGCGAGGTAGGCGAAGTAGACGAGCCCGAAGCCGACGAGCGCGAGGTCGGCCCGCGCCGCGAAGACTTTGTGTTGAATCAACACTTTCTCCTTCGGGACGGCGCTCCTTCCGCTTGAAAGCGAAGGATCGAGCCGTGACCGAGCGAGCTTGTGTTGATTCAACACAAGCGCTCGTGCCGCGAGGGCCACGCCCAGGAGGGCCACGACGAGGGCCGGGCCGAGGCTTTCCCAGAGCCGGTGGACGAACGCGACAGGGGCGGGGCCGTCGCCCTCGAAGCCGAGCCAGCCCTCCCGGGCGAGCCGCTGCACGCGGCTGACGTCGTCCCACGCGCGGCCCGGGTGGACGAGGACGAAGGGGCTCGTCAGCGCGAACGTTGCCGCCGCGGCGAGCGCGGCGATCCCGAGCCGCCGCCACTGCCCCCACCCCACGGCGGCGATCGGGACGGCGACCAGGATTCCGGGGTACTTCGCCGAGGCGGCGAGCCCGGCGGCGGCGCCGGCCCACTCGAGCCGACCGTGGACGAGCAGGGCGAGGCCGACCGTGACGAGGAGCGTCAGCAGGACGTCCGTGACCGCCATGTGGGAGTAGGCGACGTGCACGCCGGCGACCGCCACAGCCGCCCCCGCCGCGAGGCCGGCGAGCGCGCCGTAGGCGCTGCGGCCGAGCCACCACGCAGCCGCGACGCCGCCGATCCCGAACACTGCAGCGACCGCGCGCGCCGCGCCGTAGGAAGGCTCGTCCGCGAGCGCCTGAAACGGCGCCAACACGTAGAAGAGGAGCGACGGGTAGTCGTACCAAGCTGGATCGAGCCCGCCGCCGTGGACGATCTCCCAGGCGCGGGGGACGATCGACTGCTCGTCCGGGTTCAACAGAGGGAACGGCAGCCCGTAGCCCAGCCCGGGAATCCGGAGCACCGCCGCCAGCGCGACGAGCGCCGCGAGCGGGGCGTGCTCCCTACGGAGCCGGAAGCGGCTCACGCACCAGCACGGCGTCCACACCGGCGCGCTCGAGCTGCTCGAGCTGATCGCGCGAGACCGAGCCGACGTCTGCGATCGCGAGCTTCCCGGCCGGCACGTCCGAGAGCAGGCCGAGCACGCAGTCGATCGGGTCGTCCGCGTCGCCGGCGGCGAGCAGGATCAGCTCCGGGTCGAACCGCTCCAGGGCGTCCTCGAGCGACTCCTCGTCCTCGACCCGGATCACCCGCTCGATCCCGTCGGACCCGTCGAGGTCGTCGTCGAGGCCGACGATCCAAGCGTCGGCGCCCGCGATCGTCCCGGATCCGAGCACCGGCAGCGCGGTCGCCTCCCGCACCCTGTCGAGTAACCCGGCCTGGTCGATCCAGACCGCGGCCGCGCCGTCCGCCTCGGCCGCCTCGGCGGTGCCGGGGGCACCGACCGCAACGACGAAGGAAATCCCCTCGCCCTCCGAGATCGCGTGACTGAGTCGGCGTGCGCTCACCGGGCGATTATCACGGGCCGAGCCCCGCTACTGGCCAATGGGATGCCAGATCGTCTTCAGCTCGAGGAAGGCGGAGATGTCCCAGGGGCTCTGCGAGTCGGAGCTGCCGAGGACGACGCGCTTGACGTTCTCGGCGGCAAGCCGCTCCAGCTCGGCGGTCTGGCCGTTCGCGCCCGTCAGGTCGATCGCGTTCACGTCCATATGCCCCGCGAGCACCGGCGCGAGCTCGTCGCGGCCACCGGTGAGGATGTTGACGACCCCGCCCGGCAGGTCGGAAGTGGCGATCGCCTCCGCGAGCTCGATCGCGGCGAGCGGGCGGGTCTCCGAGGCGACCACGACGACCGCGTTGCCGCCGACAATCGCGGGCGCGATCCGCGAGACGAGGCCGCCGAGCGGCGGCTCGTCGGGCGCGAGGATCGCGACGACGCCGGTCGGCTCGGGCACGGTGAAGTTGAAGTACGGGCCGGAGACGGGGTTCGAGGAGCCGAGCACCTGGGCGAGCTTGTCGGCCCAGCCCGCGTACCAGACCATCCGGTCGATCGCGGCCTCGACCTCCTGCTTCCCCGAGCAGACGGCGGCGAGATCGGTCAGCCGTGCCTCCATCATCTCGGCCACCCGGTAGAGCACCTGGCCGCGGTTGTACGCGGTCGCGGCGGCCCACTTCGGCTGGGCCGAGCGGGCGGCGACGACGGCATCGCGCACGTCTTTGCGCGAGGCGCGGGCGACGTTCTGGCCCTCCGCCTCGTAGGTGCGGCCGGACTCCGAGCGGGGGAAGCCGCCACCGAGGAAGAGCTTGTACGTCTTGCGGACGGGCAGGCGATCGCTCACGAGGTGCTCCCGAACCGGCGGTCGCCGAGCAGCAGCGCGACCGCGCCGGCGACGAGGAGGAGCGGCAGCCGCAGCTTCCTAGCCACCCCTGCTCTCCGATCCCTCGAAGCTGAGATACGGCTCGAGTCCGTGCCGGCCGCCCTCGCGGCCAAAGCCCGACTCCTTGTAGCCGCCGAACGGCGACGCCGGATCGAAGCGGTTGAACGTGTTCGCCCAGACGACGCCGGCGCGGAGGTGCTCCGCCATCCAAAGGATCCGCGAGCCCTTCTCCGTCCAAACACCCGCCGAGAGCCCGTACGGCGTGTTGTTCGCCTTTTCTACGGCCTCCTCCGGCGTCCGGAACGTCAGCACCGAGAGCACCGGCCCGAAGATCTCCTCCTGGGCGATCCGGTAGCTCTGGGCGACGTTCGTGAAGACGGTCGGCGCGAACCAGTAGCCCTGCTCGGGCAGGCGGCAGGGCGGCTGGTAGATCTCGGCCCCTTCGTCCTTTCCGGACTGGACGAGCTCGGTGATCCGGTCGAGCTGCGCGCGCGAGTTGATCGCTCCGATATCCGTGTTCTTGTCGAGCGGGTCGCCGAGGCGGAGCGTGGTCAGCCGCCGCTTCAGCTTCTCGACGGTCTGCTCGTAGATCGACTCCTGGACGAGCAGCCGGGAGCCGGCGCAGCAGACGTGGCCCTGGTTGAAGTAGATCCCGTTGACGATCCCCTCCACGGCCTGGTCGAGGGCGCAGTCGTCGAAGACGATGTTCGCAGCCTTGCCGCCCAGCTCGAGCGTCAGCTTCTTGCCGGTGCCGGCGAGCTGGCGCTGGATCGCCTTGCCCACGCCGGTCGAGCCGGTGAAGGCGATCTTGTCGACGTCGGGGTGCTCGACGAGTGCGGCGCCCGCCCGGCCGTCGCCGGTGACGATGTTGACAACCCCCGGGGGCAGCTCCGCCTGGCGGCAGATGTCGGCGAAGAGGAGCGCGGTCAGCGGCGTCGTCTCCGCCGGCTTCAGCACGACTGTGTTCCCGGCCGCGAGCGCCGGAGCGATCTTCCAGGCGAGCATCAGGAGCGGGAAGTTCCAGGGGATGATCTGACCGGCGACACCGAGCGGCTTCGGGCGGCGGTTCGGGAAGGCGTACTCGAGCTTGTCAGCCCAGCCCGCGTAGTAGAAGAAGTGCGCGGCCGCGAGCGGGATGTCCACGTCGCGCGCCTCGCGGATCGGCTTGCCGCCGTCGAGGCTCTCGAGCACAGCGAGCTCGCGGGAGCGCTCCGCGATCAGCCGGGCGATCCGGAAGAGGTACTTGGCGCGCTCGGCGGGGGCGAGCGACGACCAGCCGTCGTTGAACGCTCCGCGGGCGGCCTCGACCGCCGCGTCCACGTCCTCCGGCCCGGCCTGGGCGACGTCGGCGAGATGCTCCTCGGTCGCGGGCGACGCCGTCGGGAACCACTCGCCCGAGCGCGGGTCGACGAGTTCGCCGCCGATGAAGAGTCCGTAGCGCTCCTGGAGCGTGACGATGTCACGGGCCTCCGGCGCGGGCGCGTACTCCCACTCGGTCAGGGCCGGAGTCGTCGGCTTGTGCTTCTCGACGGCCATCTAGTCCTTGGTGAAGTAGTCGGAGGACTGGTACAGGCCGGTCTTCTGCTTGCGGATCTGCATCAGCACGTCGTTCAGGAGCGAGGAGGCGCCGAAGCGGAAGAGGTCGGGCGTCAGCCACGCGAGCCCGAGCGTCTCGTGGAGGACGACGAGGTAGGCGACCGCCTGCTTCGCGGTGCGGATCCCGCCCGCCGGCTTCATCCCGACGACGCGGCCCGTCTCGTCGTGGACGTCGCGGATCGCCTCGAGCATGCAGAGGGTGACGGGAAGGGTCGCGGCCGGGCTGATCTTGCCGGTCGAGGTCTTGATGAAGTCGGCGCCGGCGGCCATCGCAAGCAGTGAGGCGCGGCGGACGTTGTCGTAGGTGCCGAGCTCGCCCGTCTCGAGGATCACCTTCAGGTGCGCCTCGCCGCAGGCCTCCTTGATCTTGACGATCTCGTCGTAGACCTTCGCGTAGCGCCCGGAGAGGAACGCACCTCGGTCGATCACCATGTCAACCTCGTCGGCACCTGCCTCGACGACCTCGCGCACCTCGGCGAGCTTGACGTCGAGAGGGACGTGGCCGGAGGGGAAGCCGGTGGCGACGGAGGCGACGCGGACGCTCGTGCCTCGGAGCCGCGCGACGGCGGTCGGGACGAGGTTCGGGTAGACGCAGACGGCCGCGACGGACGGCACCGAGGTGTCGACCGGGTCGGGCCGGACGGCCTTCGCGCAGAGCGCTGCGACCTTGCCCGGCGTGTCGGCGCCTTCGAGCGTCGTCAGGTCCATCATCCGGACCGCGAGCTCGAACGCCTGGAGCTTCGACTCCTTCTTGATCGAGCGCTTGGCGAGAGTCGCCGCGCGCTCCTCGAGCGCGACCGCGTCGATCGAGCCGATCCGAGGGAGCCGGGGCTCGAGCGGGAGCTCGAACCCGCGCGGCAGTGCGGGCGCCTGGGCCATGGCGCGAGTGTAGCCCGGCGGGAGACGCCCCCGATCAGGGGGGACTAGGGTTTGCGTGGGCGGGGCACGTACACCGGCGATGAAGTGGCGCAGAGGAACCGGTGCGGGCCAGGTCGAGGACTATCGCGGCAGCGGAGGCGGTGGTGGCGGACTTGGCGGCTTCCCGATGGGGAAGGCCGGCGGTGGCGGCCTCGGGATCATCCTCATGCTCGTCGTCCTCTTCCTCTCCGGCGGGCTCCCCGGCGGGGGAGGAGGCGGCAGCGGCTTCCCGATCAACCTGCCGGCGGCGCCGTCGACACCCGCGTCCGGCGGCGAGGCGCCCCCGGCGAGCGACGACGAGGCCCAGTTCGTCCAGTTCGTCGTCGCCGACGTCCAGGACACCTGGAAGAAGATCTTCGCGGAGGCCGGCCAGACCTACGAGCCGACGACGCTCCGTCTCTTCACGAGCGGGATCCAGACGGGCTGCGGGAACGCGACGAGCGCCGTCGGCCCGTTCTACTGCCCGGCCGACCGGCACGTCTACATCGACCTCGGCTTCTTCCGCGAGCTGCAGACCCGCTTCGGCGCGCAGGGCGACTTCGCGCAGGCGTACGTGATCGCGCACGAGTTCGGTCACCACGTTCAGAGCCTGCTCGGCGTCTCCGAGGACGTGAACCGACAGCAGCAGGAGGATCCGGAGGGCGCGAACGAGCTCTCGGTCAAGCTCGAGCTGCAGGCCGACTGCCTGGCCGGCGTTTGGGGCCATTCGGCGAACCAGGAAGGCCTGCTCGAGCCCGGCGACGTCGAGGAGGGCCTGACGGCGGCTGCGGCCGTCGGCGACGACCGGATCCAGGAGCAGTCCGGCCGGAACGCCGATCCCGACTCCTGGACGCACGGCTCATCGGAGCAGCGGATGGCGTGGTTCCAGAAGGGCTTCGAGAACGGGGATCCCTCGGCCTGCGACACGTTCAAGGGCGACATCTGAGCCCGTTCGAGAAGTCACGGTTTCGGTGCGAAGCCGTCACACCTGCGTAGCGACGTTCTCGCTAGCGTTTCTGTAGGGGCCCCGTCTGCCCCCTGGGGGCA
>JBKJSM010000066.1:0-3262 GCA_046594445.1 Gaiellaceae bacterium | reverse complement strand
GCAGGCGCTCGAGGCGTATGCCGACTGCATCGAGATCGCGCGCCGCTCGGGCGTCCCGCTCCACCTCGCGCACGCGCACCTCGGCTTCGAGGTCAACAAGGGCCGCGCGCCGGAGCTGCTCGCGATGATCGACCGGGCGCGCGACGACGGGATCGAGGTGACGCTCGACACCTATCCCTACCTCGCGGGCTCGACCTATTTGCACTCGATCCTGCCGAGCTGGATGCACGCCGGCGGCGGCGCCGCGACGATCGAGCGGCTGCGCGACCCGTCGCTGCGCGAGCGCCTGCGCACCGAGATCGAGGACGAGGGCTCGGACGGCTTCCACGAGATCCCGGTCGACTGGTCGATCATCCACGTCGACGGGCGTCCGGTCGGCGATGCGGCGGCCGCCGCGGGCCAGCGGCCGATCGACTGGGTCTGCGAGTTGCTGGTCGAGCGCGAGCTCGGCGTCTCGTGCATCGCCCACTTCGGCAACGAGGAGAACGTGCGCACGACGATGGCGCACTGGTCGCACACGGCCGGCAGCGACGGGATCATCGTCGGCGACCGGCCACACCCGCGCGGCTGGGGCACGTTCCCGCGCTACTTCGCCGTCTACGTGCGCGAGCTGGGAATTCTCAGCTGGGAGGAGGCCGTGCGGAAGATGACATCGCTGCCGGCGCAGCGGCTCGGCTTCGCGGATCGCGGCCTGCTCCGGCCCGGGATGGCCGCGGACGTGACCTGTATCGACCCGGAAACGATTCGTGACACCGCGACGTACGAGGATCCCCGCCGCAGTCCGGAGGGGATCCCCTACGTGCTCGTGAACGGCACACTCGTCGTCGACGACGGCAACCACACTGGCGCGCTGGCAGGCCGCGCGCTCCGACGAAAGGACACACAGCGATGAAGGAGTCGATCCAGCCGGAGGGCGTCGCGACGCCTAAGGTCCCCTATTCGCCCGTCGTCGTGAGCGGCGACCTCGTCTACACAGCGGGACAGGTCGGGTTCGACCTGAGCGCCAAGCTGACCGCGGACGACATCACCGGTCAGACGAAGCAGGTCTTCCGGAACCTGCGCGCGTGCCTCCAGGCTGCCGGCTGCGACTTCGCCGACGTGATCAAGGTCAACGCGTATCTCGCCGACCTCGGCGACTTCGCGGCCTTCAACGAGGTCTACCGCGAGAGCTTCGAGGCGCCCTTCCCCGCCCGCACCACGGTGGGGGTCAACCTGCCCGGGGGCATCCTCGTCGAGGTGGAGGCGATCGCCCGAAAGCCCGGTTAGCAGCGACTTCTATCCGCTGCTGCTACGGTGTGTGCACGGCAGGCCATTTGGGCCCCGTGGAGATCTAGCTTCTCGTTCCTCCTTTTTAGGTTGTTCGAGGTCAGTTGCGTCTCGAACATGCAAGTCAAATCAAGGAGTAGAACAACGTGTCAAAGTCATTCCAGGAGCTCGGCGTCAGCGCGCCCGTCATTCGGGCGCTCGAGAGCGGCGGTTTCACCCATCCATTCGCGATCCAGGATCTCGTCCTGCCGGACGCGCTCGCGGGGCTCGACATCCTCGCGGAGTCGCCGACCGGCTCGGGCAAGACGCTCGCCTTCGGCCTGCCGCTCGTCGAGCGCACCGCCGGCTCGAACGCCCGTCCCGGAGCGCTCGTCCTCTGCCCGACGCGGGAGCTCGCGCTCCAGGTCGCGGCCGACATCCGTCCGCTCGCCAAGGCCAAGGGCCTGCGCGTCGAGACGGTCTACGGCGGCGCCCCGATC
The DNA here is from genome assembly GCA_046594445.1 of Gaiellaceae bacterium. Taxonomy (GTDB): domain Bacteria; phylum Actinomycetota; class Thermoleophilia; order Gaiellales; family Gaiellaceae; genus Gaiellasilicea. The sequence goes on along the minus strand of JBKJSM010000066.1, from coordinate 1,517 downwards.
GGCGCCCAGATCAAGAAGGCCCGTGACGCACACATCCTCGTCGCGACGCCCGGCCGCCTCCACGACCTGATGGAGCGGCGCGCCGTCAAGCTCACCGACGTCCGCGTGCTCGTCCTCGACGAGGCCGACCGGATGCTCGACATGGGCTTCAAGCCCCAGGTCGACCGGATCCTTCGCGGCGTCCCGGACAACCGGCAGACGATGCTCTTCTCCGCCACGCTCGACGGCGCGGTTGCAGAGCTCGCCCGCGCCTACACCGTCAATGCGGTGCGCGTCCAGGCGGAAGCGCCGGCCGAGGCGCAGCGCGGCGAGGTCGATCACAGCTTCGTCGCCGTCACCTCCGAGGACAAGCTCGACCGCTTGGTCGAGCAGCTCCGCGGCGAGCGCGGCCTCGCGCTCGTCTTCGTACGCACGAAGCACGGCGCCGACAAGCTCGCCCGCAAGCTCGAGCGGCAGCACAACATCAAGGCTGTCGCGATGCACGGCAACCTCTCGCAGAACCAGCGCGAGCGGGCGCTGGCGCAGTTCGAGTCGGGCCGCGTGACGACGCTCGTCGCCACCGACGTTGCCGCCCGCGGCCTCGACGTGGACGACATCACGCACGTGATCAACTTCGATCCGCCGCACGGCGACAACGACTACGTCCACCGCGTCGGCCGCACCGGCCGCGCCGGACGCAGCGGCAGCGGCGTCACGTTCGTCCTCCCGGACCAGCGCGGCGACGTCAGCCGCCTCGCCGACCGCCTCGGCCACGGGGCGCAGTTCGCCTCGTCGGGGATGGTCGTCGCCTCGAGGCCTAAGCCGCAGAGCGGCGGCAACGGCAACCGCCGCCGCACTCGCACTCGCAACCGCTAGACGTACCTTCCCATCCCGCCCGCGACGTCGATCGACGCGCCGGTGATGTAGCTCGACCGCCCGCTGAGCAGGAACGTCACGATCCCGGACACCTCGTCCGGCGTGCCGAACCTGCCGAGCGGCACCTCTTCCGCCGCCAGCCGGCGGAAGAACTCGTTCTGCTCCAGTTCCGGCGCGCGCTTCTGGTGGATGTTGTCCCACTGGGGCGTGACGACGAAGCCGATGTTGACGCCGTTGACGAGCACGTTGTCGCGCGCAACCTCCATCGCGAACGTCTTCGTGAACGAGTTGCCGGCGGCGCGGAGGACGGAGGTGCCGAAGAAGGCGGGGTCGGGCCCACGGCCCTGGACCGCGCCGATGTTGACGATCCGGCCGCCGCCCGCGGCGCGCATCGCCGGCAGCACCTCGCGGCAGCAGCGGATCAGCGAGAAGAGCTTCATGTCGAGGTCGGCGCGCCAGTCCTCGTCGGTCAGCGTCTGGAAGGTGCCGGGGCGCGCGCGTCCCGCGTTGTTGACGAGGCCGTCGACGCCGCCGAGCGCCTCCGTCGAGCGGGAGACGAAGTCGCGCACCTCGTCGGCGTCGGTCATATCCGCGCGCTGGGCGTGGACGGTCGTGCCCGCCGCGCGCAGCGTCTCCGCGGCGGCGGCGACCTCCTCCTCGTT
>JBKJSM010000143.1:0-2576 GCA_046594445.1 Gaiellaceae bacterium | reverse complement strand
CAGCGCGAGGCGTTCGCGCACAAGCTCTGCATGCCCGGCTCCGACGCGACGACGCTGGCCCCGACCGGCAAGCTCGCCGAGTCGTGCTTCCACGGCGCGTACACCTGGGCGGCGTGGTTCTGGCGTTTCATGGTCCGCGACGAGCGGCTACTGACCCCGGAAGACGCCGTCCACCGCCTGACGGGCCAGCCGGCCGAGCGAATCGGCCTAACCGACCGCGGCGTCCTCCGCGAAGGCGCCCGAGCCGACGTCGCCATCTTCGACCCACGCGGGTTCGCCGAGCGCGGGACGGTCTACGAGCCGAACCAGCTAGCCGAGGGAATGCGGCACGTGCTCGTGAACGGAGGCGTGACGCTGCAGGACGGGGAGCTGACGGGCGACCGTGCCGGCATCGTGCTGCGCCGCTGAACGGCGAAGCTCAGCCGATCGGCCCGCCGGGGACGGGGTTCGGCGTGATCTCGATCCCGAAGCAGACCGTCTCCTGCCGCAGCCGGTTCGTCTTCGGATCACGGATCCAAAAGGTGCGGCAGCGGGTGAGCCTGATCGAGAACGGGAACCAGTCCGGCGTCGGTCGTTCGAGCTTCGGCTTCAGCTGAGCACCGAAATTCACCGTCAGGCCTTGAGGGAGGTCGATCCCTTGCCGCTTCAAGAACTTCTCGGGGCCGGCGAGAGCCTGCCGTTGCAACGACGGCTTCGCCACGAGCTGCTCCAGCAGCGCGGCGACGCGCGCGTCGGAGGCAAACGCCTCGGCAGTGGATAAAGCAGGATTCGCTCGTGGCTTCACAACCGTCGATCCTACTCCCTGGTGACAAGAGGTACAAGCGCACGTCGTTGAGCGGCGAGCACCCGGACTTCCTCTGGCGCAACCCTGAGCCGAAGTCGTCGTACGAGGTCGTGATCGTCGGGGGCGGCGGCCACGGCCTCGCGACCGCGTACTACCTGGCGAAGAACCACGGCATCACCGACGTCGCCGTGCTCGAGCGAGGCTGGCTCGCCGGCGGCAACATCACGCGGAACACGACCATCATCCGCTCGAACTACCTCTGGGACGAGAGCGCCGCGATCTACGAGCACTCACTGAAGCTTTGGGAGGGGCTCGAGGAAGAGCTCGACTACGACCTCCTCTTCTCCCAGCGCGGCGTGCTCAATCTCGCCCACTCGCTGCAGGACGTGCGCGACTCGGTGCGGCGCGTGGGCGCCAACCGGCTGAACGGGATCGACGCCGAGTGGCTCGAGCCGGATCAGGTCGCGGAGCTCTGCCCGATCCTGAACGTGTCGCCGGAGGCCCGCTACCCGGTGCTGGGCGCGACCTTCCAGGCGCGTGGCGGGATCGCGCGGCACGAGAACGTCGCCTGGGGCTACGGGCGCGCGGCCGACGCGCTCGGCGTCGACCTGATCCAGGGCTGCGAGGTGACCGGGTTCGACGGGCTGACGCTGCAGACGACGCTCGGCCCGATCGCGGCGGGAAAGATCGGCCTGTGCGCCGCCGGACACTCGTCGGTGCTCGCGAAAGTGGCCGGGCTCGAGCTGCCGATCCAGTCGCACCCGCTGCAGGCGCTCGTCTCGGAGCTGTACGAGCAGGTGCTCGACACGGTCGTGATGTCGAACGCCGTGCACGTCTACGTCAGCCAGGCGCACAAGGGCGAGCTCGTGATGGGCGCCGGCGTCGACCCGTTCAACTCCTACGCGCAGCGCGGCTCGTTCCACGTGATCGAGCACCAGCTTGCAGCGGCGCTCGAGCTGTTCCCGATCTTCGCGCAGGCGCGCGTGCTGCGAACGTGGGCGGGGATCGTGGACGTGTGCCCGGACGCGTCGCCGATCGTCGGCCCGACGCCGGTCGAGGGCCTGTACGTGAACTGCGGCTGGGGGACCGGCGGCTTCAAGGCGACTCCCGGCTCGGGCTGGGCGTTCGCGTGGACGCTGGCGCACGAGCAGCCGCACGAGCTGAACGCGCTGTTCTCATTGGAGCGCTTCACGACCGGCGCGCTGATCGACGAGCACGGTGCCGCGGGGGTGGCGCATTGATCCTGATCCCCTGCCCCTGGTGCGGCGAGCGCGACGAGACCGAGTTCTCCTACGGCGGCCAGGCCGGCGTGCCGTACCCGTCCGATCCCGCGGCCCTCTCCGACGAGGAGTGGGCGCGGTTCCTGTTCTTCCGCGACAACCCGAGAGGCCCGTTCCGCGAGCGCTGGGTGCACACGCACGGCTGCCGCCGCTGGTTCGAGCTCACCCGCGACACGCTCACTCATGAGATTCACGTTCAGCGGCGCTGAGTACGAGGGCCGCGAGGGCGAGACGCTCGCGGCCGCGCTCGTGCGGAACGGCGTCCTCGGCGGCTTCCGCTCGCTCTACCGCGACCGCCCGCGCGGCGTCTACACGGCCGGCGAGGAGGAGCCGAACGCGCTCGTGCAGATCGGCTCCCGGCCGATGCTGCGCGCGACGCTCGTCGACCTCGAGGACGGCCTCGTCGCCGAGCCGCTCGCCGGCAAGGGCCGGCTCGTGGCGGCGCCGGACGAGACGCGCTACGAGACGATGCACGCCCACTGCGACGTGCTCGTCGTCGGCGCCGGCCGCTC